>JBDGTB010000012.1:0-50386 GCA_042217235.1 Haloferacaceae archaeon | reverse complement strand
CAGCCGGACGGCGCTCCGGTCGCCTCGGGGCCGCGGCGTCCCCGGCGCGTCGGGGTCGCCGTCGGCGGGGTCGCCGTCGGCGAGCGCCTCGTTCGCGGCCACGCGCGACCGGAGGTCGCCGTACCGGACCGCGTCGAACGTCCCGACGGCGGCGTCGACGTCCGCGACCGGCTGTCCCCCGACGCCGCCCACCTCGACCGCGAGCCACCGTGTGGCGTGCTCGTCGGCCGCGTCGAACGCCGCCGCCCCGGTCGGCGCGACGACGACCCCGAGGTGGACCCCGGCGAGGTCGTCCGGGTCGACGGCGCGGGTCGCCGCCTCGACATCCTCGAACGCCCCGCGGGCGGCCGCGACGGCGGGCCCGTCGCCGACGATCCCCACGGTCACTCGACTCATGACTCCCGTCCCTGCGTCACGCTCGTCCGGCCCATACGCGAGGGTCGAGCGAGCGCCTCAAAAGCGTGGGCGGTCAGGCCTCGAACTCGGCCACGGCGTCGACCAGGGCCGCGGGGCGGGGGTCGCTCGGCGCCGCCTCCCCGAGCTTCAGGCGGAGGCGCGGGCGCCCCACGTCGATCGGTACCTTCTCGGTGTCGATCAGCCCCGCCTCCTCGAGGCGGGTCTTGGTCCGGGAGAACGTCGCCTTCGAGGCGATCCCCACGTTCTCCCCCCACTTGCTGATGTCGTAGAGGAGCACGTCGTTTTTCGCCGCAACGAGCAGGCTGATGGTCACCTCGTCGACCGCCGGCGCGTCGTCGAGCGCGTCGAGGGCCGCGTCGAAGTCCGCGAGCGCGTCCTCTCCCACCTCGGCGGCGAGGGTCTCGCGAACGCGGGAGAGCGGCGGCGTGCGGAGCTGATACGCCGTGGCGTCCTCGAAGTGGCCCCGGTAGGTCTCGAAGGCGGCCTCGACGAACTCCCGGTCGTCGGTCGAGAGCGCGGCGATGCGGTCGCCGGCGCTGACGACGGCGAGGACGGCGTCCCGCGAGACGAGGAGCGTGTTCTCGGCCGTCCCGTCGGCGCGGAGGGCGAGCCGGCCCGCCTCGACGAGGTCGGCGGCGTTGCTGGCGACGCGGAAGTCGTCCGTCGCCGCCTTGAGCACCGACTCGGTCGCGACGACTCTGACGACGGGCAGGTCGCCCGAGAACTCCGTCGCGACGGAGACGAGTTCGGAGAGCGTCCCCGCCGCGGGGTCGACGACGAGGAGGTCGTCGCCGGCGGCGGAGAGGGCGGAGCGGAGCACGTCGGCCAGGTCGTTGGCGTGCTGGTTGGTCGCGAGCGGCATCGCTTGGAACATAGCGGTCCCGCACTTGATTTTATCGTAATCGGTCTCCTGTAACTGCCGCCCGGGTCGCCGTCGCGGCCGATCCGCGACCGAAGGACAGGCTTATCGGCCGGGCCGTCCGGACGCCACGTATGGAGTTCGACGACGTTCGGGCGGCCGACCCGGCGGTCGCGGACGCGCTGGAGGCGGAGGTCGAGCGGCAGCGCGGGACGCTGGCGATGATCGCGAGCGAGAACCACGCCAGCCGCGCGGTGCTCCAGGCCCAGGGGTCGCCGCTCACGAACAAGTACGCCGAGGGGTATCCCGAGTCGCGCTACTACGCGGGCTGTGAGAACGCCGACACCGTCGAGGAGCTGGCGATAGAGCGCGCGAAGGAGCTGTGGGGCGCCGAGCACGTCAACGTCCAGCCCCACTCGGGCACGCAGGCCAACATGGGCGTCTACCTCGCCGTCCTCGACCCCGGCGACCGCATCCTCTCCCTGGAGCTGAACCACGGCGGGCACCTCTCGCACGGCCACCCCGCCAACTTCGCCGGGCAGATATTCGACGTCGAGCAGTACCAGGTCGACCCGGAGACGGGCTACGTCGACTACGAGGGCCTCGAAGCCACGGCCGAGTCGTTCGACCCCGACGTCATCGTCTCGGGCTACTCGGCCTACCCGCGCGAGGTCGAGTGGGAGCGCGTCCAGGCGGTCGCCGATCGGGTCGGCGCCTACCACGTCGCCGACATCGCGCACATCACCGGGCTGGTCGCCGCGGACGTCCACCCCTCGCCCGTCGGCGTCGCCGACTTCGTGACCGGCTCGACCCACAAGACGATCCGCGCCGGCCGCGGCGGGATCATCATGTGCGACGAGGAGCACGCCGACGCCGTCGACTCGGCCGTGTTCCCCGGCGCGCAGGGCGGCCCGATGATGCACAACATCGCCGGCAAGGCCGTCGGGTTCGCGGAGGCGCTCCGGCCGGAGTTCGACGAGTACGCCCGGCAGGTCGTCGACAACGCCCGGGCGCTCGCCGACTCGCTGCGCGAGCAGGGCTTCGGCCTCGTCTCCGGCGGCACCGACACCCACCTCGTGCTCGTCGACCTGCGGGAGTCCCACCCCGACCTGACCGGCGGCACCGCGGAGGAGGCGCTCGCCGAGACGGGCATCGTCCTGAACGCCAACACCGTCCCGGGCGAGACGCGCTCGCCGTTCGACCCCTCGGGCATCCGCGCTGGCACGCCCGCGCTGACCACCCGCGGCATGGACGAGGCGGCGCTCCGCGAGGTCGGCGAGCTGATCGGGCGGGTCGTCGAGAACGTCGACGACGACGCCGTCCTCGAGGAGGTCGGCGAGCGCGTCGACGAGCTGACCGACGAGTACCCCCTCTACGAGGACGAGGAGCCGCTGTACGAGTAACGACTAACACTCGCCCACCCCGGGGTGGGCTCGTGCCCACTCGACGCGCCGTTCTCGCCGCGCTGTCGCTGCTCGCTGGCTGTTCGACCGACGGCGACCGCTCGCCGGACGGGACCGACGGGTCCGCGACGACGGGGAGCGACGGGACCGACGGGGGCGCGACGGCAGAGAGCGCCGCGACCGGGGGCGACCTCGACCTCCGCGAGGCGAACGTCACCGGCGTCGAGGCCACCGTCTCGGGGGACCAGGTCCGGTTCGACGTGACGCTGTACCACGACGACGACGGCGAACCTGGGTACGCGAACTGGTGGCAGGTCGAGACGCTCGACGGGGAACGGGTGGGGCGACGGGAGCTGCTCCACGCCCACGGGACGAGGGAGTTCACCCGGTCTGCCTCGTTTGCCGTCCCGGACGGCGCGGACTGCGTGGTCGTCCGCGGCCACGACGAGACGCACGGCTACGGGGGACAGGTCGCCCTCCTGCGCCTCGATACGGCGACCGTGTCGCTCCGGCGCCAGGGGTCGGACCGGCGGACGTTCGACGCCGCGGCGTGTCCCTGACGCGCTGTTCGATCCACGTCGCGGCGAGGCGTCCCCGCCGCGGTGCCGATCCACGTCCGTGCATACAGAAACCCGGAATGACGGCGAGGTATGCACGGATCGGTGGATTGATTGGCCGTCGCCGGGTCTGTTCGCCCATGAGCGAGGCCGACCTCATCGACGGGAACGCAGTCGCCGCGGAGGTCCGCGAGGACGTCGCGGCCGGCGTCGAGACGCTGCGCGACGCCGGCGTGACCCCGACGCTGGCGACGGTGCTGATGAGCGACGACCCGGCGAGCGAGACGTACGTCTCGATGAAGCAGGGCGACTGCGAGGAGGTGGGGATCGCGACGCGCGACGTCACCATCGACGCCGACGCGCCGGCCGAGGAGCTGTACGGGACCGTCGCCGCGCTGAACGACGACCCGGACGTGCACGGCGTCCTCGTCCAGCTCCCCCTCCCCGACCACGTCGACGAGCGGCGGGTGGTCCGGGACCTGGACCCGACGAAGGACGTCGACGGCTTCCACCCGGAGAACCTGGGGCGGCTCGTCCGTGGCGACCCGCGGTACGTGCCCTGCACGCCCCACGGCGTCCAGCGCCTGCTCGCGGCGGCGGACGTCGACCCCGCGGGCGAGGACGTCGTCGTCGTCGGCCGTTCCGACATCGTCGGCAAGCCGCTGGCGAACCTTCTCGTCCAGAAGGCCGAGGGCGGGAACGCGACCGTGACGGTGTGTCACTCCCGGACAGACGACCTCGCGGCCCACACCCGCGAGGCCGACATCGTCGTGGCGGCGTGTGGCGTCCCCGAGCTCGTCGACGGCTCGATGCTCTCGCCCGGGGTCGTCGTGATCGACGTGGGGATAAACCGGGTCGAGCGGGACGGCGAGTCGACGCTCGTCGGCGACGTCGAGTTCGAGAGCGCCCGCGAGGTGGCGAGCGCGATCACCCCGGTCCCGGGCGGCGTCGGGCCGATGACCCGCGCGATGCTCCTGCACAACACGCTGAAGGCCGCGAGCCTGACCGAGGACGTCCCGGTCGAGCTCCCCTGACCGGTCCGGCCCCGCCGCCGGGCGCCCCCGGTGTCCCGGTCAGTCGTCGAGGCGGCCGAGCCGGTCGCGCGCCCGCGCCAGCGCGTCCTCGTCACCGTCCCGGAGGTACGCCGCCACCTCCCGTGTCGCGGCCACGAGCGTCTCGCTCTCCCCGGGCGGGACGTCGCCCTGCAACGCCCGGGCGCGCTTGGCCCGTTCGACGACGCGCCCGAGCGTCCGTCGTCCCTCGTCGGCCCCCCGGTCGCGCAGCCAGTCGGTCACCTCTCCGCGGTAGGTGAGGACCGCGTCGGCGTACGCCAGCCCCCGGGCGGCCGCCATCGCGTCGGGGACGTCGCCCGGCGAGGGGCGCTCGCCCGAGTCGGCGCCGCGAACCAGGGCGAGCACGTACAGCCGCTCGTCGTCCGACGGCGACCGCTCGCGGGCGAGGACGTCGACCGCCTGGACGAGTTCGGCCGCGGCGAGGTACGTGTCGTCGAGGTCGAGCAGGTCGCCCCCGCGGACGAACCCGCGCCGGTTGACGTACTCGCGCGCCGCCGACTTGAGGTCGTCCGCCGCCGCCGCGATCCCCTCCGCGTCGACGGTCCGGCGCTCGTCGGAGAGGTCGAACTCGACGGGCGTGTCGGTGTGGAGCGTCCGGTCGTCGACCCCGACGCTCACGAGGCTGCCACACGACGGGCAGGTGACGCTCCCGGTCTCGTAGTACGACCACCGAGCCCCACAGTCCTGGCACTCGCGCTCGCCGCGGATCTCCATGCTCGCCCGTTCGGTCTCCCGGGGTAAAACTCCGCCACGTGTGCCGTCGGGGTCGTCGCGGACGCCCGTCCCTCGTCCCGCCGACCCGTGGCGCCCGTTCTCCGGGACCGCGCCCGAAACACTATCACGACCGATCGTGAGGGTGCACCATGGCAACCGACGCCACGGCCGGCTCCTTCGCGGAGGCGACCACCGTCGACACGGACGTCCACGTCACCGTCCCGAACGAGGTGGTCGCGGAGTATCTCGACGAGCCGTACGCGCGGTACATGGCGACCGGCACGGCGCTACCGAAAAACAGCTGGAGCTCGTGGATGGCCGGCAAGATCCCGCACGACCCCCTCCTCACCCCGGAGGACCTCGTGGCGCGTTGCGAGGAGTTCGACGTCGACTACCCGGTCGTCAACGTCCACACCAAGGTGACCCGGCTCCCCTCGACGGACCGGGCCGTGGCGTTCGCGCGGGCGTACAACGACGCGCTGGTCGACGTCTTCCTCGACGAGCTCGACCACGTCCACGGCCTCATCAACGTCGCGACCCAGGACCCCGCGGCGGCGGCCGAGGAGGTCGACCGCTGGGGGGACAACGACCAGGTCGTCGGGGCGTACATCGTCGACGCGGGCCCGCGGACCCCGCTGGGCGACGACCGCTACGACGTGCTGTACCGCGCGCTGGAGGACAACGGCCTCACGGCGGTGCTCCACTCCAGCGCCGGCGGCTTCGTCTACGACTTCCCGCGACAGAACCAGTCGCTGGAGACGTACCTCGAGGTGAACACGCTCTGTCACCCGTTCAGCCACATGCTCCACGCCGCGAGCATCGTCTGTCAGGGGGTGCCGGTGAAGTTCCCGGACCTGGATCTCGCCTTCCTGGAGGCCGGTCAGGGGTGGGCGCTCACGCTCATGTACCGGCTCAACAAGGAGTACTACATGCGCCGGGAGGAGGCCCCGCTCCTGGAGCGAAGCCCCGAGTCCTACATGCGGGAGTTCTACTACGGCACCCAGCCCGTCGACGAGCCCGACGACCCGGCACACCTCGCCACCCTCATCGAGCTGCTCGGCACCGACGCGGTGATGTTCTCCTCGGACCTCCCCCACTGGAACTTCGACAACCCCGAGTCGGTCGAGCGGTTCTTCGAGCCGTTCTCGCCCGAGGAGCGCGCACGGCTGTTCCACGGGAACGCCGTCGAGGCGTTCGACATCGACCTCTGAGCGCCCTCGACGCGAGTCGGGCGCCCCCGACGGCGCGCCCGACCCGGTTCGACGTCGATCCGAGCGCCCGCGGCCGTCGACCCGGCGCGGTCCGTCCCCAGCCCGCCGGTACCGACACGCCCTTTCGACCGTCGCCCGTCGTCGGGCGTGCATGACCGGCCTCCGCGGGCGCGTGCTCGCCACCTGGCGGCGGACCGCCGCGCTCTCGTGGCCGATCGCGGTCCAGCAGACGTTCACGACGCTGATGCGGACCGTCGACATCGTCGTCACCGGGCTGTTCTCGCCCACCGCCGTCGCGGCGATCGGGCTCGCGGACCTCTACGCGCAGCTGCCGCTCCGGGTCGGTCTGGGGCTCGGCACCGGCGCGATCGCGCTCTCCAGCCAGGACACGGGCCGGGGGGCGACGGCCTCGCGCGACCGGGCGATCACCCAGGCGCTGCTCATCGGCTTTCTCGCCGGCCTCCCGCTCGTCGCCGTCGGGCTCGTGGCCGCGCGGGACCTCGTCGCGGTGCTCGGCGCCGACCCCGGCGTCGCCCGGATGGGCGGGCGCTACCTCGCGCTCGTGTTCGCCGCGGCGCCGATGCGGATCGTCGGCCTGGTCGGCGCCCGGTCGCTCCAGGGGACCGGCGACACGCGCACGCCGATGGTCGTCAACGGCTCCGCGAACGTCCTCAACATCCTCGGGACCGTCGGCCTGGGGCTCGGCGTCGGCCCGCTCCCGGAGCTTCGCATCGTCGGCGTCGGGCTGGCGACGGCGGGGAGCCGAACGTTCGAGGCGGCGGCGGTCACCCTCGCGATCGCGAGCGAGCGGACCGCCCCCGCGCTCGTCCGTCCGGCGGACCGCACGCTCACGCGCCAGCTGGTGGCGGTGAGCCTGCCGAACTTCGCCGAGGGGATGAGCACCTCGGTCGCGAACTTCCCGTTCAACGCGCTGTTGCTCCTCTTCGGCACGGACGTCACCGCCGCGTACCACATCGGACGCCGCGTCTACCAGCAGCTCACCGGACCGCTGTACCGGTCCTACAGCACCGCCGCGAGCATCCTCGTCGGCCAGGCGCTCGGCGAGGGCGAGCCCGGGACGGCGCGCTTCGACGGGTTCGCCATCGCGGCGCTCGGCGTCCTCACGCTCGGCGTCGCCGGGGGCGTCCTGGTCGCGGGCGCCGAGCCGATCGCCGGCGCGTTCACGGGCGACCCCGAGACGCTCGGGCACGCGGTGACGTTCACCCGCGTGTTCGGCGCGTCGATGCCCTTCTTCGGCCTCTTTTTCCCCTTCGCCGGGAGCCTCCGGGGCGCGGGCGAGACGCGCACGCCCTTCTACGCCCGATTCCTCGGGACCTTCGGGTTCATGCTCGGCTTCGGGTACCTGACCGGCGTCGTCCTCGGCTACGGCCTCCCGGGGGTGTACGCCGGCATCGTGCTCAGCTACGCGTGCTGGGCGCTCATGGCCGCACTCGGGTTCGTCCGGGGGGACTGGGCGGGTCGCGCGGCGACGATGATGGCCGAACGGGCCGACGGCTCCTGAACCCGACCGGCCGACGTCGGGGGCGCGAACCGGTCGGACGTCGCCAGTCGAACGCCGCCGGTCGAACTCGGGGGCACGAGCCACGCTGACGGGTCCCGCGGGTACGCGCGTCGGCGGGAGAGCGCGCCGGTCCCCGTCGGCGTGCGGTCGCCGGTGGCGGGTCGTGGGTCAGTACCAGTCGGTGGCGTACGACGCGGTGTGGACCTTCCGCATCTCCCCACCGCACTCCGGACACTCGGTCTCCTCGCGCGTCGTCGGGGCACCGCACTCGGTGCACCGGTACGACGAGACCGTCACGACGGAGTGTTCGAACCACGACTCCAGCCTGTCGCTGAACACCATGCCTCGTATTAACATATGAGATCGATCGTGATATACGTTACTCCGCAGCACGGCCGCTCCGCGTCACGGCGGCCAGCGCCGACGGGCCGGGGCCGAACGGAGCTCGTGCGGTCGGGACGGACGGGGAGAGGTCAGGTCGGCCGGCGGTCAGGCCGAGTCCTCCGGCCCGACGACGTTCAGTCCCTCGAACAGCTCGTCGTACCCGCCGACGTGATAGAGGTACTCGCCGTCCTCGACCCGCTCGCGGAGGTCGTCCTCGGCGGCGATCTTCTCGCGAGCGTCCTCGAGGACCGACGCGGCGTCGTCGGGGGGGACGACCGCCACGCCGTCGCCGTCGCCCACGACCACGTCGCCGGGCTCGACGGCGACGCCGCCGACCGAGACGGGGACGTTGATCGAGCCGGGGTCCTGCTTGTAGGGCCCCTGCGGGTTGACGCCGCGGGCGTACACCGGGAACTCCATCTCCGCGAGCTCCGCGCGGTCCCGGACCGCGCCGTCGACGACGATGCCGGCGAGGTCGTGTGCGCGACAGGAGGCGGCCATCAGCTCGCCGAGGTAGGCCGTCCCGGTGTAGCCGTCGCCGTCGACGACGAGCACGTCGCCCGGCTCGGCCATCGCGATCGCCCGGTGGATGACCAGGTTGTCGCCGGGGACGACCCTGACGGTCAGCGCGGTGCCGGCCATCTCGGGGGCCCGGTACACCGGCTCGATGCCCGCGTCCATCGTTATCCCCGCGTTGCCGGTCACGTCGGAGAGGATGGCGCTCGGGACGCCCTCGAACTTCGTCACCAGGTCGCGGTCGGGCCGGTCCACGTCGGTCTCGACGGTGTGCATGGCCCCGAAAGCGTCGGTGGGCATCTCAATCTACCGGCCGTGGACGGCGACGGCCGCTCCCAGGTCGACCGTCGGGGTTTTCACCGCCGTCGCCCGTCCGCACGCCCATGGACGAGGAAGCCGGGACGCACGTCGTCGGGATCGCGGGGAGCCTGCGTGACGGGAGCTACACGCGGGCGTCGGTCGACCACGCCCTCCGGGCGGCCGAACGCACCGACGCGACGACCGAGCTGGTCGACCTCCGCGAGTACGACCTGCCGCCGTTCGACGCCGACCGCGACGCCGCGGGCGACAGCGAGGAGCTGACGCGCCGGGTCCGGACCGCCGACGCCGTCGTGCTCGGGACGCCGATGTACCACGGGTCCTACGCCGGGGTGTTGAAGAACGCGCTCGACTACTGCGGGTTCGACGAGTTCGAGGACACGACGGTCGGCCTGCTCGCCGTCGCGGGGGGCTCGTTCCCGGTCACCGCGCTGGAGCATCTCCGGTCGGTGTGCCGGGCGCTCGACGCCTGGGTGCTCCCCCACCAGGCCGCCGTGCCGAAGGCCGGCGACGCCATCGAGGCCGGCGAGTTCGTCGACGCCGACCTCGAGGAGCGCGTGCGGACGCTCGGTCGACGGGTCGTCCGGTACGCGAACATCGAGCCCGACCCGCGGACGCCGGAGGCCAGCGAGAACGTCGGCGCGTCGGACTGAGCCCCCGCCGTCGGGACGCGCTCCCGCGAGACGGGCCGGCCGACCCGACAGGGTGGCCGGGCGAACCGACAGTGGCAAGCCGTCCCCGGCCGTACCGGCGGCCGTGACCACCTGGGTCGAGAGTCCGCGCGGTGGGCGCGACCGCGGGCCGCGGGGGCTGGCTCGCGCGTGGGTCGAGGTGCTCGTGCGGCCGCGGCGCTTCTTCCGCAACGGCGTCGCGCCCGGCGACCAGGCGCCCGGGCTCGCCTTCGCGGTGGCGGTGGCGCTCGCCTACGTCGGGACGCTGCTCGGGTCGGGCGCGGCGGCCGTCCCCGAGACCCTCCCGGTCGTGGGTGGGGCCGGGCTGCTCGCGACCGCCTTCGTCGTCCTCGCCGTGGCGCTGGTCGTCGCGCCGGGGACGCTCCACCTCGTCGCCGCGCTCCAGACGCTCCTCCTGCTGCTCGTCGTCCCCGACCGCGCCGGGGTGAGTGAGACGGTCCAGACGGTCGCCTACGCGACGGCGCCCTGCGCGGTCGCCGGCCTGCCCGTCCCGGAGCTGCGGGCGGCGTGTGCGCTGTACGGGGCCGGCCTGCTCGTCGTCGGGCTGGCGGCGGTTCACGGCACGTCGCTCGTCCGGGCGGCCGTCGCCGGGGCGCTCCCGGCCGCGTTCGTCTTCGGCTACGCGTTCGGCGGCCTGCGCGCCCTGCGGGTCGTGGTCGGCTGGTAGCGGCGGGTCGGCCGGGCGCGACCGACCGACGCGCGGCTACGCCGGCGTTTCGACAATCGTTTTACCGGGGAGACGCTTGCTCCCGCTAATGGACTGGATCACGCACGACGAGGACGTCTGGTTCGATTTTCGCGGGTCGTCACCCGAACAGCTCACCGACGGCCGGTACTACCGCGGCACCGTCGACGGGTTCGCGGACTTCGGCGTCTTCGTCGACCTGGCGCCCGGCGTCACCGGGCTGCTCCACCGCTCCGAGCTCGACCAGCGGCTGGAGAGCCTCGACTGGGAGCCCGGCGACACCGTCTTCGTCCAGGTGAAAAACGTCCGCGACAACGGCAACGTCGACCTCGCGTGGTCGATCCGGCAGTCCGAGGAGGAGTTCCGCGGCGCCCGGGTCCACGACCCCGAGGGCGACGAGAACGGCGAGGAGATCGAGACCGAGGCGTCCGAGTCCGAGGAGCCGGTCCGTCACGTTCCCACCGAGCAGGGTCAGGGAAACGGGCGGACGGGCGACGAGACCGAGGCGTCGACGGCGGGCGGCGAGGCTGGGCCCGCGGCGACGACGGACGAGGGGGAGACGACGGCGGCGAGCGAGTCGGCCGCCGGGTCGGGGAGCGATCCGTCGGGGCCGGCCGCGGGCGCGACGCCGAGCGGGGACCGCGAGCGGGTCGCCATCGATGCGCTCGACGACCACGTGGGCGGCAGGGTCCGGGTCGAGGCCGAGGTGACCGGCATCCGGCAGACCAGCGGGCCGACGGTGTTCGAGCTGCACGACGAGACCGGCACCGTCGACGCCGCGGCGTTCGTCGAGCCGGGCGCACGGGCCTACCCCGACGTCGAGGTCGGCGACGTCGTCCGCCTCGACGGCGAGGTCGAGCGCCGCCGCGGCGAGCTCCAGGTCGAGACCGAGGCGCTCGCCGTGCTGGACGATGCGGCGGCCGCGGCCGTGCGCGAGCGACGCTCGGAGGCGCTCGACGCCCGCGCCGCGCCGGAGCGGGTCGAGCCCCTCGCCGACCACGAGCCGGTCGCCGCGCTGACCGAGGCGGTCGGGACGGCCGCGACGGCGATCCGCCGGGCGGTCCTCCAGGACCGCCCGGTCGTGGTCCGGCACGCGACGACGGCCGACGGCTACGTCGCCGGCGCCGCGATCGAGCGGGCGACCCTCCCGCTGATCCGCGAGACCCACGAGGAGGCCGACGCCGAGTACCACTACTTCGAGCGTCGCCCCCTCGACGACCCGGTGTACGGGATGGACCCGGCGACGCGTGACACGACCCGGATGCTCTCGGACAGCGAGCGGTTCGGCGAGCAGCTCCCGCTGGTCGTCCTCGTCGGCGCCGGCAGCACGGCCGAGTCGCTCGACGGCCTGCGCCTGCTCGGCATCTACGACGCCGAGCGGCTGGTCGTCGACTCGGCGCCCGTCGACGACGAGGCCGCCGCGGAGGTCGAGACGACGCTCGCCCCCGAGTCGGCCGTCGAGGGGCTCACGAACGGGGCGCTCGCGGCGACGCTCGCGGCCGCGGTCAACGACGACGTGCGCGACTCGCTCGCGCACCTGCCCGCCACCAGCTACTGGGGGACGGCGCCCGAGGCGTACGTCGACCTCGCCGCCGAGCACGGGTACGACGCCGACGAGTGCCGGAAGCTCCGCGAGGCGGTCGCGCTGGAGGCCGGCTACCAGACCTACGAGGACAAGCGCGAGCTGATAAGCGACCTGCTGTTCGAGGAGCGCGCGCCGGCGACCGTCCGGACGCCGGCGGAGGGCCGCGAGGCGGGCGACCTCGCCGAGCACGTGAGCGAGCAGTTCCGCGAGAAGATCCGTGCCGAGGTCGAGACCGCCGAGGCGAACCTCGAACGTCGCGAGACCGACGACATCTCCATCGCCGTCCTCGACGCCGACGCCTACGCGCACCGATTCGACTTCCCGCCGACCGGCCTCCTGCTCGACGAGCTCCACCGCCGTCAGGCCACGGAGGACGGGGCGTCCGTCACCGTCGGCGTCGACGCCGACGAGCTGTTCGTCCGCTCGACGGCCGACGTGGACGTTCGCGCCGCCGCCGAACTGGCCCGCGAGCGCGTTCCGAACGCCGGCATCGAGCCGGTCGGCGTCCGCGAGGGCCGGGTCGCGTTCCTCTCTGGCGAGCGCGAGGCCGTCGTCGACGCCGTCATCCGCGCCGTCGTCGAGCAGATCACGGCGTAGGTCGGCGGACCGACGGCCTCTTGGCTCCCCCGACCCGACGGGCTCCCGATGAGCGGCACCGCCGACGACCCCGAGACCGACGACGCCTTCGACCGGGTGTGCGAGGCGCTCGTCGAGCGCATCCTCGACGGCGACGTCGACCGCGAGAACCTCGAGGACGCGAAGCTGGAGGCGTGTCGCGCGCACGGGGCGTCGAAGGTGCCGAAAAACACCGACCTCCCGCGGTACGCGCCCGAGGGGCGGCGCGAGGCGGTGATGGAGGTGGTGCGGCGCAAGCCCGTCCGGACCGCCTCGGGCGTCTCGCCGGTCGCGATCATGACCTCGCCGCAGCTGTGTCCCCACGGGAAGTGTCTCTACTGTCCGGGCGGGCCGGCGAGCGAGTTCTCCTCGGCGCAGTCGTACACGGGCCACGAGCCCGCCGCGGCGCGCGGGAAGGCGACCGACTACGACCCGTACGCGCAGGTGACGCTGCGGCTCGAACAGCTCCGGCACATCGGGCACCCCGTCGACAAGGTCGACCTCATCCTGATGGGCGGGACGATGACCGCCCGCTCGCACGACTACCAGGAGTGGTTCGTCAAGCGGGCGCTCGCGGCGATGAACGACTACGACACCGACGCGACGCCGGCCCCCGAGAGCGTGGCCGAGCGCGTCCCCGACGCCCCGGACTTCCGGTATCTGGCGGACGTGAAGGCACGAAACGAGACGGCCGACGTGCGCTGTATCGGGGTGACCTTCGAGACGAAGCCCGACTGGTGTGACCCCGAGCAGATAGACCGGATGCTCGACCTGGGGGCGACCAAGGTCGAGGTGGGCGTCCAGACCACCCACGAGCGGATCAACCGCGAGATGCACCGCGGTCACGGGACCGAGGCGTCGGTCGACGCCAACCGGCGGCTGCGCGACGCGGGGCTGAAGGTCGGCTTCCACATGATGCCCGGCCAGCCCGGGATGACCCGCGAGATGTGCCGCGAGGACTTCCGGCGGGTCTTCGAGCATCCGCGCTGGCGGCCGGACTACCTGAAGATCTACCCGACCCTCGTCGTCGAGGGGACGCGGGTGTACGACCGGTGGAAGCGCGGCGACTTCGAGCCGCTGTCGAGCGAGGCGGCCGCCGACCTCGTCGCCGAGGTCATGGGGGAGATCCCCCCGTGGGTCCGCCTCCAGCGCGTCCAGCGGGACATCCCCGCGGACTTCATCGAGGCCGGCGTCACGAAGTCGAACCTGCGCCAGCTCGCCGCCGAGCGCGCGAGCGAGCGGGGCGCCGAGTCGCGGGACATCCGCGCCCGCGAGGTCGGGATGAACGACGCCGACCCGGACCCAGACCGGGTCGAGCCCGTGACCCGCAGCTACGAGGCGGCCGGCGGCACCGAGCAGTTCCTCTCGTTCGAGGACCCCGAGACGGACCTGCTCGTCGGGTTCTGCCGGCTGCGGTTCCCGTCGTACTCCCACGCGGCGCCGGCCGACCCGCGGTCGGCCGGCCGCGACGAGCCCGTGCGCCGGGAGCTCGCCGACGCCGCGCTCGTCCGCGAGCTCCACGTGTACGGGAGCGAGGCCGGGCTGGGCGAGGCCGGCGACTGGCAGCACCGCGGCTACGGGCGCCGGCTGATGGCGCGCGCCGAGGAGCGGGCCCGCGACGCGGGGTTCGCGAAGCTGGCCGTGACCGCCGGCGTCGGCACCCGGGAGTACTACCGCGGGAAGCTCGGCTACCGGCAGGACGGGCCGTACGTCACGAAGCGGCTGTAGGCCGGAGACGCGCCTGACGACCGTCGGCCGGAACGACACGCCTTTTCCGCCCGCCGGCGAACCTGCGCCGCATGGACCCGAAGCGGGAGCTCTCGAGCGTCGACCTCGCCGCCCTCGACACGGAACTCGGCGCCTACGAGGGGGCGAAAGTCGACAAGGCCTACCTCTACCCGGACGAGGACCTCGTCCGCCTGCGGATGCGGGACTTCGACCGCGGTCGCGTCGAGATCCTCTGTCAGGTCGGCGACGTCAAGCGCGTCAACGCGGCCGACCCCGAGCGGGTGCCCGACGCGCCCGACCGTCCGCCGAACTTCGCCAAGATGCTGCGCAACCGGATCGCCGGGGCGACCTTCGCCGACGTCTCGCAGTACGAGTTCGACCGCATCCTCACCTTCGAGTTCAAGCGCGACGACGAGAACACGACGCTCGTCGTCGAGCTGTTCGGCGACGGCAACGTCGCGGTGCTCGACGGGACGGGCGAGGTGGTGCAGTCGCTGCGGACGGTGCGGCTGAAGTCCCGGACGGTCGCGCCGGGCTCGCAGTACGAGTTCCCCGCCTCGCGGGTGAACCCGCTCGACGTCTCCCGCGAGGCGTTCGGCAGGCGGATGGCCGATTCGGACACCGACGTGGTGCGGACGCTCGCGACCCAGCTGAACTTCGGCGGGCTGTGGGCCGAGGAGGTGTGTTCTCGCGCCGGCGTCGAGAAGGCGCTCGACATCGCCGACGCCGACGAGTCGACGTACGACCGGCTGTACGACGCCATCGAGCGACTGGCGAGGGCCGTCCGCGAGGCGGCGTTCGACCCCCGCGTGTACGCCGACGACGGCCGCGTCGTCGACGTGACGCCGTTCCCGCTGGAGGAGCGCGCCGGGCTGACGAGCGAGTCCTACGAGACGTTCAACGCCGCCGTCGACGACTACTTCCACCGGCTCGGGGAGGGCGAGGAGGGAGACGAGGTCGAGACCAGCGAGCGGCCGGACTTCGAGGCGCAGATCGCGAAACAGGAGCGGATCATCGAACAGCAGGAGGGGGCGATCGAGGAGTTCGAGGAGCGGGCCGAGCGCGAGCGCGAACGCGCGGAGCTGCTGTACGCCAACTACGACCTCGTCGACGAGGTGCTCTCGACGGTCCGGTCGGCCCGCGAGGAGGGGACCGGCTGGGCGGCGATCGAGGAGACGCTCGCGGAGGGCGCCGAGCGGGGCATCCCGGCCGCCGAGGCGGTGACGGGCGTCGACCCCGAGTCGGGGACGGTGACCGTCGAGGTCGAGGGGGTCGAGGTCGAGGTCGACCCCGACGACGGCGTCGAGAAGAACGCCGACCGGCT
The DNA here is from genome assembly GCA_042217235.1 of Haloferacaceae archaeon. Lineage (GTDB taxonomy): Archaea > Halobacteriota > Halobacteria > Halobacteriales > Haloferacaceae > A07HB70. The sequence goes on along the minus strand of JBDGTB010000012.1, from coordinate 34,783 downwards.
GTACCGGGAGGCAAAGCGGATCGAGGAGAAGAAGGCGGGCGCCGAGGCGGCGATCGAGGAGACCCGCGAGGAGCTGGCGGCCATCGAGGCACGCCGGGAGGCGTGGGAGAGCCAGGAGGAGGAGACCGAAACGAAAGACGAGCTCGAGCCCGAGGAGGTCGACTGGCTCACCCGGTCGGAGGTCCCCATGCGGACCGAAGAGCACTGGTACGAGCGGTTCCGCTGGTTCCACACGAGCGACGGCTTCCTCGTCATCGGCGGGCGAAACGCCGACCAGAACGAGGCGATCGTCAAGAAGTACATGGACGGCAACGACCTGTTCTTCCACACCCAGGCCCACGGCGGGCCGGCGACGGTGCTGAAGGCGACGGGTCCGAGCGAGCCGGCGCGGGAGGTCGACATCCCCGAGCGGTCCCGCGAGGAGGCCGCGCAGTTCGCCGTCGCGTACTCGTCGGTGTGGAAGGAGGGGCGGTTCGCCGACGACGCCTACGCGGTGTCGCCCGACCAGGTGTCGAAGACGCCCGAGAGCGGCGAGTACCTGGAGAAAGGCGGGTTCGTCATCCGCGGCGACCGGACCTACTACCGCGACGTGGCGGCCGAGGTCGCGGTCGGCGTGCAGGCCGAGGGGGAGACCCGCGTCGTCGGCGGGCCGCCGTCGGCGATCGAGCCGCGGGCCGCGACGTCGGTCCGGCTCCGGCCGGGCCGGTACGCGCAGAACGACGCGGCGAAGATGGTCTACCGGACCTTCCGGGAGCGCTTCGCCGACCAGTCGTTCGTCCGGAAGGTCGCGAGCCCGGACCGTATCGCTGAGTTCCTCCCGCCGGGCGGGAGCGAGATAGTCGAGGAGTGAGGCGTCTCCCGCCTTGCGCCGGCGTCGGGTGACGCGCAGGAACTGATATCGTCTCGACCGCCGTAGGTGTACGGGAGAATCCTCGCGTGCCGGCCGTCCGTCCGCGTCGACCGGCCACGCCGTTCTCGTGAGACACCATGATACGCGACTCCCTCGACTACCTGCGCGAAAGCGACGACGCACTCAAGACCGTCGTCATCGGCGGCGTCCTGATGGCGTTCAGCTGGCTCCTGGTGCCGCTGTTTCTCGTCATGGGCTACGTCGTCCGCGTCCTCCGACGGACCGCGGCCGGGAACGACGACGCCCCGGTGTTCGACGACTGGGAGGAGCTCGCCGTCACGGGCGCGAAGGCGTTCGTCATCCAGTTCGCCTACGGGCTCGTCCCCGCCGTGCTGGCGGCCGCGTTCGTCTTCTTCGGCGTTCTCGGGGCCGCGAGCGGGACCGATAGCGGGGCGGCGCTGGGCGGCGTCGTCGCCGTCGTCGGCCTCCTCGTCGCGTTCGTCCTCGGCGGCGTGGCGGCGTACCTGACCCCCGCCGCCATCGCCAACTTCGCCGAGAAGGGCACGCTCGGCGCCGGCTTCGCCGTCGGCGAGCTCCGGCCCGTCTGGACCAGCGGCGTCTACGCCAAGGCGTGGCTGACGGGCGTCGCCGTCGTCGTCGGGGCCGGTGTCGTCGGCGGCATCGTCGGCGTCGTGCCGGTTCTCGGGCAGATACTGGTCGCGTTCGTGACGTTCTACGCGCTCGTCGCCGCCTACTACATCGTCGGTCACGCCTGGGGCGACCTGAGCGGGATCGAACTCCGCGGGGACGACGAGAGCCCCGAGGAACGCCCCGCGGTCTGACCGCCGCGAGAGACGAAGCGCCCCGCGGTCCGGCCGCCGCGGAAACGGGAAGACCCCCGGGCTGTCGGGCGACGGGACGCGGAGAGCGGTACGGACAGGCGACGGGACGCGAAGGGAAGCGTTGTTACCCCCGCCCTCCACGGTCCGACATGCGCATCCAGAGCCGTGAGCCCGGCGAGGAGGGACGGACGCGGCTCACCCTCGTCCCCGAGAACGTCGACGACCTCTGGCACCTCTCGCACGTCGTCGAGCCCGGCGACCGGGTGTCCGGCGACACGACGCGGCGCATCCAGCGCGACGAGGAGAACCTGCGGGACACGGGCGGCCAGCGCGAGCCGATGCACGTGACCATCGCGGCGGGCACGGACGACGTGGAGTTCGCCCGCTTCGCTAACCGACTGCGGATCGGTGGCGAGATAGTCGACTGTTCCCGCGAGGACCAGATCGGCCACCACCACACGCTGAACGTCGAGCCCCACGACGAGGTGACGGTCGAAAAGCGGTTCAAGACCGACCAGATGGAGCGGATCGAGGCGGCCGAGGCGGCCGCCGAGAACCCCGACGTGGCCGTCGCGACCGTCGAGGAGGGCGAGGCGCACGTCCACCTCGTCGCCCAACACGGCACCGAGGAGTACGGCTCGTTCACCCGGCCGACGGGGAAAGGCGAGTACGCCCGGCCGCGGTCGGAGCTGTTCGAGGAGCTCGGGGCGGCGCTCGCCCGCCTCGACGTGGACGCGGTCGTCCTCGCCGGGCCGGGGTTCACCAAGGAGGACGCCCGCGACTACATCGAGTCCGAGTACCCCGACGTGGCCGCGAAGTTGACCGTCGTCGACACGTCGAGCGTCGGCGACCGGGGCGTCCACGAGGTGCTGAAACGCGGCGCGATAGACGAGATACAGGAGGAGACCCGGATAGCCCGGGAGGCGGAGCTGATAGACGAGCTGACCGAGCGGATGGCGACGGGCGCGAAGGCGACCTACGGCCCCGAGAACACCGCGGAGGCCGCCGAGTTCGGCGCCGTCGAGACGCTGTTGCTCGTCGACGACCGCCTCCGCGAGGAGCGCGCCGGCGCCGGGGCGTGGGACATCGACGTGAACGAGGTGATACGGAACGTCGAACGGCAGGGGGGGGACGTCGTCGTGTTCTCCGGTGAGTTCGACCCGGGGCGGCAACTCAGGAATCTGGGTGGCATCGCGGCGCTGCTTCGATATCGGCTAGAGTGAGTCGACGTGTGAAGTGGGGACACGGTTCGGCTGTTTCTCGACGGGAACTCGGCTACTGGGACGACCGCGAAAGCCCCGTAGACGATAGATCGACCACCGACACCACCGCGAAAGCCCCCGGCGGGTTCGAGTCGCGCGACTCGCTGCGCTCCTCGGCTCACTCGCTCCGCTCGTTCGCCTGCGGTGCTCGCGTCGCCGTGCTTCCTCGAACCCGCCGGCCCCGTTCAGTCCCACCCACTGCCGCCCGATCGGCCGGTAGCGGTCGGGGGAGACTGAAAGGGGCCGCGACACTCCGGGAAGGCGGGCGACGTAAGCACTGGAACGACCGAGTGGAACGAGGGAGTGAAGCGCGCAACGAGCCCCCCCCCGACCGGAGCGTCGCGGGGGCTTTCGCGGTGGTCTCAGTGAACCTTCGGTCGTCAACCGATCCGCGTTCCTACCGCATCGCGTCACTCGCAGCGGCGAACTCCATCGTCTCCCCCAACCCCTTCTCGACCGCGCGCTCGTACAGGAGGTGCGCGCCGGCGACCGTCTCGATGGCCGTGCCGCCGCTGTCGAACAGGGTTATCTCGTCCTCGTCGGTCCGACCGGGTTCGTCGCCGACGATCACCTCGCCGAGCTCGGCGTGGACGTGGTCCTCGTCGACGACGCCGGCGTCGAGCGCGTGCATGAGCGAGCCGGCGTCTCGGGTGGCCCGCGCGCGCAGGTCGAGGACGTACGTCGAGCGCTCGACGGTCGCGTGGTCGAGTTCGCGCTTGTTCGGGTTGTACTGGCCGACGGCGGTGACGTGCGCGCCGGGTTCGAGCAGCTTCCCGTCGAAGACGGGTTCGCTGGCGTTCGTCGCCGTGACGACGACGTCCGCGCCCTCGACGGCGGCGGCGCTCGACGCCACCGCGGCGACGCTCGCCTCCACCTCGTCGTTCATCTCGGCCGCGAACGACTCGCGGTGCTCCTTGGTCGGCGAGTACACCCAGGCCGTCTCGAAGTCTCGGACGGTGGCCGCGGCCCGGAGCTGACCGCGGGCCTGCGTGCCGCTCCCGACGATGGCGAGCGTCGACGCGTCCTCCCGGGCGAGCGCGTCGACGCCGACGGCGCCGACGGCGCCGGTCTTGAACGGGTTCATGTGCGCGCCGTCGAGCACCGCGAGCGGTTCGCCCGTCTCGGCGTCGAACAGCGGCGTGACGAACCAGGCGTCGCGGGCGCCGAAGCCGGCCGAGTACGTGTACCCGCCCATCGCGCCCGTGTCGGGCAGGACCGCCGCGTAGGTGGTGAGCAGGCCGGGCGGGTCGGCGTTCGTCAGCGCCGTGCGCGGCTCGGCCGGCGCGCCCTCGCCGCGCTGGCGGTAGGCGTCGCGCACCGCGTCGACGTACTCGGCCGGCGTCGCGAGGTCCGCGACCTCGTCGCTCCGGAGAAAGCGGGCGTCGGTCATGCAGGCCCGCTCGGGTGGCGAGCGGAAAAAGCGTCCGGGTCGGCGGTGGGGGCGCGACGCCCGGCCCGCCGGCGGCGGTCCGCCCGCCAGCGAACGGGGCCGTCGGCCGGGGGACGACGGAACCGCGGATAAGGGCGAGAGCCGAAGCCGTCGCGTCGCGGAGGGGACGGGGAGCGAGAAGAACCGAGCGACGAGGTGGCGTCGCGGGAGCAGTCGGATCAGTCCGCGGTCGGGTGGGGCTGGCCCGCGTTCGCGTCCGGGACCGGCCCGTCCGCGGCGACCGCGTCCGTGGGCCCGTTGACGAAGAGGGCGTGGCCGATGAGCGCCACCGACCCCGTGGCCCCGACCGGGACGGCGGCCGTCAGGCTCCAGCCCAACCCGCCGAGCAGGAGCGTCACGCCGAGGAGGGAGAGCGGAATGAGGCCGAGCACGTAGTCGTAGTATCCAGCCATGTATACTACGAAATATGCGGGGTGGGCATATAATTCTTTCCCATAGGCACCAGGTACGTACTGGGTATTCGTTCCATTGGATTTCTATAAGTTTTGCAACGACGATCGTGGCGTTACACGCCGGGGGAGGCATCGCGGACGTCCGCGACGACCGGCGCTCGCCCGCGGGCGGGTCCCGGTCACCCCCTCTCGAGGAGGGCCGGCGACTCGCGCGAGGCGCCCACCCCACCGAGCAGCCACCAGCCGATGACGACAGCACCCTCGAGGAGGGCCGGCGACTCGCGCGAGGCGCCCACCTCGGCCGGCGTAGCATCACGCGTTCGGACCGGGCGGGTACCTTTTACTCGCCGCCGCCCGTCACGCCACCGGATGCTCCTCGAAGTCGGCGGCTTCCTGGCCGGCCTGGCGATCCTGCTCGTCGGCGCCGACCGGACCGTCGACGCCGCCGCCGAACTGGCGCTCTACTACGGGGTCTCGACGTTCTTCATCGGCGTCACGATCGTCTCGATCGGCACCTCGATCCCGGAGATGACGACCTCCGTCTACGCCGCCCGCTACGGCGCCGGCGACCTCCTCGTGGGGAACATCGTCGGCTCGGAGACGGCACAGATCACGCTCGCCATCGGCGTCGTCGCCCTCCTCTCGCGCGTCGAGGCCGAGCGCCGGAACGTCCTCGTGTACGGCGGCGCGATGGTCCTCGCCATGGTCATCATGATCCTCGTCCTCGAGGACGGCGAGATCATCCGTTCGGAGGGGGTCCTGATGATGGTCGCCTACGTCGCCTTCGTCCACGACCTCTACTCGCACGAGGGGGGCGAGGAGGTGACGAGCGAGGTGGTCGAAAAGCGGGCGTCGCCCCGGGAGGCGACACCCCAGATACTCCTGGGCGTCGCGCTCGTGGTCGGCGGCGGCTACCTCATGGTGACGAGCGGCGTCGCCCTCGCTCGGCTCTTCGGCGTCCCGGAGTTCCTCGTCGGGCTGGTGACCGGACTCGGAACGACGACGCCCGAGATCGCCGTCGCGGGGGTCGCGGCGCGGCGGGGCGACGCCGGCATCTCGGTCGGCTCGCTGCTCGGGAGCAACATCACCGACCCGGTGTTCTCGCTCGGCATCGGCGCGCTGGTCGCGAACGTGGCCGTCACCGACCCCCGGACCGTGTTCGTCTCGACCGGGTACATGTTCGCCGTCTCGCTCGCCGTGCTCGGGCTCATGTACTGGCGGCGCGGCGTCGACCGCAGGGGCGCGGTGGTCTGCGTGCTCCTCTATCTCCCCTCGTTCGTGCTCCTCTGAGCCCGCCAGCGCGCCCGCTCCCGCCTCACGGCCGGGCGCCCGACAGGCGGGCGAACCGCTCGTCGCCGAGCGCGACGTCGCTCGCGGCCAGGTCCGCCTCGAGCTGCTCGACGGTCCGCGCGCCGACGATGGGCGCCGTCACGGCCTCGTGCTCCAGGAGCCACGCGAGCGCCACCTGGGCGGGCGTCGCGCCCACCGCCTCGGCCACCGCCTCGACCTCGTCGAGGACGTCGAAGTTCGCGTCCACGAGGTAGCGCTGTGCGAACTCGGGCTCCCGTGCGGCCCGGGAGCCGTCCGGCGGGTCGGCGTCCCGGCGGTACTTGCCCGTGAGGAAGCCGCCCGCGAGGGGGATCCACGGCACGACGCCGAGGCCGTAGTCCCGGCACATGTCGAGGTAGTTCCCCTCGATCGCCCGGTCGATCAGGTTGTAGGGCGGCTGGGCGACGGTGAAGGGCTCGTACCCCTCGCGACGGGCGATCTCGTTCGCCTTCGCGACCTTCCAGGCGTTGGGGTGCCGCGTCGAGGTGCCGAGGTAGTCGACGCGCTCGTCGGCGACGAAGCCGTCGAGCGTGCGCACGAACTCCTCGACGGGCGTGTCGTCGTCCCAGCGGTGGACGTACAGCAGGTCGAGGTAGTCCGTCCCGAGGCGGTCGAGGATCCGGTCGAGCTGTCGCCGGAGGTGGCGCCGGTTCAGCCCCCGCCGGTTCGGGGACCCCCCGTCGACCGGCCAGTACACCTTGCTGGCGATGACGTAGTCCGCCCGCTCCCTGTTCTGCAGCCAGTCGCCGATCAGCTTCTCGGCGACCCCGTCGCCGTACGAGTCGGCGGTGTCGATGAACGTGCCGCCGTGGTCGTCGTAGGCGTCGAGCAGGTCGTAGGCCCGGTCGCGCCCGACCTCGACCTCGCCGTCGCCGGTCTCGCGGCCGAACCGCCACGTCCCGAGCGCGAGCTCGCTCACCCGCAGTCCGGTCTCTCCGAGTGAAACGCTGTCGAGTGTCACGGTACGAGCTACCCCGAGCGCCGACATAAACCGTGGGTCCCGGACGGCCGGTGGCGAGCCGTAAGGCCCGCCGGATCCGGGGCGACCGCTCAGTACGGCGGCGATTCGGCCTCGATGACCCCGGCCAGGTCGCCCAGTTCGCCCGCGAGCATGACCAGCAGGTCGTCGAGCGTCACGATGCCGGCGACGTCGCCGTCGGCGTCGACGACGGGCAGGCGGCGCACCGAGTGCTCGTGGAGCCGGTCGATGGCCTCGAAGAGCCCGTCGTCGAGGGCGACGGTCACCGGCGTCCCGGTCATGATCTCGGCGGCGGTCACCGCCGTCGGGTCGCTTCGCGGTTCGAGCACGTCCACCACCAGGTCGCGGTCGGTGACGATCCCGACCGGTCGCTCGTCCTCCTCGACGACCACGCTCCCGACGTTCTCCTCTTTCATCACCGTCGCGAGGTTCCCCGCGGACTGGTCGCGGTGCGCGGTCATCACTCCCGTTCGTGCCACGTCTTTCACTGGCATCGTCCTTCGTCCGGATCGACGACGGGGAGCGTCATAACATTGTGTGAATGAAGTGACTTCTTTGCCGGCGAACCGCCGGCAGGGGTCGGACCGGGAGCGGCCGTCGGCCGGGCGGGTTCGCCGTTCGGACGCGGGCCCACCGACGACCCGCGACGCGAGGCGCTCACTCGTGTTCCAGGCGCTGCAGTTCGTAGCGGTACGTCCGGCCCTCCGTCTTGACGACGAGATACTGGTGTCGCTGCGTCCGTTCGATCCTGTCGAAGTGCTCGCCGAGAGCGCCGGGGTTGAGCGAGTCGGGCGGGTCGTCGATGTCGAAGTAGAGCGTCGCGGTTCCGTGCCGCACGTCGCCCGCCTGCGTCGCTTCGACCGCGAGGACGTCGCCGCTCTTGCGAACGTCGACGTCGCCGGTGAGCGTCCACCGCTCGTCCCCGTGGCGGACTTCCTCGTTCCGGAGGTCCTCCCAATGACGTTCGACCATGCCGCGATCTGTTCGTGATACCTCATTGTCCTTTCGGCGAGCGACCGAGCCCCGTTTCCGGAGGCTGACGCCGCGTCAGCCGTCCGCCCCGACGTCGGAGTCGGTCGGACTCGTCGCCTCGACGTCCGACTCGCCGCCGGTTTCGCCCGCCGCGCTCTCGCTCCAGCCGCCCGCGTCGACGACCTCGAAGAGCTTGCGCCAGTTCTCGTCGTCCTCGCTCTCGGGGAGCGAGTCGCGGAGCTGCCGGAAGTCCGACGCCGGAACCAGGGTGTGTACGAGGTCGACGACGACCCGGGCGTGGTAGGCCGCCGCCGGCGGGTCGACCTGCTCGATCGCGGCGACGCGCTCGACGAACTCGGACCAGTCGAAGCGCTGTCCGTGGTCGTCGACCGCACCGGTCAGGTACCACTTGATCTCCATCGGCAGCGACGCCGCGAGGTCCTCGGCGTTCCCCTCGGGGATGCGCTGGCCGAGCGTGAACAGCGTCGCCCGGATCGCTCGCACCGCCTCGCCGGTTCCGGGCAGCTCGAGTCGGTGCTGTATCTCGCCGGTGAACTCGTCGAAGTTCATACGTCCCCACCTCGACCGCGAAGCGACATCAATCGCCGTGGGAGTTCCCACCGCGTAGTAACGCGAACGGCGCCGATCGGGGCCGCGACGCCGTCGGCCCGGGTCTCGGGGTGTGCCGTTATGGGGGTAGCGACCGAATCGGGAACCATGACGCTCGTCGCCGCCGACTTCGACGGGACGCTCACGGAGTCCGACCTCGCGGTCCTCCTGGGACGGGAGTACGACGTGGCCGGCGAGATACGGGGGCTCGCCGAACGCGGCCTCCGCGGCGAGGTCGAGTTCGACCGCGTGCTCCGACAGCAGGTGTCGCTCCTCGAGGGGATGCCCGAGGCGCGGGTCGACGCCGCGTTCGACCGGTGCAAGCTGCGCAACGGCGCGGCCGACCTGATCGCCGACCTGCGCCGGTCCGGGGTGCGCGTCGCCGTCGCCACGGGCACGTTCGAGCGCGGCGTCGAGGCGGCGCTCGACCGCGCCGGCGTGGCCGCCGACCACCTGGTCGCGAACCGGCTCGTGACGGCGAACGGGGCCCTGACGGGCGAGGTCGAGGGGCCCCTGATCGAGGGGGGAAGGACGGCGTGCTCGAGGATCTCGCCGCGAGCGAGGGGACGGACCTGGGGCGGACCGTCGCGGTCGGGAACGGGGCCACGGACCTCCCGATGCTCCGGGTGGCCGGGACGGCGGTCGGCTTCGACCCGGACCCCCTCGTCGAGGACCACCGCGACGTCGTCGTGACGTCGATCCGGAAGCTCCGGCTGTACTTCGAACAGCACGGCATCGTCGACGTCTGAGCGGCGACGCTGGCGGACGGGCGCCCGTGGTCACCGGCGTTCGCCGGCGGGGAAGACGCACAGCGGCGGTCGAGCGCCGGTCCGCCCCTCGACGTGAACGTGACGGGAGTTCTCCCGCGGTAGGAACTGGCACAACGTGTTAACGTGTCGTCTCGCGTACGTCGCCCATGGAACGCGTCGACGGCTACGACCACCAGCCCGGGGTCCACTGCGGGGCGGCCGCGCTCCGGAACGTGAGCGAACACTACGGGTGGGGCTACAGCGAGGCGGCGTGTTTCGGCCTCGGCGGCGGCCCCGCCTTCGTCCTCTACGAACACCACGAGCGGCCGTGGGTCACGTTCCGGGCAAGCCCGCTCTGGCTGGAGCGGGCCTTCTTCGAGCGGCTCGGCGTTTCCCACCAGTTCCGGCGTGGCGACGACTTCGAGACGGCCTGGGGCGACGTCACCGACCGGATCGACGAGGACGACCCGGTCGTGGTGTGGCTCGACTCGGCGCGCCTCGAGTACCTCCCCGAGGACCCGCCCCACCTGCCGCCCCACGTCGCCGTCGTGGTCGGCTACGACGACGAGACCCGGACCGTACAGCTCTCGGACGGGGCGATGCGGGGCCGGACGGAGCTTGCCCGGTCGACGCTGCGAGACGCCTGGTCCACCGACCGGTTCGTCTCCCTGACCAACGAGTTCCTTGCCGTGACCCGCGCGCGGGTCACGGAGGACGGCACGGACGCCGCCGCCGCCGGCCTCCGGCACGCCGCGACGTACATGCTCGACCCCCTCCAGGTGAAGCGTGACGCGCGGGGGCCGGGCGAGGAGGGGCTCCCGGCGCTCCGGTCGTTCGGGGACTACGTCGGGACGTGGCCGGACCTCCCGGAGCCGGCCCGACCGGTGCGGGCCGCCCGACGCGCCATCGACGAACACGGCGACGGCGCGGCCTTCCGTGCGCTGTACGCCGACGCGCTCGAGGAGCTCGGGCGACGGACGGGGTTCACGCACGACCTCGCGGACCGGATGGACGCCGTGGCGGCGGAGTGGCGGACCGTCGCCGACCGCCTGGGCGACGTGCTGGCGGCGGAGAACCCGCGGCCGGCCCACTTCGAGGAGGCGGCGTCGCTCGTCGGCGACATCGCGGACCGCGAGGAGGCGGTCTTCGAGACGATCGCTGACGGGCTGGGGCGCGTCGGCGAGCCCGAGTGAGCGCTCGGGGACACGTCCGTCGCGGGGGTGAGCACGGACTCGATCAGCGGCCCGACCCAGTCCCGGTGGCCGGAGTGCGGGTCGACGGCGTGGACCGCCTCGACCCCCCTACCGGCCCGTCGCCGCGCGGAGGAGCGACCGCGCGTCGTCGAGCGCCCCGAGGAGGTACGCCGGGCCACGGTTGGGGCGGGGCTGTCCGGCGTGGACTGCCAGTGCCTCCTCGACCTCGTCGATTCCCTCGATCTGGACGTACACCTCGCCGTCCGGGAAGGTCCGCACGTCGTTCCGGGGGTGGACGGTCAGCCCGCGGGCGTCGCGGTCGGGGTGTTCGCCGGTCGGGGTGACGACGACCCCCATCGCCGGTCACCGGCGCGCGAGCGGGGCGTCGACGGACGGGCGTCCCATCGCCAGTACCCCCCGTGTTCCTCCCCGAGCGCCTCCTCGCCCCGGATCGGGGCGTCGCTTCCCGCCTCGCCCCCCAGACGACGTCCTCCTCCTCGAGCAGTTCGACGACGTCACGGAGGTCGGTCAGCTCCGCCCGGACCTCCTCGGCGTCGTGTACGCCGGGAGCGCGTGTTCGAGCGCCTCCGCCGCGAGCGGCGTGCCGTCGAACGCCACGAGCAGTCGCTCGACCTCGGGCACGGTCGGGGGTCGCCCGCGCGAGTGATCGGGGCTCGGGCGGGGTCCCACGCGTCCGTTCTGAGTCACTGAGAACTACGACGCACAGTTAATTCGGCCCGCGCCGACCGTCCGCCATGGGAACCGTTCTGTTGGCCACCGACGGGAGCGAGTACGCCCGGCGGGCGGCCGAACGGGCGATCGACCTCGCCGACGACCGGGCGGCGACGCTGCACGTCATCTGCGTCGTCGACCAGCGGCGCTTCGACGACCCCGCCCTCGGCTCGTCGGAGCTGGCGACCATCTACGCCGAGGACCACGCCGCGCTCTGCGTCTCGGAGGTGACGGAGATGGCGACGGAACGCGACGTCCACGTCGAAGGGGACACCCGCCACGGCGTTCCCGACGAGGTCATCCTCGACTACGCCGACGAGGTCGACGCCGACGTCATCCTCGTCGGGGAACACGGCACACACGAGGAGCACTTCTCGGGGGTCGGACGGAAGGTCCTCGAGCGAAGCGACAGGGAGGTTCGCGTCGTCGAGGTCGGGGACTGACGGGGGGACGACCTCGTGCGCCGGTACGGACCCGCGGCTCGCGGCCCGGACGCCCGTTCACCATGACCGCCGACGACCAGGCCGCCGACGACCAGGCCGCCGACGAGCGGCGGACCGACCCCTTCGAACGCCTCCTCGCGGCCCAGCGAACGTGGCTCGACGCGGTCACCGACGGCCTCCGCGGGACGGCGCTCCTCCCGGGGCGTCTCGAGGACGTCGACGGGATCGGGCCGACGTACGCCGGGCGGCTCCGGGACGCCGGGGTCGGGTCCGTCGCCGAACTCGCCGTCGCGGAGGTCGACCACGTCGCCGAGGCCGCCGAGGCCAGCGACGACCTGGCCGGCGCCTGGGTCGAACGGGCACGGAGGCTGATCGGGGATGCGGCCGCCGACGGAGGGGCCGATGACTGACGACCGCGCCGACCGGCCGGCGACCGACTCGCGCGAACTCGGGGGTGGGCCGGTCGGCGACGCCGCGAAGCGTGGCGCTGATGGCGCTCGGCGCGGCCGTCGGGCTCGGGCTCCCGTCCGGCGCGACGGCGGTGGCGATCACTCCCCGTCCGTCAGCTCCTCGCGGTCGACGGTCAGCCGCAGGTCGACGGCGCTCGCGCCGTCCGGCGTGACCACGAGCGGGTTGACGTCGAGCTCGGTGATCGCGGGGAAGTCCGTGACCAGCTGTGAGACGCGCTGGATCGTCTCGACGATGCTGTCGAGGTCCGCGGGCGTCCGGCCGCGGGCGCCCCGGAGCATCGGGGACGCGGTTATGTCCCCGATCATCTCCCGTGCCTCGCGCTCGCTGACCGGCGCGACCCGGAAGGACGTGTCCTCGAATATCTCGACGAAGATGCCGCCCAGCCCGAACATCAGGAGGTGGCCGAACTGCGGGTCGCGCTTGACGCCGACGATGGTCTCCGTGCTCTCCTCGGGGTCGAACAGCTCCTGGACCTGCACGCCCAGGATCCGCGCGTCGGGGTCGTGGTCGGTCGCCCGCTCGCGGATCGTCCGGTAGGTGTCCCGGACCGCGTCGACCGGAACGCCGACCTCGACGCCGCCGACGTCCGACTTGTGGATGATGTCCGGACTGACGACCTTCAGCACGACCGGCCCGCCGATCTCCGCCGCGATCCGCTCTGCCTGCGCCGCGCTCTCCGCGAGGCCACTCGCCGGTCGGGGGATCCCGTAGGCGTCGAACAGCTCCGTCGCCTCGACGCCGAGGTGGTCCACGCCGCGCTCGACGGCGTCCATCAGTAGCTCCCGGGCGCGCGCCCGGTCTACCTCGAACGTCGTCGGGGCCGCGTACTCGCGGTCCCGCACGTCGCGGTAGTCGGCGAGAGCTTCGAGGCCGGCGACCGCCCGTTCCGGGTCGAAGTAGTTCGGGATGCCGTGTTCCTCCAGCGCGTCGGCGGCGCGGTCCGCCTCCGCGCCGCCCATCAGGCAGGCCACGACCGGCTTCCCGTGGCGGCCCTGGAGGTCGCCGAGGGCGTCGGCCAGGTCCTCGAACGCGAGCGTCGCCGTCGGCACGCAGATGGCGACGACGCCGCCGACGCGCTCGGCGCCCAGGACGGCGTCGAGCGCCCGCCGGAACCGGGCGACGTCGGCGTCGCCGCGCACGTCGAGCGGGTTCGCCGCCTCGACCCCGGCCGGGAGCGCGTCCGCGAGGTCGCCGTCCGCGTCGCCGCCGAGGTCCGCGACCGTCAGCCGCGAGTCGCCGATCGCGTCGGTCGTCAGGATGCCCGGGCCGCCCCCGTTCGTGACCACCGCGACCTCGTCGCGGTCGATCAGTGGCTGTCCCGCGAGCACCTGGCCGACGTCGAACAGCGACTGGAGGTCCGTCTCGCGGAGCACGCCGGCCTGGTCGAACCCGGCGTCTTAGGCCTCGTCGCTGCCGGCTATCGACCCCGTGTGCGAGGCCGCGGCCTCGGCCCCGGCCTCCGTTCGACCGGACTTGAGGGCCACGACCGGCGTCTCGGCGGTCGCCGCGCGGGCCGCCTCGATGAACTCCCGGCCGTCCTCGATGTCCTCGATGTAGGCCAGGATGACGTCCGTGTCCGGGTCGTCGCCCCACTCGGCGACGAGGTCGACCTCGTCGAGCGCGGCCTCGTTCCCGAGCGAGACGACGTCCTTGACCCCGATCTCGTGTTGGGCCGCCCAGCCGAGGACCGCCAGGATGAGCGCGCCCGACTGGCTCATGAAGGAGATCGACCCCTCCGGGGGCGTCACCCGGGCGAACGTCGCGTTCAGCCCCGTCGGCGTGCTGATGACGCCGACGCAGTTCGGGCCCACCAGGTTGAGGTCGTACTCCGCCGCGATCTCCGCAAGCTCCCGCTCCCGCCGTTCGCCCCGCTCGCCGGCCTCGCCGAACCCCGACGAGACGACGACGACGTTCGGGACGCCGGCCGCGCCGACCTCTCGAACGACGTCGACCGCGACCCCGGCGGGCACGGCGACGACGGCCAGGTCGACCGACGCCGCGTCGGGGACGTCGCCGATCGACGGGTAGCACGTCCGCCCCAGCACCGTCTCCCGGTTCGGGTTGACCGGGACCACCTCCCCGCGGAACGACGAGAGGTTCTCCACGAGCGCCCGGCCGACCGAGTCCGGCTCGTCGGTCGCGCCGACGACCGCGACGCGCTCCGGCGAGAACAGCCCCGACAGGTCCCTCATCGACCCACCCCCGCCGGCCGGACGGCGTCGACGTCGCCCGGGGAGAGGGCACACCCTTCGAACGCTGCGACGGTCGCGTCGCCGAACAGCGCCCGCGACGAGTCGGGGTGTCCGTCGTACGTGGTGCTCGCGACGCCGGCGATCCGCCCAACCATGTCCTCCCGTTATCACGATCCGGGGCATAGTGCCACCGGTCGTTCCCAGGCGACAGGAACCGCCGCTCGCCGAGCGGCGAGGACGGGTCGCGGGCTCGAGCGAGCGTCCGGACGCGAAACCCGGTCACGTCGTCCAGGCCGCCCGGGTCGCCCGTCGCCGTTCCCAGGCGATGGGAGTTGCCGCAGTCGTTATTGGTTGGTTGTCTGAAACGTGTGGCATGGCCTACGTCGTCCGGATGCCGAAGCTCGGCCTCGAAATGAAGGAGGGGACGCTCCTGGAGTGGTACGTCGAGGAGGGGGACGCCGTCGAGGAGGGGGACACGCTCGCCGAGGTCGAATCCGAGAAGACGACCGCGGACGTCGACGCCCGCGAGCGCGGAGTCGTGCGGCGGATCCACCGGCAGGCCGGCGAGAGCTGCGAGCCCGGCGACCCGATCGGGATCGTCGCCGGCCCGGACGAGGACGTCGGCGACCTCGAAGGCACCCTCCCGGCCGAGGCGGAAGGTGCGGCCGAGGCGGAAGGTGCGGCCGAGGCGGAAGGTGCGGGGAAAGGGGAGCCGCCGGAGCCCGGCGAGGCGGACCCCACGGCGGAGGCCGAGGGGGAGCGAGCGGGCGAGCCGGCGGGAGCGGCGTCGGCGCCGGGCGCCGGGAGCGAGGGCGCCGTGAGGGCGTCGCCACCGGCGCGGAAGCGAGCGGCGGAGCTCGGCGTCGACCTCGCCGCGATCGAGGGCACCGGTCCCGGCGGGGCAGTCACGCCCGACGACGTCGAGCGAGCCGCCGGGGGCGAGACCGCCGAGGGGAACGCCGCCGAGAGCGAACCCGCAGAGGACGAGGCTACCGAGGGGAAAGCCGCCGGGCCGACGCTCCGGGAGGAGCGGCAGCTGAGCGGCACCCGCCGGGCCATCGCCGACCGGCTCGGCGAGAGCTACCGCAACGCCGTCCACGTCACCGAACGGCGCACCGTGGACGCCGAGGCGCTGGTCGCGGCGGCGGACGCGGTCGACGAGGCGCTCGCGGCGGACGTCGCGGCCACCGACCTGGTCCTGCTCGCGGTGTCCGCGACGCTCGCCGACCACCCCGCGTTCAACGCGCGATACGAGTCGGACGCCCACCGGCTGTACGAGGAACACAACGTGTGCGTCGCGGTGGACACGGACCGGGGGCTCCTCGCGCCCGTGCTGTCCGACGTCGCCGGCAAGTCCATCGCGGAGGTCGCCACCGAACGGCGCGAGCTGACCGACCGCGTCGTCGCTGGCGAGCACTCGATGTCCGACCTCGAGGGCGGCACGTTCACGGTCACCAACCTCGGCCCGTTCGGCGTCGAGTCGTTCGACCCGATCATCAACCCGCCACAGGTCGCGATCCTCGGCGTCAACGCCATCGCCGAACGCGTCGTCCCGGGCGAGGGCGGCACGGTCGAGGTCCGACGCCGGCTGCCGCTGAACCTGACCTTCGACCACCGGGTCGTCGACGGGGCCGACGCCGCGCGGTTCCTCGCCACGCTCGCCGACCACCTCGCGTCGCCGTGGGCGCTGGTCCTCGGCGACGGCAGCGCCTCGCCGTCGAACCCGTAGCCGCCCGACCGACGGCGTCGGAGGCGGCAGCCGTCGGAGCGTCGGAACTCCCGCCCGACGGCGTACGCGTCGCCAGGACCCCGGCCGGCGTCACTCCGCCACGAAACAGCCTCGCCGGGCGGCCGCCGCGAACGCCTCGTCGAACCGGACGATCCGGGGCCCCTCACGGACGGGTCGGAGCCGGACCACGGCGTCTGTCACCTCGAGTTCCCGTTCGCCGTCGACGCTGACGACGCCGGCGTCCACCTCGAAGTCGGCGGTCGCCGCCGGGTCGAGGCGGGCGCACTGCTCGACGCCGAGCCGCTCGACGACGCCGGGGAGCGTGATGGCGCGGACCCGTCGCCTGGCGGTCGCCGGCGGCGCGAGTCGGACCAGGACGCCGCCCGGGGCGGTCGGGGCGTGCGCCCTGACCGTCCCCGCGATCCCGGAGAGGCCGATGTCGTCGGGCGAGGCACGGGAGACGACGCCGCCGACGAAGTCGGACCCGTGCAGGATCGCGCGCGTCCCGACGAACGGGCGGTCGACGACGCCGACGGTGGCGACGCCGCGGACGGACCGCTCGCGCTCCGGCTCCTCGACGGTCGCCTCGACCGTCCCGTGTCGGAAGACGACGTCCTGGACGGGGACGGCGCCGGTCGCGACGAGCGCGGCGGCGGCGCCCGCCGCCGTCCCGTCGACGAACTCGGGGACGACGTTGTTCGTCCCGGTCGAGACGGCCGCCACGGGGACGTCGCCGATCGCGCGGGCGACGTGCCGCGCCGTCCCGTCGCCGCCGAGCACGACGACGGCGTCGGCGGTCGTCCGGAGCCGGTCGGCCGCGCGTCGCGTGTCCGCGGCCGTCCCCTCGACCGGCACGTCGAGACACCGAGTCGCCACCTCGTCGGGCGCGTCCTCGACGGCCGCCTCGCCGATCCCCGCCCGGTCCGGCAGCACCGCGGCGTCGACCCGCCGGTCGACCATCGTCAGCCCCTCCAGGACGGCCGTCGCGAGCCGCCGTTTCCCGTAGTTGTCGGTCACGACCGCGCTCCCCGCGAGCCGTCTGACGTCCCGCCCCGCCGCCGGGTTCACGATCAGGCCGACGGTCGTCATCGGCGCGCTGTCGGAAACGGGATCGTCATGGGCGCACTGTCGGGGTGGGGCTAGACGACGCGTTCGATCGCGGCTCGCACGTCGTCCTCGTGGGGGAGGACCTCCTCCTCGAGCGGCGGGCTGAACGGGACGTGCGTGTCGGGGACGCCGACCCGCTGGATCGGCTCGGCGACGCTGTAGAAGGCGTTCTCGACGACGCGCATTCCAATCTCGGCGTGCGTTCCGTACGAGAGCGGGCTCTCGTCGGCGATCACGAGGCGGCCGGTCTTCTCGACGCTCTCGACTATCGTGTCGGTGGCGAGCGGGTAGAGCGACCGGGGGTCGACCACCTCCACGCTCGCGTCGCCGTCGAGGTCGTCCGCGGCCGAGAGCGACTCCCCGAGCAGGCGCTGGGTCGCGACCACGGTCACGTCCTCGCCCTCGCGCTCGACGCTCGCCTCGCCGAGCGGGACGGTGTAGTCGTCGTCCGCCGGTACCTCCCCCTCCTGCTCGTAGATCATCTTGTCCTCGAAGAACAGCACCGGGTCGTCGGAGCGGATCGCCGACTTGAGCAGCCCCTTGGCCGCCGCCGGGGTGCCCGGCGCCACGGCCTTGATGCCCGGGAAGTGGGCGAACCACGTGTGCATCGTCCCCGAGTGCTGGCTGGCGGCGCCCATGCCCCCGCCCTCGGTGGTTCGGATGGTGAGGGCCATGTCCGTCTTCCCGCCGAACATGTACCGCATCTTCGCCATCTGGTTGAGGATCTGTTCGGCCGGCACCCCGAGGAAGTCCGAGAACATCACCTCGACCACGGGTCGCATGCCGGTCGCCGCGGCGCCGACGCCCGCGCCGACGAAGCCCTGCTCGCTGATCGGAGTGTCGCGGACCCGCTCCGGCCCGAACTCGTCGAGGAGGCCCTGGGTGACCTCGAAGACGCCGCCGTAGACGCCGACGTCCTCGCCCATGAGGAACACGTCCTCGTCCCGCGCCAGCTCCTCCCGGAGGGCGTCGCGGACCGCCTCCCGGAACGTCATCGTCGTCAGCCCTTGCTCCGCCCCGGCTCCGGCGCTCATCGTTTCTCACCCCCGTCGGTCCGCAGCCGTTCGGCGAACTGTCGGATCTCGGGGGCGGGCTCCGCGAACACGTCCTCGTACGCGTCGGTCGGGTCGGGCATCGGCGCCTCCCGGGCGTGCTCCTCGGCCTCGTCGACGACCGCCTCGACCTCCTCGACCAGCTCCCCGTACTCGTCTTCCGTGAGCTCCCCGCGGTCCACCAGCCGCGACCGGAACGTCTCGATCGGGTCGTGTTCCTCCTGCCAGCGCTCGACCTCGCTCTCCTCCCGGTACACCTGCGGGTCGCCCTCGAAGTGACCGCGGAAGCGGTAGGTCTCGGCCTCGACGATCGAGGGCCCGTCGCCGTCGAGCGCCCGCCGCCGCGCCTCCGCGACCGCCTCGTGGACGGCGGTCACGTCCATCCCGTCGACGGTGACGCCGGGGATGTCGTAGGCCTCGGCCTGCTCGCTCAGGTTCTCGACGTGGTGTTGCTTGTCCGCCGGCGTGCCCTCGCCGAACTGGTTGTTCTCGATGACGAACACGGCCGGGAGCTCCCAGGTCGACGCGAGGTTGATGGCCTCGTGGACCTGCCCCTGTGCGACGGCGCCGTCGCCGAAGAACGCGAGCGCGACCCGGTCCTCGCCCGTGAGGTGACACCGGAGGGCGGCCCCGGTGGCGATCGGCGGCCCGGCGCCGACGATCCCGTTCGCCCCGAGCATGTTGGCGTCGATGTCGGCGATGTGCATCGACCCCCCCTTCCCGTTGCAGTAGCCCTCGCTGCTCCCGAACAGCTCGGCCATCATCCGCTCCGGGTCGAGCCCCTTCGCGATACAGTGGCCGTGCCCGCGGTGGGTGCTCGTGATGTAGTCCTCGTCGTCCAGTGCCCCGCAGGCCCCGACGGCGACGGCCTCCTCCCCGATGTACAGGTGGACGAACCCCGGGATCTCCCCGTCCGCGAAGAGGTCCGACGCCCTGTCGTCGAACGTTCGGATCGTCACCATCCGCCGGAGTGCCTCCCGGCGCCCGTCTTCCGTTTCGAGATCGATCGAAGGCATTCTGGACGGACGATCGGGGAGGTTTCGGTTAATTCCGCGGCTGATTCCAATCCGTTGAGAACTCTCCCCCGGTATATGGGACTGAGGGCGCTCCACTCTACCAGAGGTGACTGCACAATGGGAAACAGCGCGGACGAGCTAGACGCGTTCAAGGCCGACATGCGCGAGTTCGTCGAGGGGACGCCGGCCATCGAGGGGTTCCTCGACTACGTCGAGTCGGCCGAGGAGCCGGCGACGCTCGACCGGAAGACGAAGGAGCTGATGTCGCTCGCGATCGGGGTCGTCGTGCGGTGTGAGCCGTGCATCCTCTGGCACACCGACGCCGCGCTCGACGCGGGCGCGACGCCCGAGGAGGTCGAGGACGCGCTGAAAGTCGCCGTCGCCATGGGTGGCGGGCCGGCGCTGGCGTACGCGACGAACGCACACCGGGTCCTGCAGGACCTGACCGAGTAGCCTCGCCGGGGTCGGCAGGCGTCCGACGCGGTCGAGCCGCCCCGCGGTAGACCAGCCACGACGACAGACCGGTCGAGGGACCACGAACGGGCGATGCACGGATACAGCCAGTACGACGTCGGCTCGCGATGACGACGTCCGCGCCCGCCTCGGTGTACGCCGACGCGATGGCCTTCCCGATCCCCGATGACCCGCCGGTCACGACCGCGGTCTTGCCGTCTAGTTGCATCGTCCGTTCCCCTACCCCGGCCACGACAAAGTGGACGAGGGGGGATTCCCACGCGGCGACAGGATCGGCGAACACGCGGGTCGGGAGACGGCTCACGGGCGAACGATATTCCCGCGTCGGGGGCGAACCGACCGCATGGACGAACGACGGCTGGCCCGGTTCGTCGAGTTTCTCGTCATCGGCATCGGCATGGGGGTCGTCGAGGACGTCGTCGCCATCGCCGTGACGACCGACGCCGCGATCACGCCGGCGACGATCGGGGTCGTCGTCCTCGTCGCGTTCCCGTTCGCGTTCCTCTCCGAACTCGTCGTCGACCACCCGGCGTTCGAGTACTTCGAACGCCTCGTCGAGAGTGCCTTCGCGTCGGCCCGCTGACCCGGCCGGACCCCGGAGCGGCGGGCGGGCCGCGGACCCGACCGGCCCCCCTCCTCACCCTCCCAGCGCGTTTGCGAACCAGTCGGCCGCCACGGCCGCGACCTCCTCGAGTTCGCCCTCGCCCTCGAAGAGGTGGCCCGCCCCGGCGACGACGTGCAGGTCCTTCTCGCAGGTCAGGCGGTCGTAGGCCTCGCGGTTGCGCTCGAGGACGTCCGTGTCGGCGCCGCCGACGACGAACAGCGTCGGCGCGTCGACGTCCTCGAGGACCTCGGCGGCCATGTCGACGCGACCGCCGCGCGAGACCACCGCGTCGACGTCCAGTCGGGCCGCCCCCCGGAGCGCTGCCGCCGCGCCCGTGCTCGACCCGAAGAACCCCACCTCCAGGTCGCGGGTGGCCTCGCGGTCCCACAGCCACTCGGTGACGGCGACGAGTCGGTCGGTCAGCAACGGGACGTCGAAGCGGTTCTCGCGGCGCCGGTCCTCCTCCTCGGTCAGCAGGTCGAACAGGAGAGTGCCGAGCCCCCGGTCGCGGATGACCTCCGCGACGAAGTTGTTGCGCGGGCTCTTCCGGCTCGAGCCGCTCCCGTGTGCGAACACGACCAGCCCGGTCGCCCCGTCCGGAACCGCGAGCATCCCCTCGAGCTCGACCCCGTCGACCGGGATCTGTACGAGCTGCTCCGTCGGGTCGGTCATGCGGCCGCCGACGTCGCCCGCGTCCATCATTCGCGCGGTCGTTCCGACCGCGTGGGAACTTCCGCGCCCTACAGGGCGATAGCGCGCGTCGGTCGGCGAGGACGCATGTCAGAATCCGGCCGCTTCACGGACCGAACCGACGCGGGACAGCAGCTGGGGGAAGCGCTCCGCGAGCGGGGGGTCGACGCGGACGTCGTGCTCGCCGTCCCGCGGGGCGGCCTCCCGCTCGGACGCGCCGTCGCCGACGCGCTCGACGCGCCGCTCGACGTCGTCGTGGCGTCGAAGATCGGCGCCCCGGGCAACCCGGAGTACGCCCTCGGCGCCGTCGCCAGCGACGGGAGCGTCTGGCGCAACGAGGCGGCGTTCCGAGGCACGGGCGCCGACGAGGAGTACTTCGAGCGGGAGCGCGAGCGGGAGGCGGAGAACGCGCGACGGAAGGCCGAGCGCTACCGCGGCGACCGGCCGGAGCGGGACCTGACCGGCGAGACGGTCGTCGTCGTCGACGACGGCGTGGCCACGGGGTCGACGATCAGGGCCTGCCTCCGTACGGTCGCCGAACGGGGCGCCGGGCGCGTCGTGCTCGCCGTGCCCGTCGGCCCGCCCGACACCGTCCGCGAGCTCGAGGGGATGGCCGACGAGGTCGTCTGTCTCGTGACGCCGAGCGGGTTCACGAGCGTCGGGCAGTTCTACGAGCGGTTCGACCAGGTGTCCGACGAGGAGGCGACGTCGTACCTCGAGTGGTCGGCCTGACCGGTCCCGCCGCCGCGGACCGACGACCGGTCAGTGTATCTCCACCTCGGTCACCATCCGCCGGACGAGCTCCGGTTCCTGGCGGACGTGGCCGTCGTCGACGTGCCTGGACCCCACTTCCTCGGTGAGGACGGCCGTGTCGTAGTAGACGTCGTCGGTCCCCTCGATCCGGTCGACCCGGTGTGGGGGGTAGCCGACCGGGTGCCGCTCCGGACCGGTCACCGCCACCCACCCGTTCTCGGCGACGAACGCGCGTTCGCACCTCACCGGTTCCGCGTCGTCACTGAAGTGGAGGGTCGCCATGCCGGGATCGAGGTGTCCGCGCGGCATCAGTCCCGTCGCCAGTTCTCGGGTCGCGGGAGCGACGGGCGGCCGGTCCGGAAACGTGGCCCGTCGGCGCACCCACCTGCCCCCTCACTTTTCGTGACCGACCACGTACGTCGCGCATGGTCGTGGAACCTGGGACGCGCGTCAAGATAGCGTTCACGGCGACGTACCCCGACGGGGAGCTGTTCGACACGTCCTCGCCCGCGGTCGCCGCGGACCACGGCGTCGACGCCGACAAGCGATTTCGACCGATCGTCCTGGAGGTCGGGGAGGAGCCCGCGATCCCGTCGCTCCGCGAGGGACTGGTCGGCATGGCGGAGGGCGAGACGAAGCGGATCGAGGTGCCCCACGAGGACCTCCAGCTCACCTACGACCGGGACGCGTTCGAGGCGATGGTCGGGGGGCCCGCGGAACGGGGCATGGAGGTCCACGCCACGACCGGGCTGCTCGGTGAGGTCGTCGCGCTCGACGACGACGCCGTCACGGTCGATTTCGACCCGGAGCGGTCGGGACAGACGCTGACCTTCGACGTCGAGGTCCTGGCGGTCGAGTGACGGTGCGCGCCCGTCGGGGCGTCGATCAGAGCCGGAAGCGGAGCCACCGCCACGCGGCGATGCCGAGCGCCCCGCTCCCGAGCGTGACGGCGACGAAGGTGAGCTGGAGCGGCCCGTCGTCGAACGCGGCGGCGCGGACGAGCAGGGCGACCGCGTCCGCCGGTATCCAGGCGCGCACCGCGAGCGGGACCGCCGCCTTCGCCGACTCCGCGGCGCCCGCGGAGTAGGCGCCGACGAGCGGCGCGACCAGCAACCACCCGAGGAGGAACGGGAGGATCGTCACGACCCACCCGACCGGGTCGTCGAGCGGGTAGGTCGTCCCGTGGTGGCGGATCGCGCCGCCGGTGAACACGAGCGCGAGCACCAGTACGTCGCCCACGGCCAGCGGCCACGCGCCGGCGTCGATGCGGTCGTCGAGGAACCCGCCGTCGGCCATACGACCGCTTGCCCGTCACCCCTCTTGGCTCTCCCGCTTCGTCCCCGCGACGGTGTACCCGAACCCGCGGTCAAGCACGGCGGCGTCGAGCCCCGCCGCCGCGACCCGGTCGGCGAGCGCGTCCGGGCGGAGAAACGCGGAGTCGAACCCGACGAGCCGTTCGGCGGCGACGAGCGCCCGCCCCGGGAGCGTCCCGGGGTCGAACTCGCGGACCACGAGGACGCCGCCGGGGCGGAGGACGCGGGCGGCCTCCCGGAGCGCCTCGTCCGGCGCGGGCAGGTGATGGAGCGCGTCGGCGACGAGGACGGCGTCGACCGCCGCGGACGCGACCGGGAGCCGCCCCGCGTCGCCGCGGACCGCCGCCAGCCCGCCGGCCCGCGCCCGTCGACACATCCCGGCCGCGGCGTCGACGACCACGCGCTCGGGGACGTCCAGCCCGGCGGCCGCCCGTCCGGGACCGCCCGCGACGTCCAGCAGGCGTTCGACCGGGCGGTCGGCGCGCGCCAGCCCCGCCC
This sequence comes from Haloferacaceae archaeon, assembly GCA_042217235.1. Lineage (GTDB taxonomy): Archaea > Halobacteriota > Halobacteria > Halobacteriales > Haloferacaceae > A07HB70. The sequence goes on along the minus strand of JBDGTB010000012.1, from coordinate 11,082 downwards.
GGAGCGGGGTGGTCCGGACGGGCGGCATGACCCGGTCGTACAGCGCCGCGGTCCGGTCGAAGAATCGCACGTCGCCGGGGCCGTAGCGCACGACCCCCCGTCGGCCCGCAGGGGGATACGTTCTTCCCTCCGGCGACCGACCGACCGGCGTGGACGTCCAGTTCGACCTGCTCGGCTGGCCCGACGACGGGCCGACGCTCGACCTCGACCATCGCCGCTTCGCCTACGCCGGCAAGTTCGTGATGTCGGACACGGGGAAGGCGGTCGCGCGGGCGGTCGGCGGACGCGAGGGGAGGGACGACCCCGACGGCGCAGACGCCGCCGGCGCAGACGGTGACGGGGGTGGCGCCGACGCCGACGGAGCGGTCGGCCCCGCCGGCGAGGACCCCCTCGCGGGTGGGACGGGCGACGGTCCGGTCGTCGGCGCGGTCGCGTTCGACGCCGACCGCACGGACCCCGCGGTGCTCCGCCTGCGGTACGTGACCGTCCGCGACGACCGCCGCGGCGAACGCGTCGGGCCGCGGCTCTGTGGGTTCGTCGCCCGTCGCGCCCGCGACCGGGGGTTCGAACGCGTCCTGATCGCGGTCAACAACCCATTCGCCTACGCCGCGCTGTACCGCGCCGGCTTCGGCTACACGGGCGAGCGGACGGGGATCGCCGAACTGGTGCTGGAGCGGCCGGACCCGACCGGCCGGGACCCCGAGCGCTACCGCGCGGGGCTCGCCGCCTTCGGCGACCGGGACCTGCCCGACGAGGCGGCCGCGTTCGTCGCCGAGCGCCGCGACGGGACGCCGCCCGACCGGATCGCGGAGTGAGGGGCCGACGGGCCCGTCGGCGGGACGAAACGCGGTCGGCGAGGTGAGTGGCCGACCGTCGGGGCGAACGGCCCCGCCGAGACGACGGGGGATTCAAATCGGACGCGCGCGAACGGCGGACGATGGGTAACGCGGACCTCCGGCAGATCGCGGCGATCTCCACCGTCGGGTACGACGAGGTGGCCGGGAGCGTCGTCGCCGTCGACGCGCACAACTGGCTGTACCGCTATCTGACGACGACGGTGAAGTTCACCCGGGACGAGGCGTACACGACGAGCGCGGGCGAGGAGGTGGCGAACCTCGTCGGCCTCGTGCAGGGGATCCCGGGCCTGCTCGAACACGACCTGACGCCCGTGTTCGTCTTCGACGGGGGGGTGACGGAGCTGAAGTCCGACGAGGTCGAACGCCGGCGCGAGCAGCGCGAGGCCGCCGAGGAGCGGCTGGCCGCGGCCCGCGAGCGCGGCGACGCCGTCGAGGCCGCCCGCCTCGAGGCGCGCACCCAGCGGCTCACCGACGTCATCCACGAGACGACGCGGGGGCTGCTCGACCGCCTCGACCTGCCCTACGTCGAGGCGCCGGCCGAGGGCGAGGCGCAGGCCGCCCACATGGCCCGGCGCGGCGACGCCGACTACGTCGGCACGGAGGACTACGACGCGCTCCTGTTCGGCGCGCCGTACACCCTCCGCGGGCTGACCGGGTCGGGCGACCCCGAGCTGATGGACTTCGAGGCGACGATCGAGCGCCACGACATCACGTGGGAACAGCTCGTCGACGTCGCCATCCTCTGTGGCACGGACTTCAACGAGGGCGTGTCCGGCGTCGGTCCGAAGACCGCGCTGAGCGAGGTCCGCGAGCACGGCGACCTCTGGGGCGTCCTGGAGGCCCGCGGCGCCCACGTCGAGCACGCCGACCGGCTCCGGAGGCTGTTTCTCGACCCCGACGTGACCGACGAGTACGCGGTCGACCTCGACGTCGACCCCGACCTGGACGCGGCGCGGACGTACGTGGTCGAGGAGTGGGAGGTCGACGCCGACGAGGTCGAGGCGGGCTTCGAGCGCCTGGAGGACGCGCTGGTCCAGACCGGGCTGGACCGCTGGACGTGACGCGCCCGTCCTGATGGCGGGCCGGCCGGCCAGCCACCGGGCCGGCCTCAGGCCACGTCGGCGACGGCGTCGAGCAGCACCGTCGCGCCGAGCTCGATCTCCCGCTCGGTGACGTCGAGCGGGGGGAGCACCCGGAGCGTCCGGTGGCCACAGCCGAGCGTGAGCAGCCCCCGTCTGACTGCGGCCTCCTGTACGGCGTCCCGGCGGTCCCGCGACGCGAACTCGAGCGCGAGCAGCAGGCCCTTGCCGCGGACGTCCGTGACGCCCGCGGGGTCGGCGTCCCGGACGGTCTCGACGAACTGGCGGCCCCGCCGGGTGGCGTTGTCGAGCAGGTCGTGCTCCCGGACGGCGTCGATGGTGAGCGCGCCCTGGAGCGCCGACACCACGTCGCCGGCGCCCCACGTCGAGGAGAGGCGCGCCCGTTCGTCGGGGAACAGCTCGTCGTTCGCGACGGTCGCCCCGACCCGGAGCGCCTTCGCGGCGGCGACGACGTCCGGCTCGAACGGGTAGTGGTCGGTCCCCCACCACTCGCCCGTGCGGCCGACCCCCGACTGGATCTCGTCGGCGACGAGCGTCAGGTCGTGCTCGTCGACGACGGCCGCGACCTCCTCCGCGAAGGCGTCGCTCGGGATCCGGTAGCCTCCCTCGCCCTGGATCGGCTCGACGATCAGGTAGGCGACCGACTCGGGGTCGACGTGGCCGCGCTCGGGGTGGAGCAGCTCGCGCAGGCTCGAGCTCCCGCCGTGGAAGAAGCCGCAGTCGCAGGTCGCGGCGGTGCAGCTCCGGTCCTCGCAGTAGGGCAGCTCCGTCACGCTCGGGAGCTCGGGGAACCCGCGGCGGTGGACCGCCTTCGAGCGGTTGAGCGACAGGGCGCCGAGCGTCCGCCCGTGGAACGCCCCGGAGAAGGTGAGCGCGTACCGCCCGCCGCCGGCGTGGTCGTAGGATATCTTGACCGCGTTCTCGACGGCCTCGGCCCCGGAGTTCGACAGGAAGACGGTGTCCATGTCGTAGTGAGCGGTGATCTCCGTGAGACGCTCCATCAGGGCCGCCGGCCCGGGGAGCGCCGCGGACCGGTCGGGCTCGTTGGCGACGTAGAAGTCCTGCCCGGCGATCTTCAGCGGGTCGCCGAGCTCGAACTCGGCCATCCGGTCGAGGATCTTCGGGTTGTCGTAGCCGAGGGGCGCGGACGCCACGTGGCTGGTGAAATCCAGCAGGACGTTGCCGTCGACGTCGGTGCAGAACGGGCCGTCCGCCGGCGCCGACCGGTCCCAGACGAACTCGTAGACGTAGGTGCTCGTCGCCGCGAAGCGGTCCTGGTACTCCGCCCACGCGCTGGCGAGCTCCCCGGGGAACTCGGCGACGTCCGGCTCCGCGGTCGCTCGGTCCATGCGCGCCGGACGGTCGGCCGCACGATAAATGACACGCCGACGACACCGAAGGCCGTCGGGCCGCCGGGCCCGCGATACGTTTTTGTCGACGGCCCGACCCGAAGGTGGTATGGCGCTCCCCGAAGTCGACCGCGGGCGGGCCGGGTGGTGGGCGTTCGGCGCCCTGCTCGCGGCGACGGTCGTCTTCGTCGCCCACGCCTTCGTCGGGACGCTGGTGTTCGGGGTGTTCGTCTACTACGCCACGCGGCCGATATACCGGCGGTTGCGACGGGTCGTCCGCCCGAACGCCCTCGCCGCCGGGGTCGCGCTCGTCGTGCTCGTGTTCCCGGCGCTCCTGCTCGTCTCCTACGCCGGGCTGGTCGTCGTCGGGGAGATCAACCGCTACACTCGGAACGGGGAGGTCGCCGCGGCGCTCGGCCTCGACCCCGCGGTCCTGCCCGACGTCCGCTCGCCGGACGCGCTCCTCCGGACGGAGTGGAGTCGGTATCTCACCCCGGAGCAGGCGGTCTCGCTCCTCGACCAGGCCGGGTCGGCCGTCGGCATCCTCGCCGAGGTCGGGGTCTTTCTCGTCCACGTGTTCGTGATCTTCGCGTTCGCGTTCTACCTGCTGCGCGACGACCACCGCCTCGCGCGGTGGGGTCGCACCCGCTTCGCCGACGACCGGGGCGTCCTGACGGCCTACGTCCGGGCGGTCGACCGGGATTTCAACAAGATATTCTTCGGCAACATCCTCAACGCGGCGATCACGGGGACGATCGGCGTCATCGCCTACTCGACGCTCAACGCCTTCGCACCGCCGGAGATACGGGTGCCCGCGGCCGCGCTGGTCGGCCTGCTCGCGGGCGTCGCGAGCCTTATCCCCGTCGTCGGCATGAAGCTCGTCTACGTCCCGGTCGCGCTGTATCTCGCCGTGCGGTCGGCGCTCGCGGGCTTCTCCGGGCCGACCGCGGGGTTCGTGCTCGCGTTCGTCGGCGTCTCGTTCGTGGTCGTCGACACCATCCCCGACCTGGTGCTTCGCCCCTACGTCTCCGGGCGGAGCCTCCACGTGGGCAGCGTGATGATCGCCTACACCCTCGGGCCGCTCCTCTTCGGCTGGTACGGCATCTTCCTCCTCCCCATGGTGCTCGTGCTCCTCGTCCACTTCGCGCGCGTCGTCCTGCCCGAACTGCTCGACGGCCGACCGATCCAGCCGTTCGCCGTCGACCCCGGAACGACGGCGTCGTACGGCGAGACGGGGGGCGACGCGGACGGGACGGACGTCCAGTCGGCTGACTCGCCTCCGGTCGAGAACTAGCGCTACAGGTCGACGTACTGGTTCTCCCACTCGCGGCGGGCCTCGATCTCCCGTCGCCCGCGCCGCGTCAGCGAGTAGTAGTTGGTGCGGCGGTCGCGCTGGCCCTTCTCGACGAGGCCCTTCTCGACGAGCGTGTCGAGGTTGGGGTAGAGGCGGCCGTGGTGGATCTCCTTCTCGTAGTACTCCTCGAGTTCCTCCTTGATCGCCAGTCCGTGTGGCTCGTCCAGCCCCGCCACCGCGTACAGCAGGTCGCGCTGGAATCCGGTCAGGTCGTACATCGGGGGACGGGCCGAAATTATCCGTAGTCGAATATAAACGTGGCGGGATACGGCGTGTTCGCGGCGCTCGCGCGCGAGCACAGCCGGGTTCGGTACTCGTCGACGTGGCCGTCGAGTTACAGATCGCCCGACCGGGCCGGGACGGAGAGCGCGAACACCGGGGCTCGTCGGTTGCGCCGAAAGGAAGGAAAGCGGCCGAAAAGTGGCCGCTTGCCGCCCTGAGTTGGTCCCCGCTGACGCTTCGGCCCTCCAAGCGAAGCGTCACCCGACTCTACTGGCTCGGTTGGGATAAATATACCGGACGCGGCGAGCGGTCGGGGCGGGTCCGGGGAAACCCCCGGTCCGGATAGCGGGGTCGACGCGTCACATGTGCTCTTCCTCCAGCACCCAGCCGAGCGCCCGCCGGTAGTGGGTGAACAGCTTCCTGACGCCCTCGTGGCGCATGTCCTCGTCCTCCAGTTCCTCCTTCAGGAACTCGTACTGCTCGCGAACCTCCTCCTCGCTGCGCATGGTCGCCGTTCCCGCGGGACGACAATGTACGTGACGGAACGGCGACCGGTTTCCCGCGGACCGGTCGAGACCCACGACGGCCGACCGGATACCTTTATACCGGACACGGGAGGGACCCTCACGCGTGAACCTCGCCACCAAACTGCGGGCGCTCGACGAGCCGGTCCGGGTCGGGTTCGTCGGCGCCGGCATCTTCGGCTCGCAGGTGATCCACGCCGTCGAGGCGACGGCCGGCATGGAGACCGCCGTCATCGCCGACGTCGAAACCGGCAAGGCCGCCACGACGTTCCGCCGGACCGGCGTCGACGAGGACGACGTCCGGACGGCCGGGACCGCGGCCGACGTGGACGAGATCGTCGACGCCGGGGCGCGCGCCGTGACCGACGACGGGCGCGCGGCCGTCGACGCCGACGTCGACGTGGTCGTCGACGCGACCGGGAACGCCGACGTCGCCGCGCGACACGGGTACCTGGCGCTCACGGCCGGCAAGCACTTCGTCAACGTGAGCGTCGAGGCCGACACCGTCTGTGGCCGTCTCCTCGCGGAGGTCGCCGAGCGCAACGGCGTCACGTACACGCTCGCGTACGGCGACCAGCCCGGGCGGATCGTCGACCTGTGTGAGTGGGCCGGGGCGGCGGGCTTCGAGGTCGTCGCCGCGGGCAAGGCCTCGCGCCTCCCCCAGCACTACGGCACGCCGGACGACGCGATCGAGCGGTACGGCGACATCACCTCCTTCGGCGAGGGGCTCGACCCCGACCCCGTGATCTACAACACGTTCCTCGACGGGACGAAGGAGGCCGTCGAGTCGGTCGCCGCGGCGAACGCCTGCGGCCTCGGGGTCGACGCGACCGGCCTGCACCGCCCGGAGGTCGCGGTCGACGAACTGCCCGAGGCGTTCCAGCCGACCGACCGGGGCGGCGTCCTCGACTCGACCGGGGTGGTCGACGCGGTCGCGCCGCCCGAGCGCGATTTCAGCGTGTTCGTCGTGACGCGGACCGACTCCGAACAGCTCCGGGAGTACTTCGCCGTCCGTCCGAAGGTCACCACCTCGGCGAACGGCGAGTACCAGGTCTTCACCCAGCCGTACCACTTCGCCCCCGAGACGACGGTGAGCATCGCGAGCGCCGCCCTCCTGAACGAGCCGACGGGCGCCCCGAAAGCTCACCTCGCGGAGGTCGTCGGCGCGGCGAAGACGGACCTCGAACCGGGCGACGAGATCGACGGCGGCGGCGGGTACACGGCCTACGGGCTCGCCGCCGACGCCGACCGGGCGGCCGAGGCCGGCTACGTCCCGTTCGAACTGCTCGACGGCGCCGAGGTCGTCCGGCCGATAGCGCGGGACGAGCGGATCACCTACGACGACGTCGCGCTCGACACCGACCAGTTCCTCTATCACCTGCGAGCGATGCAGGAGGCGACCTGACGGGTCACTCCCGGAGCCGCGCGACGGCCTCGCCGTCCCGTTCGTCCACGTCGACCAACCCGTCGTCGGCGAGGTCGGAGAGCAGCCCCCGGAGCCACTCCCGCCCGTACTCCCCGTCGGGCGCGTAGTCCACGCGCACTTTCGGTCCGAGTTCGTCGAGCGCCAGTTCGTCGGACTCGCCCAGCGTGCGGACGACCCGTCCCCGCATCTGTCGCCGGCTCCCCTCGAAGGCGGGCTGTTCGGGCACGTCCGGTCCGGTGAAGTCACCGGTCTCGTAGGCGCGACACCACCGCCGCCACGGACAGCCCTCCTCGTCGCATCGCGGTTTCTTCCCACACGCGACGCCACCCAACTCCATGACGGCGTTGTTCCACACCCGCGACTCCCCCTCGGGCATCAGGTCCCGTGCGGCCGCCTCGAACGCCGAGTCCGAATCCTCGACGTCGAACGCGCGGTACAGCACCCGCTTGACGTTCGTGTCCACGACGGCGTCGCCGGCGTCGAACGCGAAACTCGCCACCGCGTTCGCGGTGTACGGGCCGACGCCCATCAGCTCCTCCAGCTCGTCGGGACGCTGCGGGAACGTGCCGTCGTACTCCGACCGGACCTGCTGGGCGGCCTCGTGGAGGTAGCGCGCCCGGCTGTTGTACCCGAGGCTGTGGTCGGTCCAGAAACGGACCACGTCGCTCCGGTCCGCGGCGGCGAGGTCCGCCGCCGTCGGCCACCGGTCGACGAAGTCCTCGTAGGCCGCGACGACCCGTTCGAGCTGGGTCTGCTGGCTCATCACCTCCGAGACCAGCACGCGATAGGGGTCGTCGGTCTCCCGCCAGGGGAACGGGCGGTGGGCGCGCTCGTACCACTCGACGAGCGCCGACCGGACCGCCTCGCGGTCGAGGTCGGCGGGGAGCGGGTCCGCGTCGTCCATACCCTCCGTCTAGGGTCGGGGGGGATAAGCGCCGGCGGTCTCGGCGCGACCCGGGTCGCGGGGACGCCGTCGCGCCGGCGGACCGGGGGGTGCGCTCCGGGTCGAGCGAAAGCCGTTTCCCGTCGGCCGGCCCACCGGCGGACGTGACCCTCGACGAGCTGAACGCGGTCGTAGAGGAGACGTACGCCGACCTGGGCGAGGAGCTGGCCGTCGAGCTGGACCGCGAGACGCGCCACGAGCTCGCGATGCTCGCCGCGGTGTTCGACGGCGACCCCGACGAGCTGGTGCGCCGGGGCGTCCACGCGCTGTTCCGGTCGACCGTCGACACCGGTGACATGGACTTTCACCTCCGCCAGGGGTTCGACGTGACCTACGACGAGTACCTCGCGGGCGTCACCTACGACGAGATGTCGGGCGGGTCGACCGCGCCACAGCGGGACGACGACCGCCGGTACCGTCAGTAGGCCGAGCCGGCCCCGTCCGCCGGCGCCACCGACCGCCCCGATCCGGCCGCTTTTTGTCCCGACGGCGCCACCGACCGCCATGGAGACTGCCGAGGTCGCGCGGCTCGTCGAGGCGGGCATCCCCGACGCCGAGGTGGTGGAGATAGAGCGGACCCCCCACCCCGGCGAGGACGAACACGAGCACTTCGCCCTCGCCGTCGTCTCGCCGGCGTTCGAGGGCGTCCCGCTCGTCGAGCAACACGAGATGGTGTACGACGCGCTCGGCGAGCACATGCACGAGGAGATCCACGCGCTCGACGTCTCGACCTACACGCCGGCCGCCTACGAGGAACACGGGTAGGACCGTCGATCGCGGCCGACTCCCGCGACGCCCTCGGCGTGGGGGCCCGTTCGGAGGGTTGTGTCCTGCGGATCCCCACGTCCGGGGAGAGGGCCCCTGAGAGGGCCCACGCCCGAGAGGGAGGGACCTACGTCCGAACGCGTTCGTTCCCCGTCCGCGGCGGCGCGCGGAGCGTCTCGCCGCTCTCGCCGTCGAACAGGTAGACGGCCGACTCCGGAACCCTGACGACCACCGCCCGGCCCGTCTCGACCCGCCGGGTGCCCGGGACGGTCACGACGAAGGTCGAGCGGCACTCGCCGTGGCCCCCCTCGACCCCGACCGACCCGTCGGGCTCGAGGTGGACCGTCTGCTCGCTGCCGGTCGGCTCGACCGTCGAGACGGTCGTCACGAGGTCCCGCGGCCCCTCGGGTTCGCGGCGGAACTCGACGTCCTCCGGTCGGACCCCGAGGGCGACTCGCTCGGCGTCTCCGACCGTCGCCCGGAGCTCCCGGGAGAGGGGGTAGGCGAACTCCCCGGCGACGAGGCGGTCCTCGCGGCGGTCGCACTCGATGAAGTTCATCGACGGCTCGCCGAGGAATCCCGCGACGAAGCGGTTCGCCGGCTCGTCGTAACACTCGATCGGCGTCCCGACCTGCTGGAGGCGGCCGTCCCGGAGGACGGCGATGCGGTCGCCCATGGTCATCGCCTCCGTCTGGTCGTGGGTGACGTAGAGCGTCGTGATGCCGAGCTCCCGCTGGATCTGTTTGATCTCGGTGCGCATCCGGTCGCTGAGCCGGGCGTCGAGGTTCGACAGCGGCTCGTCCATCAGGAACACCTCGGGGTCCCGGACGATGGCGCGGCCGAGCGCGACGCGCTGCTGTTGCCCCCCCGAGAGCTGGTCGGGCATCCGGTCGACGAGGTCGACGATGTCGAGCATCTCCGCCGCCGTGCGGACCCGCTCGGCGATCTCGCTTTTCGGCATGTCCGTCGACTGCGCCAGCCCGAAGCCCATGTTCTCCCGGACGGTCATCGAGGGGTACAGCGCGTAGTCCTGGAACACCATCACCACGTCGCGGTCCTTCGGCGCCTCGTGGTCGATCCCCGTGTAGTCGAGGCGGATCGACCCCCTGTCGGGCTCCTCGAGCCCGGCGACGAGCCGGAGCGCCGTCGTCTTCCCGGACCCGGAGGGGCCGACGAGCACCACGAACTCGCCGTCCTCGACGGTGAGCGAGAGGTCGTCGACCGCGGGTCGGGCCGCCGCCTCGAACCGTTTCGTCACCCGTTCGAGCGTCAGTCGTGCCATCGTGGTCCCCCGCCCCCGGCGCCGCGTCGGGCCGCCGGTCGCGTCGTCGGATCCCGGGGCCGGAGGGGGTTAAGTTCGATGGTACCGTCACCCACGTCCGGCGTCGAGGGTCGACCTCGCCGGTGGGCGCCCGCCCGCCGTCGGCCGCGAGCGCGGCCCCCGTCCGCCCGCTCGCGTCGGGCGCCGCCGTGGGACCGGGTGGTTTTAGGGTCGGACGCGCCCTCCCGACGAGTATGGACGACAGCGACGACTTCCGGGTCGAGCAGGACAGCCTCGGCGAGATGCGGGTGCCCGCCGACGCCTACTGGGGCGCACAGACCCAGCGGGCGGTCGAGAACTTCCCGATCAGCGGGATCGCGTTCGGCCGCCGGTTCGTGCGGGCGCTGGGCGTCGTGAAGAAGTCGGCCGCGCGAGCCAACGCCGACCTCGGGCTCGTCGAGGACGACGTCGCCGACGCGGTCGTCGCGGCCGCCGACGAGGTGATCGCCGGCGACCACGACGACCAGTTCCCGGTCGACGTGTTCCAGACCGGCAGCGGCACCTCGACGAACATGAACGCCAACGAGGTGATCGCGAACCGCGCGGCCGAGATCATGGGCAGCGAGGTCGGCGACCGGGTCGTCCACCCGAACGACCACGTCAACTTCGGCCAGTCCTCGAACGACGTGATCCCGACGGCGATGCACGTCGCGTCGCTGGAGGCCGTCGAGAAGGACCTCCTGCCGGCGCTGGAGCGGCTGCGCGACGCGCTCGAAGAGAAGGAGGAGGCCTTCGACGGCGTCGTCAAGACCGGCCGGACACACCTCCAGGACGCCACGCCGGTCCGCCTGGGACAGGAGTTCGGCGGCTACCGCGCGCAGGTCGAGAAGGGGATCGAGCGCGTCGAGAACGTCCGCCCCCACCTCGCCGAGCTCGCGCTCGGGGGCACCGCGGTCGGCACCGGCCTCAACACCCACCCCGAGTTCCCCGAGCGGGCGGCGGCGTACATCGGTGAGGAGACGGGCATCGAGTTCCGCGAGGCCGACAACCACTTCGAGGCACAGGCCGCCCACGACGCGATGAGCGAGGCCCACGGCGCCCTGCGAACCGTCGCCGGGTCGCTCAACAAGATAGCGAACGACCTCCGCCTGCTCGCCTCCGGACCGCGCAACGGGCTCGGCGAGGTCGAACAGCCGGAGAACCAGCCCGGGTCGTCGATCATGCCCGGGAAGATCAACCCCGTCGTCGCCGAGGCGGTCAACCAGGTCCACAAGCAGGTCG
>JBDGTB010000039.1:35382-50644 GCA_042217235.1 Haloferacaceae archaeon | reverse complement strand
CGAGTTCCTCCTCGACTTTCACCTCGATGGGCAGGCCGTGCATGTCGTAGCCCGGCCGGTCGTACACGTCGTGACCCGTCATCCGCTTGTAGCGGATCACGGCGTCTTTCAGCGTCTTGTTCCAGGCCGTGCCCAGGTGCATCTGCCCGGAGGTGTAGGGCGGCCCGTCGACGAAGAAGAAGTCGGGGTCGTCGGCGTGGGCGGCCTTGGCCGCCTCGTAGGCGTCCTCGTCGGTCCAGTAGCCCTCCACGGCCGTCTCGACGTCGCCGGGAGCGTACTGGTTCGGGAGTTCGTCCGCTCCGTCGTCCATATCCGGAGGTCGGTTCCGCGTCATATCAAGACGGCGGTCCGCGGCGCTTCCGGGCCGCCGTTCGGGGCGTCTCGAACCCGCGGGACGGCCTCCGAACCGCAGTAGCTACCGGATGCGACGCACCGTCGACGGGCGAAACCGCAGGATTCAGGCCCACCCGCCCCCGCCGTCGTGGTGATGGACCGGGTCCCCCGCCCTCCGATTCGGATCCCCCAGGCCCCCCACCGGCGGGCGTTCGCCCTCCTGCTCGTTTTCCTCCTCGTCGCGCCCGTCCACTCGGTCGTCGCCTACGACCCCGCGACCGACGGCGCGCTCCAGCCGGGAACGATCGAGCGCCAGCCGGCCAACCGCACCGTCGTCAGCACCCAGGGGCTCCACTTCGCCGGCCACTACGACGTCGCCCGGCCGCCCCGGCTCGTCTCGGTCACGCCGAACGGCAGCCTCGCGTGGCAGTACCACGGCCGGCGCGGGGTGACCCAGTGGTTCTACGACGTCGACCCCCTGCCGAACGGGAACCTCCTCGTGGTGAGCCCGCGGGGGGAGTCGACGCTCGTCTACGAACTCGACCGACAGACGCGCCGGCGGGTGTGGACCGAGCGCCTCCCGTTCAGGGACACCCACGACGTGGACCGACTCGACGACGGGCGGCTCGTGGTCGCGAACATGCGCAGCTACGACGCCTCGACCGGCCGGAGCCGCGACCGGGTCGTCGTCTGGAACCGCTCGCGCGACGCGGTCACCTGGGAGTGGTCGTTCGCCGCCCACTTCCCCGCGTCGACGGCAGACGGGATGGACGGGGACTGGACGCACGTCAACGACGTCGACCCCGTCGGCGAGGACCGCCTGCTCGTCTCGCCGCGCAACTTCGACCAGGTCCTGCTGATCGACCGGACGACCAAGGAGATAGCGCTGCGCCTCGGCGCGGACGACCGCACCGAGATCCTCCACGCCCAGCACAACCCGGACTACCTCCGCGGCGAGAACGGGACGCCGACCCTCCTCGTCGCCAACAGCGAGGCCGACGAGGTGGTCGAGTACGCGCGGCGGGACGGCGAGTGGACCCGGACCTGGGCGCTCCGGAGCAACCTCACCTGGCCCCGCGACGCCGACCGCCTCCCGAACGGCAACACGCTCGTCGTCGACAGCCTCGGCCACCGGGTCGTCGAGGTGACCCCCCGCGGCCGGGTCGTCTGGGAGTACTACGCCACGTGGGCGCCGTACGACGCCGAACGCCTCGGCACCGGCGACGGCTCCAGCGGGCCGACGATGCGCGAGCGGAACGTCACCGGGACCTACCGCGTCCACGGCGGCGCCGGCCTCTCACCCGCAACGCGGCGCGACACGCCCCACGCGTGGCTCGACCGCGTCACCGACGGGACGCCCGCCGAGCGCCCGGCCCAGCGCCTCGCCGCCTGGTACGCCCACCGCGCGCCGTGGTACCGGCCGGTGTGGCTCTCGCCGTGGGCGTTCCTCTCGGCGCTCGGCGCGCTCGCCGTCGCGCTCGGGTGGGGCGGGGTCGAGGCCTACCTGCGGTGGGGCGACGCCGTCGCCGACCGGGTCGGGGAGTGGACGCGGGGGGCGTGACTCGACCGGGTCGGCGGGTCAGAAGTCCGGCAGGTCGTCCGGCGGCTCGTAGTCGGTGTCCCAGTCGATGTACTCGTCTTTGAGCACGTCACAGACGGTCTGTCCCAGTTCGGTCAGCGCGGCGTTGATCCCCGAGACCGTCCCCCACGAGTCCAGGTCGGGGTGGTAGTTTCGTTCCTTCCAGTCCTCCGAGATCCCCGGCGCGTGATACCCCACGCGCCCCGCGAACGAGTCCCAGAAGAAGTCGTACTGCTGGACCAGGTCCAGGTCGGTCACGATCCGGAAGCTCTCCTCGTCGAGCTTCGTGTGGCTCGCCCACTCCTCGAACGCGTCCTCCCACGCCCCGTCCCGCAGCAACGACGCGATCTCCTCGCGCTTGTAGTCCGTGTCGCCCACCACGTCGGCGTCCTCGTACTCGTTCGGGTCACGGTCCTCCAGCTCCGGCGGGGCGGGCGGGTCGACGGAAAGAGCCATGCGTGGCGGTTCGTCGACGCGGGGCAAAAGCCTGTCCGGAGGCGTCGCCGCGGTGGGCGGACGCGACCGCCCGCTACGGGAGCGCGGCTACGCGTCCCGGTCGTTTTCGCCGTTCGTCCAGCCGCTCCTCGAACCACTGCCACTCGCGGGTGGACTGGCCGGTCCCCTTGAGGCTCCAGACGTCGGCGTCGGTGACGACCGGGCCGGCTCCGAGCGACTGGACGACGTTGTAGAGCCACAGCACGACGCCGACGGGATACGCGCCGACCGTCGAGACCCGCTGGAGCGGGGCGAACGTCGCGGGGTACGACGCCGACCGGCGCGGCAACCCGTCCAGTCCGACGAGAAAGAGCGGCACGAAGGCGACGACGACGCCGACGACGGTCACCAGGGCCTGCACCCGGGCGAGCCGGCGGTCGTACGTCCGCCCGGTGACCAGCGGGAACCAGTAGTAGCTCGCCGCGAACGCGGTGAGCGGGATGCTCCCGGCGATGATCATAGCGGATACGGCGCGGAAACCAGCCCGTCAGGAGCGGTAGGAAGCGCGGACGCTCCGTGCAACAATCCACCGACTCCGACAGGGTCCGACGCATCGCCCTGATGGGGCTGGTGGGCGTCGACGCCGGTCCGCTGGCGGCGGTCTCCCCGATCGTCGTGGCCGGGGCCGTGGTCACCGTGCCGTTTTTCCTCTCCGTCGCCAACCTCGTCGTCGAGCGATCGTTCCCGTCGCTGGCGGCGTTCGCCCGGTTCGTCGAGTGGACGGGCCGGGGCGGTGGGGCCCCGCGCTGGCTGGAGGGCGGCCGCGTCGGAACGCGACCCCAGCGCCGGGTGACAAAGGTGAAGTGAGCGCTCGACCACGCACCCCACGCATGGGCACGACCGACCTGCTCGTCGTCGGCGGCGGGTCGACCGGGACCGGAGTGGCGCGCGACGCGGCGATGCGGGGCCTCGACGTCACGCTCGTCGAGCGGGGGAACCTCACCCACGGCACGACCGGCCGGATGCACGGCCTGCTCCACAGCGGCGGGCGGTACGCGGTCGCCGACCCGGAGAGCGCGCGGGACTGCGTGCGCGAGAACCGGGTGCTCCGGGAGATCGCGACCCACTGCGTCGAGGCGACCGGCGGGCTGTTCGTCGAGCGCCCCGAGGACCCGGCGTCGTACTTCGAGGAGAAGCTCCGCGCCTGTCGGAAGTGCTCGATCCCGGCGGAGGTGATCGACGCCGGGACGGCCCGGGACGTCGAGCCCGCCCTCGCGGCCGACGTCGAGCGGGCGATCGCCGTCCCCGACGCCGCGGTCGACCCGTTCCGGCTCTGTGTCGCCACCGCCGCCGACGCCGAACGGCGCGGCGGGCGGGTGCTCACGCACGCGGCGGTGACCGACCTCCACGTCGAGGGCGACCGCGTCGTCGGGGCGACCGTCCGCCACGGCGAGGGGGGACGGGGGCCCGAGCGGCCGGGGACGACCGAGCGGATCGACGCCGCCCACGTCGTCAACGCGACCGGCGCGTGGGCGGGGCAGGTCGGCGCGATGGCGGGCGTCGACGTGGACGTGCGGCCCTCGAAGGGGGCGATGGTCGTCACCAACGTCCGGCAGGTCGACACCGTGGTCAACCGGTGCCGGCCGAAGGGCGACGCGGACATCGTCGTCCCCCACGAGACGACCTGCATCCTCGGCACGACCGACGAGGAGGTCGCGGACCCCGACGACTACCCCGAGGAGGCCCGGGAGGTCGAGACCCTGATCGAGGAGCTGTCGAAGCTCCTGCCGGCGCTCGCCGACGCCCGGACGCTCCGGTCGTTCTGGGGGGTCCGACCCCTCTACGAGCCGCCCGGGACCGGGACGGCGGACTCGGCGGACGTCACCCGCGATTTCTTCCTGCTCGACCACGCCGCGCGGGACGGACTGCGGGGGCTGACGAGCATCGTCGGCGGGAAGCTCACCACCTACCGCCTGATGGCCGAGCGGGTCACCGACCACGTCTGTGACCGCCTCGGCGTCGACGCGGCCTGCGCGACGGCCGAGACCCCACTGCCCGGCAGCGAGGAGTTCGCGGTCCTGCGGGACTACATGGACGAGTTCGGCCTGACGTCGCCCGTCGGCCGCCGGAGCGTCGAGCGCCTCGGCTCGCGGGCCGACGCGGTGCTCGGGGGAGCGGCTCCGAACCCGGTGCTCTGTGACTGCGAGGCGGTCACGCGCGCGGAGGTGCGAGACGCCCGCTCGGGGTGTGGCACCGACCTGAACGCCGTCCGCCTGCGGACCCGGGCCGCGATGGGGAGCTGTCAGGGCGGCCTCTGTGCCCACCGGCTGGCGAACGAGCTCCACCCCGACCACCCGGAGCCGGTCGCCCGCGCCGCGCTCGACGACCTGTTCGCGGAGCGCTGGCGGGGTCAGCGCCACGCGCTGTGGGGGGACCAGCTCGCCCAGGCGGCGCTCAACGACTGGCTCCACGCGACGACGATGAACCGCGACCGCGACCCCGCCCGCGACGGCGAGCCGGCGGTCGCGTGGGACGCGTTCGACGACGGGCCGCCGGCCGCGACGACCCGCGACGCCGGGAGCGGGGGTGGCTGACCCGTGGCGCTCGGCGCCGACGTGCTCGTCGTCGGCGGCGGCCTCGCCGGGCTGACCGCCGCGCTGGCCGCGGCGCGGACGGGCGCCGACGTGCGCCTCGTCTCGCACAGGCGCTCGACGCTCCGGAGCGCGAGCGGGCTGGTCGACGTGCTCGGCTACGCCCCGGACGGGAGCCTCGTCGCCGACCCGTTCGCCCGCCTCGACGACCTGCCGGCCGGGCACCCCTACGAGCGGGCGGGCGCCGACGCCGTCAGGGAGGGCCTCGCGCTGTTCGACGACGTCACCGACTACCGTGGCGGCCACACCGACCGCAACGCGCTCGTCCCGACCCACGGCGGGACGGTGAAGCCGACGGCTCGCTACCCGCCGGGCGCCGCGGCCGGCCTCGCGAGCGACGGGCGCGACGCGCTGTTCGTCGGCTTCGAGACGCTGCTCGATCTCGACGCGCCGGCCGCGGCCGACCACCTCGCCGCCGCCGGCGTCCCCTTCGCGCCGACCGGGGCGACGGTCGACTTCCCGGCGGACATCGCGGCCGACGCCGAGCCCACGCGGTACGCCCGGCTGCTCGACGAAAGCGTCGACGGCGGGGACGACCGGGTCGCGGCGCTCGCCGAGCGGGTCCGGCCACACCTCGACGGCGCCGAGCGCGTCGGCTTCCCGGCCGTGCTCGGCGACGAGCGTCACGACGCGGTCCGGCGGCGGCTGAGCGACGCGCTCGGCGCCGACGCCTTCGAGGTGCCGATGGGCCCGCCGAGCCTCCCCGGTCTGCGGCTCGAATCGCAGCTGTTCGACGCGCTCGACCGCGCCGGCGCGGGCGTCGAGACCGGGAATCCGGTGGTCGGCTACGAGGCCGACGGCGACCGGGTCGAGGCGCTCGCCGTCGAGCGGGCACACACCGAGGTACCGGTCCACTGCGAACAGGTCGTCCTCGCCACGGGCGGGCTGGTCGGGCGGGGCGTCGAGACCGACCGGGACGGCGCGCGCGAGCCGCTCTTCGGCCTGTACGTCCCCCACCCGGCGGACCGATACGACTGGTTCGCGGACGACCCGTTCGGCGACCACGCGTTCGCCCGGTTCGGCCTGGACGTCGACCGCGAGCTCCGCCCCCGCGACGCGGACGGGTCGGTCGCCTTCGCCAACCTGCGGGCGGCCGGCGGCGTCCTCGGCGGGGCGGACGCCGCCGCCGAGAAGTCCGGCGGCGGCACCGCCCTCGCGACCGGATACGCCGCCGGGCGGGCGGCGGGGGAGGCGGTATGAGCGGGGACGCGACGGACGACCGGAGCGGGGACGCGACGGACGACGGTGACGGCGACGCGGGAGCCGAGGCGGGGAGGCGCGCCGGCGGCGTCGACCCGGACGGCCGCAGCGAGGATGCCGCCCCGGCCGGTTTCGAGGGAGGCCTCCCGCCCGGCGCCGACCCGGACGGCGTCCGCCGCCCGGGCGCGGACGTCGAGGCGGCGGACCTCAGGCCGGGGGCGGACAGCTGTTACAAGTGCTCGACCTGCGACACGAGCTGTCCGGTCGCCGCGGTGGACGACGACTTCCCGGGGCCGAAGTTCCAGGGGCCGGAGCAGTGGCGGCTCTCCCGCGACGGGTCCGCGGTCGACGGCTCGGTGATGGACTGTTCGAACTGCATGCGCTGTGACGCGGCCTGTCCGGCCGACGTGCCGCTGAGCCGGATGCACAACACGCTCCGCGGGCGCTACGTCCGGGAGGAGATGTCCCGGCTCTCCCGGGAGTACTGGCGAAACCGGCTGCTCGCCAACTACGGGCGGCTCGCTCCCCTCGGCTCCGCACTCCCGCGGCTGGCCAACGCGGCGCTCGGCAACCGCGTCGTCCAGGCGGTCACCGAGAAGCTGCTCGGGATCACGGCCGAGCGGTCGTTCCCCGAGTTCGCGACGGAGACGTTCCGGTCGTGGTGGGACGAGCGCGGCGGCGCGGCGGCCTCCGCACGTCGGGCGGCCGAACGCCGGTCCGACGGGACGGAGGAGGAGAAACGCGTCGCGTACTTCCACGGCGACTACGCCAACCACAACACCCCGGCGGTCGCCCGGGCGCTCGTCGGCGTCTTCGAGCGTTACGGCTACGAGGTGGTCGTCCCCGAGCAGCGCTGCTCGGGGACGCCGATGTTCGCCAACGGGATGCTCGGGGACGCGCGCCGCGCCGCCCGGTTCAACGTCGAGACGTTCGCCGACCTCGTCGAGCGGGGGTACGACGTGGTCTGCTCGTGTACCTCCTGCTCGATGGCGCTGCGCCAGGAGTACCCGGAGCTGTTCGACTTCCCCGGGACGGCGGCGGTCGCGGCGAACACCTACGAGGCCCTCGAGTACCTCCGGATCCACGAGGACCTCGACGGCGACCTCGCCGACGCCGCGGTCGACCTCCCCGACCTCGCCTACCACGCGCCCTGTCACGCCCGCAACCAGGGGCTCGGTCGGCAGGCCGTCGAGCTGTTTCGCGACCTCGACGGCGCCGCCGTCACCGACGTGGGCGACTCGTGTTCGGGGATCTCCGGCACCTACGGCTGGAAGGCCGAGAAGTACGACGCCTCGATGGCGGTCGGCGAGGAGATGTTCGAGGAGATGCGGGCGGCGCCCGGCGACGCCGGACTGACCGAGTGCCCGACCTGTGCGATGCAGATGACCCACGGCACGGGCTACGAGGTCCGACACCCGCTCGAAGTGGTCGCCGAGGCGCTCGACGCGACGCCGGACGCGGCGTGACGACGGCGGTCTCTCCCCCCGCCGAACGACGCCGTCCCGTCGACAGATTCGAGGGGGTCCGCCCGAAATCGGGTGGCATGGTCGACGTGCCGGCCGCCGTCGCGACGATGCGCCGGTTCCTGGACGAGCGGCTCGAGGCGGCCGACGCCGACGGGTACGTCCTCGGAGTCAGCGGGGGGCTGGACTCGACGGTCGCGGCCCACCTCGCCGTCGACGCGGTCGGGGCCGAGCGCGTCGTCGGCATGGTGATGCCCGACGAGCCGAACCTCGAGCGGAACATGCGGGACGCCCGGGCGCTCTGTGACGACCTCGGGGTCGAACGGCGGGAGGCGGACATCCGCGACGTCGTCTCGGCCGTCCTCGACGCGGTCCCCTACGACCCGGGGCGGGTTGCGACCGGGAACGTCCGCGCCCGGACGCGGATGGTGCTCGAGTACCTGGAGGCGAACCACGGCGACCGGCTGGTGCTCGGCGCCGGCAACCGGAGCGAGCGCGCGCTCGGCTACTTCACGAAGTACGGCGACGGCGCCGTCGACGTCCAGCCGATGGGCGACCTGTACAAGACCGAGGTGGTCGCGGTCGCGCGCCACCTCGGCGTCGACGAGCGGTTCGTCGAGAAACAGCCGACCGCCGGGCTCTGGCCGGGACAGACCGACGAGGGGGAGCTAGAGGCGTCGTACGACACCATCGACCGGGTGCTGAAGCGGCTGGTCGACGGGGGTCAGCCCGCCGAAGCGGTCGCGGCAGAGACGGGGGTCGACCTCGAACTCGTCCGGCGGTTCGAGCGGATGTGGCGGAGCTCGGAGCACAAGCGACGGCGCCCGCCGACCGCGGACGTGGGTCGGGACGCCGTCGACTGAGGGCCTGGAGGGCCGACGTTTTTGACCGCCTCGCCCGTCGGTGCGATGGGACGACCAATGTACGCAGAGGACGCGGTCGGACCGCGCCGCGAGCGGGACGGCCCGACCGGCAGACAGCTCGCGCCCGTCGACGATGGTTGAGGAGCCGACGGACAACCCGTACGTCCGGGACCCGGACCTGGACTTTCGCGACCCCGACGAGCTCGACGAGGCGACGGCCCGCGAGCAGGTCGAGCAGCTCCGCGAGGCGGTGTCGTACCACGACTACCGCTACTACGTCGCGAACGACCCCGTGATCTCAGACCGGGCGTACGACCGGCTGTTCGACCGGCTCCAGGCCCTCGAGTCCGCGTTCGGCCTGACCGACCCGAGCTCGCCGACCCAGCGGGTCGGCGGCGAGCCGCTCGAGGAACTGGAGACCGTCGAGCACGTCGCGGAGATGCTGAGCCTCGACTCCTCGACCGACGCCGACGAGGTCCGGGCGTTCGACGGGCGGGTCCGCGAGGCGGTCGGCGCGGTGCGCTACTCGGTCGAACCGAAGTTCGACGGCTTCTCGATCGAGCTGGTCTACGAGGGCGGGGAGCTCCGGCGCGCGGTGACCCGCGGCGACGGGGAGCGGGGCGAGGACGTCACCCGGAACGTGCGCACCGTCCGGTCGGTGCCGCTCCGGCTCCGGGACGCCCCGGACCGCCTCGTCGTCCGGGGGGAGATATACATGCCCCGATCGGGGTTCCAGGCGCTCAACGAGCGCCGCGTCCGGGCGGGCGAGGAGCCGTTCGCCAACCCGCGCAACGCCGCGGCGGGGACGGTCCGACTGCTCGACCCGGAGACGGTCGCGGACCGGCCGCTCGACGCCTTCGTCTACGAGGTGATGGCGACCTCGGCGGACCTGGCGAGCCACGACGAGGCGCTCGACCTGCTCGCCGAGCTCGGTCTCCCCGTGACCGACCGCGCCGCGTTCGTCGACGACGTGGAGGACGCCCTCGACTACCGCGACGACCTGCTCGACCGCCGCGACGACCTGGCCTACGACGTCGACGGCGCGGTGCTGAAAGTCGACGACTACGGCGCGCGCGAGGCCCTCGGCCGGACCGCGACCCACCCCCGCTGGGCGTACGCCTACAAGTTCCCGCCGAAGACGGGGGAGACGATCGTCCGGCGGATCACGGTCCAGGTCGGCCGGACGGGGAAGCTCACGCCGATCGCCCTGCTCGACCCGGTCGACGTGAAGGGCGTGACGATCAGTCGCGCGACGCTCCACAACGAGGCACAGGCCCGCGAGCTCGGCGTCGCCGAGGGCGCCCGCGTCGAGGTCGAACGTGCCGGCGACGTGATCCCCCAGGTCGCCGAGGTGGTGGAGCCGGCCGCGGGCACCTTCGAGATGCCCGACGAGTGTCCGGCCTGTGGCGGGGAGGTCGTCGCCGAGGGGCCGATCCACTACTGCACGAACGCGTCGTGTCCCGCCCAGCTCGAGCGCAGGGTCGAGCACTTCTGCTCGAAGGGGGCGATGGACGTCGACGGCGTCGGCGAGTCGGTCGCCGCGGAGCTGGTCGAGTCGGGGCTGGTCGAGTCGGTCGCCGACCTCTACGACCTGACGGCCGCGGACCTGGTCGACCTCGAGGGGTTCGGCGACCGGTCGGCGTCGGCGCTCGTCGAGGCGGTCGAGGCGACGAAGGCCGTCGACCTCGCGAGCTTCGTCTATGCGCTGGGCATCCGCCACGTGGGCGCCGAGCGCGCCCGGCGGCTGGCCGAGGCGTTCACCCTCGCGGAGCTCCGCGAAGCCGACGCAGAGGAGCTCCGGGCGGTCGAGGACGTCGGCCCGGAGGTTGCCGCGAGCGTCGAATCGTTCTTCGCGAACGAGCGAAACCAGGCGCTCGTCGACCGGCTGCTCGACGCGGGCGTCAGTCCCGAGCGAGCAGAGCGCGGGTCGGAATTGGCGGGGACGACGCTCGTCGTCACCGGGCGCATCGAGGGCTACACCCGCGCGGAGCTCCGCGAGCTGCTCGAACGCCACGGCGCCGACGTGGCCTCGTCGGTGAGCGACCGGACCGACTACCTCGTCGTCGGGACGAACCCGGGCGAACGCAAGCGCGCGGCCGCCGAGGAACACGGCGTCGAGCGGATGGACGAGGCGACGTTCCGCGCGGAGGTGCTCGACCGGATCGACGCGTAGCCGCGCGGCCGGAGACGCCACGTCCCACGCCACCACAACCCTTAATCCGGGACGGCGCCTGTCGACCACAACTCGGGTGGGGCCTCTCGTGGGGACAGTCACGCGCGTCACGATCCCGGCGGCCGACTTCGTGCTCGACCGGACGATGCGGGCGTTTCCGGACGTCCGGTTCGAGGTGGAGGGCGTCGTCGAGACGCGGCGACCGGGCGGGTCGCCGCTGGTGTGGGTCAGGGCGGGGAGCGACGCGGTCGAGGACGCGCTCGCCGCCGACGACACCGTCGCCGACTTCGAGTGGGTCACCGCGATCGAGGGGACGGCGCTGTACGAGTTCGCCTGGACCGAGACGTGTGCGCCGGTCGAGCACGCGGTCGAGCGCTGCGAGG
This sequence comes from Haloferacaceae archaeon, assembly GCA_042217235.1. GTDB lineage: Archaea > Halobacteriota > Halobacteria > Halobacteriales > Haloferacaceae > A07HB70. Next base: position 39,564 of record JBDGTB010000039.1, on the reverse strand, counting down.
GGACGGTGCTGTCGGCGGCCGCGGTCGACCGGCGGTGGCAGTTCTCGCTGTACTTCCCCGCGCGCGAGCGGGCGGCCGACCTGTTCGAGTTCTGCACCGAGGCGACCCACGACATCGACATCCGCGACCTCTACGACACCGCGCGGATGGGGATGGCCCACTACGGGCTGACCGAACCCCAGTACGAGGCGCTCGCGCTCGCCTACCGGGAGGGGTACTTCGACTCCCCCAGACGGGCGTCCGCACGGGACCTCGCCGACGCGCTCGACATCTCGACGCAGGCGTTCACCGACCGCCTGCGACGCGCCCACGCCGCCCTGCTGGAGCACACGCTGCTCGTCGACGACGGCGGGTGACGCGACGGCAGACGGGGGGAGACGCCCGCCCTATATAAAAGAGTTGAACTATCAGCCGGTATTGCCGTGTTCGTCGCCGTCCCAGTCCGTGGTAGTTACGTCGCACGGCCGGGTTCGTCGCGGCCCCTTCGCGTGCGGCGACGACCACCATGTTCGACCGACTCTCCCCAGGCTCCGAGACGACCGACCGCGTCGCGCGCGGCCGCGAGATACAGCGACGGACCGGCAGCACGTTCCACGTGGCGACCCGGCTCCTCCCGGAGCGGGTGCGCGACCCGACGTACGTCCTCTATGGCTTCTTCCGCGTCGCGGACGAGGTGGTCGACGGGGACGGGCCGGACGCGCCCGCCGCCCAGCGCGAGCGGCTCGAGGAGATACGCGCGGCCGCGCTCGGGAAACGCGCCGCCACCGACCCGGTCGTCGGGGCCTTCGCCGAGGTGCGCGAGACCCACGGCATCGACCCCGCGGACGTGCACGCGTTCGTCGACGCGATGCAGGTCGACACCCGCCGCGACCGCTACGAGACCTACGAGGACCTGGCGGCGTACATGGACGGGTCGGCGGCCGCCGTCGGCCGGATGATGACCGCACTGATGGACCCCGAGGACCCGGAGGCCGCGCTCCCCCACGCGACCGCGCTGGGCGAGGCGTTCCAGCTCACCAACTTCCTGCGCGACGTTCGCGAGGACGCCGAGGGGCTGGGGCGCGTGTACCTCCCGCTCGAGACGCTCGACGCCCACGACGCCAGCGCCGAGGACGTGCTCGCCTGTCGCCCCACCGCCGGCGTGCGGGCGGCGGTCGCCGACGAGCTCGCGCGGGCCGAGGCGCGCTACCGGACCGGCGTCGCGGGGATCCGACACCTCCCGGAGGACTGTCAGTTCGCGGTCCTCCTCGCCGCCGTGCTGTACGCGGGCTACCACCGGCCCATCCGCGACCGGAACGGCGACGTGTTCACCGACCCGCCCGGCCTCACGCGTCGCCGGGTCGTCTCGCTCGTCGCCCGCACGCGCCTCCGCTGGGCCGTCTCGGAGGACCCCGCGGCCGTCTTCGCCGCCGTCACCGGCATCGACCGCTCGACCGACGCGCCGGCCCGGCCCGTGGCGCCGTTCGGCGACGCCGACGCGGCCGGCAACCCGCGCTTCCCGGACTCGTGACGCGGGCGCCGCCGACCGCCTCGACCGTGGGGCGCCGCCACACGCCGACGCGGGACGGCGAGGGGGTGCCGACCCGTGTCTAGTCCCACCCACGTGGAGATGGACCGCGAGGCCATGGAGGAGTTCCTCGCGTCGACCGGGCTCGGGACGCTCTCGTTCGGCGGCGACGGCGGGTACGGGGTGCCGATGTCGTTCGGCTACGACCGCCGCGACGACCGCTGTCTGTTCCAGTTTCTCGACCTGCCGGAGAGCGAGAAGCTCGATCGCCTCGCCGACGACCCCCGGGTGACCCTCTCCGTGTTCGAGGTGACCGGCACGGACGAGTGGCGGAGCGTGCTCGTCCACGGCGAACTCACCCGCCTCGGGCCGACCGTCGGCTCGCGGGCGGCGACCGTGTTCGCCCGCAACGCCGAGGTGCCCTCGCTCCAGATGTTCGGCGGCCCCATCGACCACGACGACCTCGTCTGGTACGAGCTCGACGTCGAGCGGATGAGCGGCCGGGAGTCGCCCGGTCGCGACGAGGGGTAGGGTCCGGGTCCGGCGGGGGGTCGCCCGGTCGCGACGAGAACGGGACGCAGGACCGGCCAGGGTCAGGCCGAGCCGTCGTCCCCCGTCTCCCGGTCACGCCGCCCGGAACGCCGAACCCACTCCTCCAGCGTGAACCCGTCACGGGGCGTCCGCGAGACCAGCTCCCACTCGCTTTCGTCCCACACGGGGTAGTACGCGTCGCCCTCGTACTCGCCGGGAACCCGACTGAGGACCATCCGGTCGAGGTGTGGCTGGAACAGCGCGTAGATCGCCGCGCCGCCGATGACGTACGCGACGTCGCCGCCGAGCGACGCCGCGACGTCGACCGCCTCGGCGACGTCCGACGCGTGGTGGGCGGTCGGCACGTCGAACTCGCGCGCCGACCGGCTCAACACGATCTGGGCCCGGCCGGGGAGGTCGTCGCGCATCGCCTCGAACGTCCGCCGGCCGAGGATCACGGGGTCGTCCGCGACGAGCTCGCGGTACTGGCGCCTGTCCTCGGGGATGCTCGGCCACGGCAGTTCGCCCTCGCGGCCGATGACCCGGTTCGCCGCGAGCGCTGCGACCGACGTGAGTTCCATGGTCGAGGGGAGGGGCGCAGGGACCGAAAGCGGTTCGTTCCGGACCGCCGGGGCCGACGCTCGGCGTCGTCGCGTGGCTCCGGACCCCGCGCTGGATCGTCGTCGCGTGGCTCCGGACCCCGCGCTGGATCGTCGTCGCGTGGGCGTAGTCGGCCTCCGGGAGCACGCCGACGACGGCCCCGTCCTCCTCGACGAGGACGGTCCGGGTCGCCGACTCGCTCAGGCGCGAGAGCGCCTCGAACGCGTCGGTCGTCACCGCACCGTAGACGGACGGCGCGAGCAGCAACGAGAGCACTTGGAAGCCGAGGGGCGCCGACGTAGCCGCAGGTTTCGGGCGCCAGCGCGCCGACCTACCGCCGAGCGAGGTACGCGAACGGGAAGGCCACGGCGAAGGGCGGACATCGAACCACGACCAGCGGGCAGCGTCGGACGAACCCGCCCATCTCACAGCACCGACCGGGACGGGCCGGACACCGGCTGTCGATCCACGGCCCGTGCTTCGGACACGCGCCATGATATGCTGGTCGGGCACCGGGCGGCGCGCAGTCCGTCAGCCGCCCGCCCCGGGCATCGCGAGCCGGTTCGACGCGACGTCGCGCTCCGAGGCCCGCAGCGGGCCCTTCGCGAACGTCCCGCCGACGGTGGCTTCGAGGAGCACGTCGCCCGCCTCGGGCGCGTTCGCGAACGCACAGGCGGTCGCGAAGCGGTACACGCGGGCGTTCGCCGTCGCGTCGCCGAAGGTGACGTCCCACCGACACCGTCCCGCCGACCGGTCGGTCTCCAGGTAGAGGTTCCCGTCGTCGTCGCTGCCGTCGGCCGGAACGACGTCCCCGCGGCGCGAGACGAGCGACGCCCCGGATCGCCACTCGTGTTCGACCGTCAGCGACGACGTCCTCCAGCCGCTGCCCGCGCGGTAGTTCGACCCCGGCGTGAGTTCGTACTCGGCGACGAGCGCGTACGTGTTCGGGGCGTCGAGTTCCAGAACCGACGCGCGCTGTTCGACGGTCCCGTACGCCTCGTCGCCCGCTGTCGTCGAGTCGGTGGTGACGACGGGCCGGTTCCACGCCCGCGCCCGGGGGATCGGGTCGTCGGCGTGCCCGGCCGGCGGACCGGCGGGCGAGGTGACGGCCGCCGTGGCGGCCCCGGCGGCCCCGACGGTCCCGGCACCGGCGACCAGCGCGAGGAGGCGTCGACGCTGCATCGGGTTCGGGGACCGCGTCCGCCGAAAAGACGCTTCCGATCCCTCGACGGCGATCGGCACACCGGCCGCCCGGAGGGACGCGACGGGTCCCCCGCCGTGAGCGCCCTCGAACGTCCCTCGGACCTCGGGTGGTGGCTACAGCGCGTCGCCGAAGCGGCGACGGGGCGTGCGACCGCCGCCGAGCGGGCCGGTGGAACACGGCGACTGCGGTCGACACAAGGCACTTTGCGTCACAGCACCATCCTCGGCGGCGTGCATCGTCCCCGGACTGCAGCGGCCGTCGTCGCTCTGGCCCTGATCGTCACGACGGCCGGCTGCGTCGATGCTCTCCCCGGAACGCCGACGGCGTCGCCGGACCGGTC
>JBDGTB010000039.1:0-35282 GCA_042217235.1 Haloferacaceae archaeon | reverse complement strand
ACGCCGACGGCGTCGCCGGACCGGTCCGGAGGCGTCGACTTCCCCGAGGGACCGAAGGACCCGCCGGAGCGACCGCCCGCGCTGAACGAGTCGTCGGTTCGGGAGTTCGTCCACGGCTACGAGTATCGCATCGCGTACAACTCCCTGTGGGTGAACGAGAACACCACCGTCACGCTCGCCTGTCGCGTCGACGACGTGACCGAGCAGCCGCGGGGGTACGAGGCGGTCGTCACGTGCACGGGGAGTTCGAAGACGGACGGCCTGAACGCGGACTGGTTCACCCAGTCCTACCGCTACCGCGTCACCGGGACTGCAGTCGATCGCACCCGGATCGAGCCGCGCGAGCCCGTTTCCTGACGGCGCGTCGCCCGGCCGACGACGGCAGGCGTCGGAGGCGTGGACGCCCCGACCGTGCCCCGCCCGACCGCCGGTGGGCGTTGCACCGAACCGCTTTCAGGACACGCCGTGAAACCGTCGCGCCGATGGGTCCCCCAGACCGGCGTACGGCCCTCCGGACGATCGGACTCGTCGGCGCGAGTTGCCTCGCGGGGTGTGCCGGCCTCGACCTCTCCGGTGGCCCGAACGAGCGCCCCCCGGGGTCTATCGGCACGTCGTGGTCGCCACCGGACGGCGAGTGGCGGTTCCCGCGGGCCGACCCCCGAAACACCGCGCGGAGCCGACGTGGACTTCGCTCCCGACCCACGGTCACGTGGCAGCATCGTCAGGACGCTGTACCCGCAGAAGACGTCGTCTCGGGCGACGTCGTCGCCGCCACCGACGAGCTGGTGGTGACCGCGATCGCACGCGACGCCGGCGTCGTCCTCTACGCGCACGACGCGGCCGACGGCGGTCGGCGCTGGCGACGGCGGGTCGAGTATCCGAGCGGGCGCCGGTATCCGCAGTTCGGCGGGCTGGTCGGCGGAACGCTGTACCTGACCGACGCCAGAACGGACGTCGTCGCCGTCGATGAGTCGGACGGAACCGTCCGGTGGCGAGTGAACCTCCACGAGCGTGTCGCCGAGCGCGTTCCCGACCGGTTTCTGACCGGGTCCGGGGGTTCCCCGGATCGGTTCTCGCTGCTCCCGCTGGCGACCCCCGGCACGGTCTACGTACAGTCCAGTCACGGGCTCCACGGGCTCGCGCCGGAGAACGGCCGCGAGCGGTGGCGAATCTACCTCGGTGATCGAAACGGGGACTCGCACGTGCTGGAGGATCTCGGTGGATTCGCAGTCGGGTCCGATCGGGTGTGGGCGAGCTACGGCGGCCCCGTTCCGTCGGTGTACACCGTCGAGACGTTCGACGGGTCGCCGACTGCCGAACGCGCTCCCGCACCGCTCGACCTCCCGGGGCGACCGGTCGTGACCGGCGACGGCGACGTCGGCGTAGCCAGCCGAGTGGTGTGGTCGACGGACGCACACGAGCCGCTCGCGTTCGGGGTCGCCGGTGGTACGGGGGTCACGTGGCAGTTCCCGGGGCTTGCGAACTCCGGCGCGGCGGCGTTCTCGTCGCTCGCGACGGACGGCGAGCGGACGTTCGTCTGTGAAGGACACGAGCAACGGGAACTCTTCGTCGTCTACGCGTTACGTGCCTCGACCGGCGGGATCGAGTGGACCTTCCGTGACTCGCTCGCCGACCGGGACGTTTCGACAGCCTCCCCCGCCGAGTTCAGACTCTGCCAGCCCGTCGTCGTCGGCGACGCCATGATCGCGGGGTACGGGATCGGGTCTGACCACGGGACGGGCGAGGGGACGCTGGTCGCCCTCTCGACGGCCGACGGTCGCGAGCGCTGTCGGACCGACCTCGCGGTCGCTCCCGAGGACGTCGCCGTCACCGGCGACCGCGTCTACGTCGGCGGACGGCTGGGTGGCGTCCTCGCCCTCGCCGCGGACTGACGCCCGTCGGCGGTCGGCTACGGGTCGTCGGCCTCGCCGGCCGAGCGCCCCCAGAGCGCGTAGCCGAGACCGACGCCGCTCAGAGAGATACCGGCACCGACACCGGCCCCGAAGAGGATACTCTCCCCCTCGTCTTCCGAGGACCGGTCGCCGTACCTGTTTCGGAGGTCGCCCTTGCGCTGTACGGAGCCGTCTCGGGGCGCGTAATCCCGGCTGTTCACGACACCGTCATCATCGGAGTCCCCCCGACCGCGCTCCGTTCCTTCGGCGGCGGGCGTCCGACAGGAGCCGCCCTCGGAGCCGATGTTCGAGTCTTCGTTCGCCAGCGCGTACAGCCGCCCCGCATCGTCACCGATGTAGACGACGCCGTCGACGACCACGGGCGGCGTGTTGACCCGCTCACGCAGCTGGTGGGTCCAGCCCATGTCGCCCGAGGCGGCATCGAGACTGAACACGTTGCCCGCGTCGCTCCCGAAGACGACGCTCCGGTCGTCGTCGGAGCCGACGACGGCCGGCGGTTGGCCGAGACGCCCTCCGCCGTCGAACCGCCACCGCTCGTCTCCCGTGTCCCGGTCGAAGGCGTACAGGTTCCCGTCGGTCGCGGCCACGTACACGGTACCCATCGCCACTGCCGGCCGGGCCCGAACGGCGACTTCCGCCCCGTCCAGCGTAACGGCCCAGCGTTCGTCTCCCGTGGTCCGATCGAGCGCGGCCACGACGCCCGTGTGGCTTCCCGCGAAGACGGTCTCGTCCGTCACTGCGACCGAACTGACGTACTCGCCGAGGTTCGCCTGCCACGCGACTTCGTGCGCACCGACGTCGAACGCGACGACGGACCCGGTCGTCGTCCCACCGTACACGTGCGTTCCCCGACCGGCCAGGTGGCCGTACATCGCGGTCGTATCGGCCGAAATGCGATACGCCGTCTCGCCGGTCGAGGCGTCGAGGGCATGCAACACCGCGCCGTCGGTAGCGCCGTCGTCCTCCGTCCGTTCGGTGACCGCGAACACCCTGGTTCCCTGCGTGTCGACGTCGAGAACCAACGGCCGACCCGTCACGTTGGACAATCGGCGAGCCCACAGCTCGCGCCCCGACTCGAAGCCGAGACAGGAGACGACGCTGTGAGTGCCGACGTACACCCGTCCCTCACGGACCGTCGGTGGTCCCCCGTCGATCTCCGCCCCCCACTGGCGCTCGCCGCTTCGGGCGTCGAGCGCGCGGAGGCCTTCGGGGGTCGCCGACAGCACCGTTCCGTCGACGACCGCGACTGCGGACTGGCGATTCGCGACGTCGGTCCCGACGCACCAGCGACGGGAGATCGGTGCTCGTGGCCCGGACTCGTCCGCGTCGTAGCCGGTGCGTGCCGGCGTGACGCCGCTGGTGAGGTGGCTCCCGATCGGGGGACGCGTCCGCTGGTCGGTGCCGGTGGTCGTGGACGCCTCGGTGCCGGTCGGTGTCGTTTCGGGGGCTTCCGCGGGGTCGGACCCGTCGCCGGACGCTCCCGTGGCGACCCCGGACCCGACGACTGTCGCGCCGAGCAGGGACAGCATCCGTCGCCGCGAGTGGAGGGCTGGCACGGGGAGAGCGGTGCGCCGACTGCCGAAAGGGATGACGGTCTCGTCCGCGTTCGCCCGTCACCCTCGGTGGGTGGTCGCCAGCGAGGACCACCGCCGGTGGGGCCGGCGCCGCGATCGCACCTGTCGCCGGCGGACGGTCGCCCCGGTCGTCGCCCCCTCGGTCCGGGCGAGCGACGTCCGTCGGCGGCGCGAACGGGCTGTCCCGGCCGAGGGGACGCGCGGACGCCGCCGCTGTAGTCGACTTTGCCACGGGCGACCGTGGCGACGAACCGGCTTCGTTACTCAAACCGCGGTCGTAGTCACCGGCGTCGTTTTCCCGACGCTCCGGGTACGCCGGTCACACGGGCGTCGTCGAGATCGAGTCACTCACGAAGGAGTACGGCGAGGTGACGCCCGTTCGGGATCTGGATCTGACAGTCGAGGCGGGCGAGGTGTTCGGGTTTCTCGGGCCGAACGGCGCCGGCAAGTCCACGACGATCAACGTGATGCTGGACTACGTGCGGCCGACGAGCGGTACCGTGACGATCCTCGGGCACGACCCGCGGACGAACCCGCGTGCCGTCCGAGAGCGCGTCGGCGTCCTCCCCGAAGCGTCGGGGTTCTACGACCGGGACACCGCCCGGGACCACCTCCGGTTCGCGACGGCGATGAAACGGGCGAACGACGACCCGGAAACCCTGCTCGAACGGGTCGGGATCGCCGACGCGGCCGACCGGACCGGTCGCCGGCCGTCCCCCGGGTTTATCGTCCGCCCGTCCACGCTCTCGACCACGGCCCTCCACCCGGTCCTCCTCGCCCCGCCGATCGCGGGTCTCGCGATGGCGGTGGTCTTCCGTGACGCGCATCGACGGGCGCTTCCGGCGCGAACGACCGCCGCCTGGACCCTCGGGGTGGGGGTCCTGAGTCTCGCCGGCTTCGTCGCCGCGTTCTCGTTCGACGGCGCGCTGTACCGCCAGTACCTGCTGCTGTCGGGCGAGTCGCTCGTCGTCCGGACGCCGTACGAACTACTGACGTGGACGCTCGCGGTCGGAACCGCGTTCAGCGCGGTGCTCTGTCTCGTCTACGCGGTCGGATCCCGGGTCGGCGCGCGTCGCGCCGCGTAGTTCCCCCGGCGCCCGCGGTCGGGAGGTGGTGCGTTCGCTCAGGCGGGGGTGATAGACCGGGCGGTCGGGCGGCCGAGCAACCACCACGCCATCGCGAGGAAGACGAGGCCCGTCGCGCCGGTGATAGCCAGCGGGGTCGGGTTGTCCGTCGGGGAGACGAGGGGGCCGCCGACGAACGCGCCGAACCCGAGCGAGAGAACGCCGACGACGAGACAGACCCCTCCGAGCGTCCGCAGCCACGGCGACTGCTCACCGTCGGGGTCCTGGAGCGCCCGAGTGATGCCGGCCCCAGCGACCGCGAGCACGTACAGGAACAGCGGGAACGCGACCGGGTAGTACGGCGTGAGAAACGGGAGCGTCACTTCGACCAGGTCGTAGGCGACGATCAGGAGGTAGGGCGGGACCTGCGTGGGCTGGAACGGGACGAACTTCAGGAGGTACAGGGCGACGACGACCGCGTAGGCGACGGCGACGTCGCGGCCGAGGAGGGCCTTCCGGAGCGTTCGACGGGGGACCATGGTCGGGCGTAGGCGGGGGGAGACGGTAAACCTGGGGGCCGGGAGGACCGGTCACTGGCGTTCGCATTCCGGAAATGCCATCCGTGTTGGGTGCGCGAACCCACGTCGGGAGTCGGAGGCTCTCGATCCGAACTCTGGGACCCCAGTTCGAACCCCGGTCCCGTGGCTCGCGGGCCGTGTGGCCGAATCGGGAGTGACGCGGGGAATCAGCGTTCCGAGCGAGCGCGTACGGGCGCTTCGGGCATTTCGATCCCTCCGCTGGCGAAGGCGGCCATCGAGCGCTCCGTCACGTCCGAGGCGAACGCGATGCGCTCCTTGTCCGCTGGCGCGGACTGCGGTGCTGCTTGAGGGAGGGGGCTTAGCGCCTGCATTCAGCTAACGCCCGGTTCGCGGCGGCCCGCGGCGCCAAGGTATTTGTACGCTCGTCCGTGACGGTCCGACATGGCAAGCGCACGTGGCGAGGAGGACGGCGGTCCGCTCGCCGACGCGACGGTCGTCGACACCGACGTCCACCTGAGCATCCCGTTCGATGACCTCGCCGAGTACTGCGACGAACCGTACCGGAGCATCACCGCGAACCCAACGTACACGCCCGTCAACCGGAGCGGCTGGGACCGGTACATGGGCGGGAAGATCGAGAGCCAGAAGGCCGACGCGTCCGACCCACACGCGCTGAACGACCGGGTCTGTGGCGAGTTCGGCGTCGACGTGCCGATCATCAACGCCTTCCCCGTCCTCAACTCCGTTCCCGAGGACGACCGCGCGGTGGAGCTGATGGGCGCGTACAACGACCTGCTGCTGGAGCGGTTCCTCGACGAGTACGACCACTTCCGCGGGCTCGCGACCGTGGCGACCCAGGACCCCGAGGCCGCCGCCGAGGAGCTGGACCGCGTCGGGGACGAGGACCAGATCGTCGGCGTCTACATCCTCAACTCCGGCTCGCAGCCGCCGCTCGGCGACCCGACCTACGACCCGCTGTACCGCGCCGCCGAGGACCACGACCTCGCCGTCGCATACCACGCCTCCGCGGGCGCGCCGTTCGCGAAGGACTTCCCCATCCAGGACAACGACTTCAACCGCTTTCTCGCGCCGCACATCCTCTCGCACCCGTGGGCGCACATGCTCACCCTGACGAGCCTGCTCGTCAACGGCGCCCCCGCGAAGTTCCCCGACCTGAACTTCGCGTTCCTGGAGGCGGGCTACGCGTGGGTGCCGTACATGATGTTCCGGTTCAACAAGGAGTACACGATGCGCCGGAGCGAGGCGCCGCTGCTCGAGAAGAGCCCCGAACAGCACGTCCGCGAGTCGTGTTACTTCTCCAGCCAGCCGGTCGGCGAGCCCGAGAACCCGGAGCACCTGTCGATGGTCATCGAGATGATCGGGACCGAGAGCCTGATGCTCGCGACCGACTTCCCCCACTGGGACTTCGACAACCCGGAGGCGCTCGACAAGCACCTCAAGCTCCACTTCTCGGAGTCCGAGCGCGAGCAGGTGCTGTCCGGGACCGCGACCGAGGCGTTCGGCCTGTCGCTGTAGCCGGGGCGACGTCCCGCGTTCGGGGAGCGGAAGGGGCACGGGACGCCCGTGGCCGCGCGAGCACGACCGTGCCCGGCGACGTCCGGGCCGACGCTCCGGGACCGAGACGGCAGCAAGCTTCTTGAGCCCCCCCGCGAGAACGTGTGGAGAATGCTCGTACGCGACGCGGTCGTCGAGACGCTGGTCGAGCGCGGGATCGACACCGTCTTCGGCATCCCGGGGACGCAGTCGCTCCCGCTGAACGAGGCCGTCGAGGGGCGGGACGACGTTCGGTACGTGACGGCGCGTCACGAGACCGCGGTCCCGCACATGGCGTGGGGGTACGCCGAGGCGAGCGGCCGGCCCGCCGCGACGCTCGTGATCCCGGGGCCGGGCGACCTGAACGCGACGAACGGGCTGAAAAACGCCTACAACGACGGCACGCCGCTGGTCCACCTCTCGGTCGAGACCGACCCGGAGCTTCGCGGGGGCGACGCGATCCACGAGACGCCGCCGGAGACGTACGACCCGCTGGTCAAGGAGAACGTCACCGTCGAGACGCCCGCCGCGGCCGCCGCCACGCTCGACGAGGCGGTCGTGACGGCGCTCACGCCGCCGACGGGCCCCGTCCGGGTGGGCATCCCGCGGTCGTTTCTCGCGGCGGAGGCCGAGGCCGCTGGCGGCGCGGGCGGGGCCGAACCCGGGGACGCCCCCGTCCCGGACGAGGGGCGGATCGCTCGCGCCGTCGACCTGCTCGCCGAGGCCGACCGGCCGGTCGTCGTCGCCGGGGGCGGCGTGCGCCTCGCGGGGGCGAACGACGCGCTCCGGGCGGTCGCCGAACGGCTCGACGCGCCGGTCGTGACGAGCCCGCGCGCGAAAGGCGAGTTCCCCGAGGACCACCCGCTCGCGGCCGGCGTCCTCTCGGTCGGCACGAGTCGGAACCTGCGGGACCTGCTCGACGGCGCGGACGCCGCGCTCGCGGTGGGGACGGACCTCGACGCCGTGGCGACGGGCACGTTCGACCTGCCGCTCCCCGACCGGCTGGTGCACGTGACCCTCGACCCGGCCGACCTCGGGCAGGGGTACGAGCCCGCGGTGGGGATCGTCGCCGACGCGGCGGCGACGCTCGATGCGCTCGACGAGCGCCTCCCGGCCCGGATGGACCCGGACGCGCGCGACCGGGTCGAGCGGGTCCGCGAGGCCGACGCCGACCTCATGGCCGACGTCCTCGCGGTCGACGAGCCGCCGCTCACGTCCGCGAGCGCGGAGGCGGCTGTCGCGGAGGCCCTCCCCGAGGACGCCGTCGTGAGCGTCGACGCCGGCGGCTTCCGCATCTGGTCGATGCACGTCCTCGACGTGACCCGCCCGCGGAGCTACGTCGACACGGGGTCGTGGGCGACGATGGGCACCGGGCTGCCGGCGGCCATCGGCGCGAAGGTGGCCGAGCCCGACCGCCCGTCGGTCGCGCTCACCGGCGACGGCGGCCTCCTGATGTGCGTCCACGAGCTCCACACGGTCGCCGACGAGGGGATCCCGGTCGTGGTCGTCGCGCTCAACAACGACGACTACGCGACGATCAGCTGGCGCGCGAGCGCCGAGTACGCGTTCGACGACGGGGCCTTCGGCTGGCCCGAGACGTCGGCCTCGCTCGTCAACCTCGCCGAGAGCCTCGGCGTCCGCGGCGTGTTCGCCGAGACGCCCGCGGAGGTTCGGGAGGCGACCGCCGCGGCGCTCGAGCGCGACGGCCCGACCCTGATCGAGGTGCCGGTCGACCCCGCGGAGCCCCAGGCGAAGCCGCTCGATTGACTCCACGCGACCGCTTTCGGGTTCCGCCGCCCGAACTGTTTTGACGGGGGGCGTGGACGGGGGGCCATGGACGACGACGTCCTCCTGATGGACCCCGGGCCCGTGCAGGTCGCACGCGAGGTGCGCGAGGCCGGCGCCCGGCCGCTGGTCTCCCACCGCAGCCCCGAGTTCGAGGCGACCCACGCCCGCTGCCAGCGCGGCATCGCGGCGGCGTTCGGCACCGAGACGGACCCCGTGCTCGTCAACGGCAACGGCTGGATGGGCGTCGAGACGGGGATGGCGGGCGTGCTGAACCCCGACGACGAGGTGCTGGCGATCCAGACGGGACAGTTCGGGACGGAGAACGGCGACATCGCGGAGCACTACGCCGGGACGGTCCGCCGGCTCGACGCCGCGTGGGGCGCGTCGGTCGACCTCGACGCCGTCCGGGCCGAGCTGGAGCGCGGCGCCGACGCGGTGACGATGGCGCACTGCGAGACCTCGACCGGGGTCGTCAACCCCGTCCGCGAGGTGGCGTCGCTCGCCCGCGAGCACGACGCGCTCCTGTTCGTCGACGGCGTCTCCAGCGTCGGCGGCGAACCGTTCGCGTTCGACGAGTGGGGCGTCGACGTGGCCGCCACGGCCTCGCAGAAGGCCCTCGGCGGTCCGCCGGGCATCAGCGCCCTGGCGCTCTCGGAGCCCGCTCGCGAGCGGGTCGACGCCGCGAACTGCCCGTTCTCGCTGAACCTCGCCGACCACCTCGACGAGCTAGAGCGCAACCAGACGCCGAGCACCGCCCCGGTGCAGACGTACTACTCGCTCGCCGAGGCGGTCGCGCCGCTGGTCGACGACGGCGTCGAGGCCCGGATCGAGCGCTGTCGGCGCCTCGCCGCGGGGATCCGGGCCGGCACCGGGGCGCTCGGCCTCGACCCGTTCGCCGAGCCCGCGGACCACTCCAAGCTCTCGAACACGGTGCAGGCGGTGACGCTCCCGGAGGGGGTCGCCGAGCGCGACGTCCTCGACGGGCTCGCCGACCGTGGCGTCTCCGTCCGCGGCGGCCTCGGCCGCCTCCAGGGCGGGATGCTCCGGATCGCGACGATGGGGTCGTCGATCGACGGCGACGACGTGGTCCGGGCCGTGGGCGCGCTCGGCGAGACGCTCGCGGCGCTCGACGCGGCGGCGTGTTCGCCCGACGCGGCGCGTGAGGCCGCCCGCGACGCGCTCTGATTCGACGACCGTCCGTTCTCCCGGCTCCCGTCCGTTCTCTCAGCACCCGTCCGTCGTCGGTCGCCCAGGCGCGTCCGCGCCTCTCCCGTCCCCGACGACGACCGGGTTGGAAAGCTCCCCGACCCCCTCGATCCGACAGACGACCTCCTCGGCGTCCTCGAGGTACGCCCCCGGGAACGCCGGGTCGCCGAGCGAGACGAGGTCGCCCGGTTCGAGCCGTAGCACCCGCGAGACGTGCGCGAGCATCTCGCCGACCGACCACGCCATCTCGGCGGTCGAGCTCGCCACGACCCGCTCGCCGTCGACGTACGTCTCGACCGCGCGGTCCGCGACGTCGGACGGGGCGAGCGCCACCCCCTCGGTGAGCGTCGGCGAGAACGTCGGCATGAGGTGGAAGCCGCGCCCGACCGGGTCGTCCGTCTCGGGGTCCATGTCCGGGTACGGGTAGCCGGGGAACTCGCCCATCGTCTTGGCGTCGTTCGAGACCGTGAACCCGCGCACCGCCGCCGCCGCCTCGTCGGCGTCGGCCCGCCACAGCGGCTCGTCGAGGACGGCGACGAGTTCGGTTCCCGGCTCGACCCGGTCGATGCCCGGCGGGATCCGCACGGGCTCGCCCTCCGGAACGACCGAGGCGCGCGGGACCGTCCACAGGATGGGCCACCGCGGCGGGACCTCGCGGCGGTGGTGGGCGGCGTACGTCCCCCCGAGCGCGACGAACGTCCCGACGTCGTCGAGGTCGATCTCGAACGTCTCCGGCGCAGTCATGCCACGCGGTGCGCGCGCCGGGGAGAAGTAGGTTGTCGCTCCGGCAGTCGGCGGCCGGCTCCGAAGGGTGGGGAGGCCGCCGGTCGCTACTCCTCGCTGCCCTCGTCCGAGCCGACGAAGCCGGACACCATGCCGAAGTTCATCGCGACCGCCAGGAGGACGGCGACGACGAACAGGATGAACGTCGACATGGCGTTCATCTTGTTGGCGAAGCCGAACTTGATCATGGCGTACATCTCGGTGGTGAGCACGCCCATCGTCCCGCTGACGAAGAACGCCCGGATGAAGTCCTCGAACGACCGGATCCACGCGAACAGGTAGCCGGCGCCGATCGCCGGCGCGATGATCGGGAGCGTGACGTCGCGGAACGCCTCGATCGAGTCCGCGCCCAGGTCCCGCGCGCTCTCCTCCAGCGACTGGTCGAACCCGTACAGCCGCGCGGTCACCGGCAGCATCACGAACGGGAAGCCGTAGACGCTGTGGGTGAGCACGAGCGTCAGGAAGCCGGTGGTGATCCCGACGACCGACCGGAAGAAGATCAGCAGGCCGATGCCGAGGATGACGCCGGGGATGATGAGCGGCAGGATGCCGAACGTCCGGAACGTCTCCTTGAACCGGAAGTCGAACCGGACGAGGCCGAAGCTCGTGAGCACGCCGAGGACGGTCGCGACCCCCGCCGAGATCGTCGCCACCTGGACGCTGATCCAGAAGGAGTTCATCAGCGACTCCGTGGCGAAGGTCACCGCGTAGTTGTCGAGGGTGAACCCCTGGAACGGGAGGATGGTCGAGGTGTTGACGCCGAACGAGAGGAACGCGACGGTGACCAGCGGCACCCACAGGAACACGAGCATCGCCGCGGCGAACAGGTAGAAGCCGTAGGTGATGAGCCGCTCGCGGGTGCCGTAGTCGAGGAACCGGTCGGTGACGGCGGTGGCCGTGTCGGGCGAGGCGTCGACCCGCTCGCCCTGCACTTCGCCCGCCATCTCAGGCACCTCCCAGGTCCTCGAGTTCGACGTACTGGAACGCCAGCACGAACGCCGCCACGATGGAGATGATGATGAACATCGAGGCCGCCGACCCGTAGCCGACGGCGTACATCGTGTTGACGCGCGCCGCGATCAGCTGGCCGACCATCAGCACCTTCCCCTGGGCGAGGAACTCGGGGGTGAGGAAGGCCCCGAGCGCCGGCACGAACACGAACACCGCGCCGCTGATGATGCCGGGCATCACGAGCGGGAGGATGATGTCCTTGAACGCCCCGATCCGACCCGCGCCCAGGTCGCGGGCCGCCTCGACGAGCGAGAAGTCGACGCCGTCGAGGCTCGCGTACAGCGTCAGCAGCATGTACGGGAAGTACGCGTGGGTCAGCCCGACGATGATCGGGCCGACGCCGTAGTTGAACAGCGGGATCGGGTCCTGGATGATCCCGATCGCGATGAGCAGCGTGTTGAGGTTCCCCCCGGACCCGAACATCAGGTACCAGGAGTACGCGCGGACGATGTAGACGGTGAAGAAGGGGAGCAAGACGAGGTAGATCGCGACCTTGAACACCCGCCCGCTGCGGCGGGCGAGCAGGTAGGCGACGGGGAACGTCGCGACCAGGGTCGTCACCGTCGTCACGGCCGCGACGAAGTACGACAGGATCAGCGACTGGACGAACGGCGTCCGGGCGAAGTTCCCGGCGTCGTTCGTCAGGAGCTTGGTGTAGTTCGACAGCGTCGGCTCCCAGATGATCTGGTAGGTCTGGCTACTGGTGACGGTGAAAGACACCGCGACGAGGAAGAGAAGCGGCGCCAGCAACAGCAGTATCAGCCACATCAGGCCGGGGCCGATTGTGATGGCGAGGCGCGCCCGTGCGTCGGCGAACGGCGCCAGAAGCCGCTCCCTGAGGGACGTACCGGGGGTGTCGTAGCTCATAAACGGAGTGTGGCGAGGGGACGGTCCTCAGGCCGCCTTGATCTCTTCCCAGGCGCTGATCCAGGCGTCCTCGTTCTCGACCGCCTTGAACGGGATCATGCCGCTGAGCCGCTCCGGACCGAAGCCGAACAGCTTCGCGTTCTGCCCGGAGAGCTTCGCGTTCGCCTTGGGATTGCAGCTCGGCGTCGACGCCTTCCGGGCGAACGTCGTCCCGAACTCGGGGTCGATGTACTGGTTGACGACCTTCCAGGCCATCTCCTTGTTGTCGGACTTGCTCGAGACGACGGTACCCTCGAACCAGGCCAGCTCGCCCTCCTTGGGCTTGGCCATCTGCGCCCACGTGTCGCCAGCCTTCTGCAGGTCCATGATCTCGTTGCGGCCGGACTGACCGATGACGTGGTTGCCCTGCCGGAAGGACTTGATGTACGTCGAGTCGGGACCGATGTACCCCTGCAGGAGCGGCTTCTGCTCGATCATCTTGTTCTTGACCTTCTGGATCTGGCTCTCCGAGAGGGTGACCTTCTCGCCGCTGAAGGCGTCCTGGTAGCCGAGCAGGAGGGCAGTGGCCGACATCGCCTTGAAGTGGTTGTCGTACATGATGATCTTGCCCTTCCACTCGTCGTTCCACAGCTGGGCGTAGGTCTGGTCGTGGTCGTCCGGGACCGTCCGGTTGTCGTAGGAGTAGCCGTACCAGCCGAACCGGATGGGCGTGGAGTACAGTTTCCCGCTGCTGTCGGTGAACTGGTTCTTGGCGAACTCGTGGAACTTCGGGAACAGCGACGAGTAGTTCGTCACCACGTCCTTCGGCATCGGGGCGACCAGCCCCGCGTCGATGAACTTGCCGACGTAGTTGTTGTTCGGCACCGTGATGTCGTACTGCGCGTTCTGCCCGGAGTTCCAGGCGGAGAACATCTTCGCCGAGGAGTTGGACTTCGTCACGTTGAGCTTGACGTCCAGCTTCTCCTCGATGCCCTCCTTGAACAGCGCGTAGTCGTCCCATGCCATCATCGTGATCTCGACCGGCCCGCCGCCGCCGCCGATCGCGCCGGTGCAGCCGGACAGTCCCGCGATGCCTGCGGCGCCGGCCGCCCCTGCAGTCTTCAGGAACGTCCGACGCGAGTTGCCGCTCGAACTCTCGTCCCCACCTTCGGTGGTGTGATACGCCATACCAACGATGTTTACCTATCGGCCCTATAAAAATCTTTCCTAGTGTTCGGCCTCTCGTCCGAATATATCGATCGTACATGGTCGTATTTTTCTTATAATCGAGTATTCGTCGAGGTGTTTCGAACGAAACACACCGAACGTGCTTAATGACGGGGTTATATGGCCGTGTCCCGAGGCGGCACCCGCAACGCCCAAGCGTGCCGGGAGCCGACCGTTCGACACACATGGACCCGTTCGCGCGGTTCGACCGCCCGTGGCTCGTCGCCCTCGCCGCGGCCGGCGCGGTGTGGTTTCTCGCCAGCCTCGTCCTCGCGCCGCTCGTCCTCGGCGTCGACCCGACGCTCGACCGGTTCGTGCTGGTGTTACACGGGCTGGGGCTGGCCGCGCTGGTCGGGGCCGGGCTGGTCTACAGCGTGCTGTTCTGGAAGAAGTTCTTCGACCGAAAGTTCGTGCGCTGAGCCGCGACGCGGCGACTCGCCTCCGACGGCGGGCGCGCCCTTTCTCACGATCGTTCGGTCCTCCCGGCAGGTTTTTACGACGTGGATCAAAACCTGGGTGTATGCCAACGAGCGGCGAACCACTCGTCGAGTTACGCGACGTTCGAAAGGAGTTCGACGACGTCGTGGCCGTCGACGGGATCGACCTCACGATCCGACAGGGCGAGTTCTTCTCGTTGCTCGGCCCGTCGGGATGCGGGAAGACGACCACGCTCCGGATGATCGCCGGGTTCGAGCGGCCGACCGACGGCGAACTGCTGCTCAACGGGACCGACGCCATCGACGTCCCGCCGAACAAGCGCGACACCAACATGGTGTTCCAGCACCTCTCGCTTTTCCCGCACATGACCGTCCACGAGAACGTGGGCTACGGGCTGCGGAAGGCCGGCGTCGAGAAGGGGGAGCGGGACCGCCGGATCCAGGAGTACCTCGACCTCGTCGACCTCGCGGGCTACGACCAGCGGCAGGTGACCGAGCTCTCCGGCGGGCAACAGCAGCGGGTCGCCGTCGCCCGGTCGCTGGTGAACGAGCCGAGCGTCCTCCTGCTCGACGAGCCGCTGGCGTCGCTCGACCGCAAGCTCCGCCAGCACATGGAGGTCGAGCTCTCGAAGATCCACCAGAAGGTCGAAGGCTCGTTCTTCTACGTCACCCACGACCAGGAGGTGGCGATGACCCTCTCCGACCGGCTCGCCGTGATGAACGAGGGGCAGATCGAGCAGGTCGGCACGCCGAAGGAGATCTACCAGAACCCGGCCACGGAGTTCGTCGCGGACTTCATCGGGGACACCAACCTCTTCGAGTGTCGCTCCCGGCGCGTCAACGGCCACGCCGAAGTGACGTTCAAGGGCCGCGAGGACGTCACGTTCACCTCCAGCCGGCTCGCCGACGAGGGGGACGTGACGGTGTCGGTCCGACCCGAGGAGATCGATCTCCTGGATGGTGACGGCGGACTCTTCGGCGCCACCGTCACCGAGCGGTACTTCCAGGGCGACCACACCGACTACGTGGTCGTCCCCGACGACGACGGCCTCCCGAGCATCGAGGTCACCATCCACGGCCGGCAGGCGCGGTTCGAGGAGGGCGACGCCGTGAACGTCGACTTCGACAGCGAGGAGGCGCCGGTCTTTTTCGCCTGAGACGGGGGGTCGGCGACACCGCCCGGGTCGACCGGTCGGTTCCGACCGCCGTTCGCGTCACTCGAGTGCGTCGAGCAGCGCGTCCACGTCGCCCGGCGTGTTGTACACGTGCAGCGAGGCCCGGACCGTGTTCGGGTACGGCAGCGACCGGATGAACACGTTCCGCTCGCGGAGCCGCTCGACGAGCGCGTCGGGGTCCGCGGCGGTGAAGCTGACGAGCCCGGACTCGTACTCGCGGGGGCTCCGGAGCCGGTCGCCCAGCCCCGCCTTGAGCCGGTCGGTCAGCTCCTCGATCCGACCGGTGATGGTGTCCATCCCGATGTCGTCGACGAGGTCGAGCGCCTCCTGGAGGCCGGCGTACGGCGCGGGCGAGGTGCCGCCGTACTCGATCCGTCCGGCGTCCTCCCGCAGCCGCATCTCGTCGAGCGGGGCCTTCGAGTCCTCGACGGCTCGGTAGCCGGCGCCGACCGG
Organism: Haloferacaceae archaeon; assembly: GCA_042217235.1. Classification (GTDB taxonomy): domain Archaea; phylum Halobacteriota; class Halobacteria; order Halobacteriales; family Haloferacaceae; genus A07HB70. Next base: position 19,712 of record JBDGTB010000039.1, on the reverse strand, counting down.
CTGGAGCGCCGCGACCGCGTCGGGGTGGACGTGGACGAACCCGGCGCCCCACGGTCCCATCAGCCACTTGTGGCCCGCGCCGGCGACGAAGTCCGCGTCCCACTCGGTCAGGTCGAGCGGCACCTGCCCGACCGACTGGACGGCGTCGACGAGCACGAGGGCGCCGGCGTCGTGGGCGATCTCGACCGCCTCGGCGACCGGCAGACGGGTGCCGTAGTTCCAGGTGAGCGAGCTCAGACACACCAGCTTCGCGTCCTCGACGTGGCGCTCGTACGCCTCGAGGTCGAGGCGACCCTCGTGGGTCGGGACCACCCGCGTCTCCACGCCGAGGCGTTCGAGGTTCCACCACGGGACGATCCCCGAGGGGTGCTCGGCGTCGGTGCGCACGACGACGTCGCCCGCCTCCCAGTCGATCGCGCCGGCGACCCGGCTGATCCCGTCGGCGGTGCTCTCGGTGAGCGCGATCGTCTCGGGCGCGACGCCGAGGAACGGGGCGAGCCGGTCGCGGGTCTCCTCGTAGGCGTCGTAGGCGGCGCCGTAGGCGCCGTCGCCGAGCGGCGCGCGCTCCTCCTGGAACCGGAGGTAGTCACAGGTCGCCTCGATCACCCGCTCTGGCGCCGGCGAGGACGCGCCCGTGTTCAGGTAGATGCCGTCGTCGAACGCCCGGATGTCGGCGCGGAGGTCTTCTGGAGTCATTCGCTCTGTCGGCCCCTCGGGCAGGGGGGACGTTAATCGTTCGCTCCTGATCGAACGGTAACGGATCGCACGAATGGAGCGGGACCCGCCCGACCACGGTCCGCACCAACGTTTAACATCCCCGGCGGGGTGTCGCACACGTGACCGTCGATACCATCGTCGAAGGGGGGCGTGTCGTCACCCCCACCGACGTCGCCGAGCGAAGCGTCGCGATAGACGACGGGGGGATCGTCGCCGTCGGGGCGGCCGACTCCCTGCCGGACGCCCGGGAGGTCGTCGACGCGTCGGGCGCGGTCGTCGTGCCCGGCGTGGTCGACCCCCACGTCCACGTGGACGAGGTGCCGGAGAACCGCGCCGGGACGTACGAGGCCGAGACGGCGGCCGCGGCGCTCGGGGGCGTCACCACGTTCGTCGACTTCGCGTTCCAGGGGCGTGACCGCCCCGCGACCGACCCCGGCGCCCCGCTGGTCGACGGCATCGAGCACAAGCGCTCGCGGGCCGACCGGGTGCACGTCGACTTCGGCCTCCACGGCGTCCTCCGGCGGGAAGAGCGCGAGAGCCTCGACGAGCTCGCGGCCGCGGTCGACGCCGGCGTCACCTCGTTCAAGATGTTCCGCTCGACGTACCCGATCGGCGTCTCGAACGGGTTCATCAACGCGGCGTTCCGGCGCATCGCGGACCTGGACGCCGTGGCGCTCGTCCACACCGAGAACCCCTCGGTCTGCGAGTGGGAGACCGAGCGGCTGCAGCGAGCGGGTCGGGGCGACCCGACCGACTACCCCGACTCGCGGCCGGACTACGCGGAGGCGATGGCCGCCGAGGACGCCGCGCGCATGGCCGTCGAGACGGGCGTGAACTACTACGGCGTCCACACCACCTGCCGGGCCGCCGCCGACGTCCTCGAGTCGTTCCAGGACGACGGGAGCACCGTCCGCGCGGAGACCTGCACCCACTACACGGCGCTCACCCGGGCGGCCCACGAGGAGCACGGCAACTACCCGCTCATCGCGCCGCCGCTGCGCACCGCGGACGACCGGGACGCGATGTTCGAGCACCTGGAGCGCGGGACGCTCTCGGTCGTCTCGACGGATCATTCGGTCTACCACCGGTCGTACAAGGAGGTCGACGACTGGTGGGAGGCCCCCTTCGGCGCGAACAGCATCCAGTACAGCCTGCCCGTGTTCCACGAGGTCGCGGTCGAGCGCCGGGGCTACTCCCTGCCCTTCCTCGTCCGGACGATGTGTACCAACCCGGCGCGGACGTTCGGGATGCCGGAGAAGGGGACGCTCGAACCCGGCACCGACGCCGACCTCGTCGTGCTCGACCCCGACGGCGGGTCGCCGGTCGACGCCGCCGACAACGCCTCGAACGCGACGTTCTCGATCTACGACGGGTTCGACGTCTCCGCGGCGGTCCGGGACACGTTCGTCCGGGGCCAGCGCGTCGTCGCGGACGGAGAACTCGTCGGCGAACCCGGCGACGGCCGGTTCCTGGAGCGCGACCTGCCGGACTGGAGCGTGTAACTGTCCCGCTCGCCTGCCAACACTTATCACGGCGCCCCGGATGGGGCCGCCATGACCGACTGGATCGGGGAGACGTACCTGAACGGCGCCGGCTGGGAGCACGTCGAGCGGCTGGTCGAAATCGGTCCGCGACCGGCCGGGTCGGACGCGGAGCGCGCCGCCGCCGCGGCCACCCGCGAGGCGCTCGAGGCGGTCGGCGCACGGAACGCCCGGACCGAGGAGTTCCCCATCCAGGGGTGGACCCGCGGGTCGAGCGCCCTGCATCACCCGGCGAGCGGCGACGAGACGGAGACGCTCGCGTTCGCGCGGAGCCCGAGCGGCGAGGCGACGGGCCGGCTGGTCGACGTGGGGCACGGGCTGGCCGACGAGGTCGACGCGGCGCCGCTCGAGGGCGCCGTCGCGCTCGTCCGGAACCACGCGCCCGAGGACCACGAGCGGGTCGTCCACCGCCAGGAGAAGTACGCCCGGGTCGTCGGGGCGGGCGCCCGCGCCTACGTGGAGCGCAACCACCTGCCCGGCTGCCTGCCGCGGTCGGGGTACGTCCGCGGCGCGGACGGCGCCCCGCTCGGCGAGGTCCCCGCCGTGTCGGTGAGCCACGAGGCCGGCGCCCGGCTGGCGCGGCGGGCCGTCGGTGACCCCGTGACCGTCGCGGTCGACGCAGAGACGGGCGAGGCGACGAGCCGGAACGTGCTCGCGGAGGTCGGCCCCGAGACCGACGAACGGGTCGTCGTCTCCGCCCACCTCGACGGGAGCGACGTCTCCGAGAGCGCGGGGGACGACGCGGTCGGCGTCGGGGCCGTCGTCGGAGTGGCCGAGGCGCTCGCCCGGCGGGCCCGGGAGCTCGAGACGACCGTCCGGCTGGTCGCGTTCGGCGCCGAGGAGCTGCCGCTGCTCGGCGCGCGCCACCGCGCGGAGCGGGCGGATCTCGACCGCGTGCGAGCCGTGGTCCAGAACGACGGCCTCGGCCGCGCCCGCGACCTCGCCTTCCTGACCCACGGCTCGGACGCCCTCGCGGGGCTCGCCCGCGAGGTGGCCGGGGCGTTCGACCACCCCGCGCGGGTCAGTCCGGACCTCTATCTCTCCAGCGACAACTGGCGCTACGTCGAGCGAGGCGTCCCCGCCTACCTGGTCGGGAGCGTGACGCCGGACGGCGCGCCGACCCACGGCCCCTCGAACGCGAACGTCCTCACGCCCGCGGACACGCTCGACAAGCTGGACCCGCGGGACCTGCGCGCGGGGGTCCTCCTCGAAACCGAGCTCGTGGTCCGGCTGGCCGAGCGCGACCGGTCGGTCCCCCGGATCCGGCGCGAGGACCTCGACGCGCAGCTAGAGCGCGAGGGGAAGGCCCACAAGGCCGAGCTGTACGAGCAGTTCGACTACTAGGCGACACGACCCGGTTCCCCGACAGCTACACGGCCCGATTCTCCATCCCGTCGCGGTCGCCGGCGACGTACCGCTCGTAGTTGCGCGCGAACACGTCGGCACACCGAGCGGGGAAGTGCTGGCTCCCGCCGGCGTTGTGCGGCGTGACGACGACGTTGCCGAGGTCCCACAGCGGCGACTCGCGCGGGAGCGGTTCGGGGTCGGCAACGTCGAGCGCGGCCCCCCGGAGGTCGCCGGCGGCAAGCGACGCGACCAGCGCGTCCTGCTCGACGACCGCGCCGCGCGCGACGTTGACGAGGACGGTCCCCGTCCGCATCGAGGCGAGCGCCGCGTCGTCGATCAGCCCCCGCGTCTCGTCGGTGAGCGGGCAGGCGAGGACGACGTAGTCGGCGCGACCGAGCAGGTCGTGGAGGTCGTCGGGGCCGACCATCTCCTCGACGGAGGGGTGGCCGCGCTCGGGATGGCGCCGGAGGCCGAGCACGTCCATCCCGCAGGCCGCGCCGAGGTCGGCGACGCGCCCGCCGATGGCGCCGACGCCGACCACCCCGAGCGTCCGGCCGGTGAGCTCGCCCGCCGGGTAGCGCCGCCACTCCCGGCGGTCGGCCTGTCGCAGCCCCCGGAGCAGGTTCCGCTCGAACAGCAGGAGGTAGGCGAGCGTCTGCTGGGCGATCGCCGGGGCGTGCGCGCCGGAGACCGTCGTGAGCGCGACGTCCATCTCGCGGAGGCGGTCGCGGTCGTACCGGCCGTAGCCGGCGCTGAGCGACTGGACCCAGGAGAGCCGCTCGGCGCGGTCGAGGACGGCGTCGGGCAGGCCGTGCTCGACGAGCACGTCCGCCTCGGGGGCGCGCGCGACCAGGTCGGCGCGGTCGGTCGCCCGCCGGAGGTCGATCCCGGGACAGCGCTCGCGGATCTCGGCCGCGAGGTCGTCGACGGTTCCGGGCGTCTCCGGCGGGAACGTGTATGACAGCACCACGGTGGGGTCCTCGGGCATGCGTCCGGGAACCGACGCCGCCCCCTTGAGTGTTCGGCGGCGTCATCTTTACCCGCCGCGCCGCCCCTCTCCCGGTCGTGAGCACGACCGAACTGGGCGGACGGCGGCGTGTACTCGCCGGCGGGGGGGCGGGATGAGCGACGACCCCGAGCGCGCGCTCGCACGGTTCGCCGTCGGCGTGGACCTTCGCGACCTCCCGGCGTCGGTGCGGGACCGCGTCGGCCTCGTCGTCGCGGACACGGTTGGCGCCGTCGTCGGCGGGACCCGCCTCCCGGAGGTGGCAGACCTCGCCGCGCGGCTGGACGAGGACGGCGACGCCTCGGTCCTCGGCACCGGGCACGCGGCGGCGCCCGGACCCGCGGCGCTGGTCAACGGCACCGCCGGGACGTCGCTCGAACTCGACGAGGGGCACAGGTACGCCGGCGGCCACCCGGCGATCCACGCGCTCCCGGCCGCGCTCGCCGCGGGCGAGGCGGCGGACGGCGAACCCGCGGACTGGCTCGCGGGGTTCGTCGCGGGCTACGAGGTCGGCACGCGGGTCGCCCGCGCCTGCGCCCCGCTCGACCCGACCTACCACATGCACGGGCTGTGGGGCGCGGTGGGGGCGACGGCGGCCGTCGCCCGCACCCGGGGGCTGTCGCTCGACCGGACCGCCGCGGCGCTGCGGATGGCGCCGAACCACGCGCTGCACACGCGCTTCGAGGCGGCGACCGAGGGCGCGACCGTCCGCAACACGTACGCGGGGACGAGCAACCTGAGCGGGCACCTCGTCGCGACGCAGGCCGAGGCGGGCTTCTCCGGGCTCCGGAACGCCACGGAGCGACACCTCGCGCGCGTGGTCGACGGCCCGTTCGACGCCGACGCGCTGACCGCCGACCTCGGCGAGCGCTGGGAGGTCGAGCGGGGCTACTTCAAGCGCCACGCGGCCTGCCGGTTCACGCACCCGGCGCTCGACGCGGTGACGGCGCTCGCGGCCCGGCACGACCTCGACCCGGCGAGCGTCGCAGCGGTGCGCGTCGAGACGTACGACACCGCGGCCCGCCTCACCCCGACGCGGCCCGCGAACCCGCTCCAGGCGAAGTTCTCGATCCCCTTCGCCGTCGCCACGGCGCTCCGGCGCGGCCACACGCGGATGGAGGCGTTCGACGCGGACGCGCTCGACGAGGCGACCTTCGAGCTGGCCGAGCGGGTCTCGGTCACGGAGCACGAGGAGTTCACCGCCCGCGCGCCGGACCGGCGCGGCGCCCGCGTGACCGTCGTCGCGGACGGGAGCGAGCACGCAGAGACGGTCGAGCAGGCCCGCGGCGGGACCGAGAATCCGTTCGACGAGGCCGACCTCCGCGAGAAGTTCGACGCGCTCGTCGCGCCGACGCTCGGCGACGAGGGGGCCGCGACGCTGTGGCGGGCGGCGCGGGAGCCGGCGTCGACCCCGCCGCGGCGGCTCGGCGCGCTGGCGACGCCCGACTGAGCCGAGGGCGGTCGCGATCCGCCCCCGGTCGTTTTGTGCCCCCGCGAGGTGGGTCCCCCATGCACGTCGACGGCGACCGACTGCGGACCGACATCGAGCGGACGGGCGAGTTCGGCCGGATCGACGCCGAGGAGGGGTGGGGACGGACGGTGCTGGCCGGCTCCGAGGCCGACCGCCGCGCCCGCGAGTACCTCGTCGAGCGGATGGAGGCGGCGGGGATGACCGTCCGGGTCGACCCGGTCGGCAACGTCGCCGGTCGGTGGACGCCCGCGAGCGCCGACCCCGACGCCGCGCCGGTCGCGGTCGGGAGCCACATCGACTCCGTGCCCGAGGGCGGGATCTTCGACGGCCCGCTCGGCGTGTACGCGGGGGTCGAGGCCGTCCGCGCGATCCGGGAGAGCGACCGCGAGCCCGCCCGGCCGGTCGAGGTCGTCTCGTTCACCGAGGAGGAGGGCGGCCGCACCGACGTCGGCCTGCTCGGGTCGTCGGTCGCGGCCGGCCAGCGGTCGGTCGAGGAGGCCCACGGGCTGACCGACGACGAGGGGACGACCCTGCGCGAGCACCTCGACCGGATCGGGTTCGTCGGCGACGCGACGGTCGACCCGGCGGAGTGGGACGCGTGGTTCGAGCTCCACGTCGAGCAGGGAACGCGGCTGGAGGAGGCCGGCGTCCCGGTCGGCGTCGTGACCGCCATCACCGGCGTCACCAACTGCGAGGTGCGGATCCGCGGCGAGACCGACCACGCGGGGTCGACGCCGATGGACACCCGCTCGGACGCGCTCGCGGCCGCGAGCGAGTTCGTCCTCGACGTCGAGGCGGCGGCGCGGGAGGTGACGCTCACCGACAGCCACTCCGCGGTCGGGACGGTCGGCAAGATCGCCGTCGAGCCGAACGCCCGGAACGTGGTCCCCGGCGAGGTCCGGATGCGGACCGACTTCCGCGACGTCGAGGCCGCCTCGATGGACGCGGTCGTCGACCGGGCGCGCAAGTCGCTGGCGCGGCTCGAGCGCGACCGCGGCGTCGAGACGGACCTCGACCGCTACCGCGACCAGCCGCCGACGGCGATGAGCGACCGGGCCCGGGCGGCGCTCCACGCCGGCGCCGAGCGGGCCGGCGTCGAGGCGATGGACATGCACTCCGGCGCCGCCCACGACACGATCAACGTCGCGGCGGGGACGGACACGGCGCTGCTTTTCGCCCCGTCGCGAGACGGGGTCTCGCACACCCCCCGGGAGTGGACCGACTGGGCGGACTGCGCGGCCGCGACGCGGGTGCTCGCCGAGGGGGTCGCCGACCTCGCGGCCGAGTGAGGGGACGACGAGGCGGTCGGTCGACCGGCACCGTTCTCCCCGACGGCCGACGGCCGCCGGTCGTCGTCGGCGGACCCGCGTCCCGAGCGCCGCGTTCCGTCGCCCGTCGACGCCGGCCGGGGCGTTCGAGCGGCGGGCTGCCCCGCCGTGGACGCAAGAACCATAACGCCCCTCCCAGTCTGGGGAGGCATGCCACGGACCGGAGCCGACTACTTCGCCGAGGCGCTCGCGGCGTACGGAGTGAGCCGCGTCTTCGGCAACCCGGGGACGACCGAACTCCCGATCACGTCCGCGCTCGGCGAGAGCGACCTGGAGTACGTGCTCGCGCTCCACGAGGACGTCGCCGTCGGGGCGGCGGCGGGCTACGCGACGACGCGGCGCTACCACGCCCACGGCGACCCCGCCGTCCTCCCGCTCGGCGTCGTCAACCTCCACATCGCGCCGGGGACCGCTCACGGGCTGGGCAACGTGCTCGACGCGAGCCACACCGGCGCCCCGCTGCTCGTGACGGCGGGCGACCACCCGCTCGGGCACGGCCAGCGCGAGCCGAACCTCGCCGGCGACACGGTGGCGATGACCGAGGAGTTCACGAAGTGGAGCGCGCGCGTCGAGACGGTCGCGACCCTCCCGACGATGCTCCGGCGGGCGGTCCGGACGGCGCTCACGCCGCCGACCGGCCCCGTGTTCCTCTCGCTCCCGCTGGACGTGATGCGCGCCGAGACGGACGCTTCGCCCGAGCGCCTCGGGGCGACCCCCGACGCCGGGCGGGGCGACCCCCGACAGGTCGCGCTGGCGGCCGACGCGCTCGTCGCGGCCGACGAGCCGGTGTTCGTCGTCGGGGACGCGGTCGCCCGCGCGGACGCCGTCCCGGCGGCCGTCGCGCTCGCCGAGGCGACCGGCGCGCGGGTCCACGGCGAGTTCAAGGCCGCCGAGGTCGCCTTCCCGACGGGCCACGACCAGTGGGGCGGACGACTCCCGCGCGACCAGTCCCGCGCGGCGGCGCTGCTCGACGCCGACACGGTCGCGCTGCTCGGCGTCGTCTCGAACGTGCCGACCAACCCGGTCGAGGTGGAGCTGGTCCCGTCGCGGGCGACCTGCGTGCAGGTCTCGCCGAGCGCGTGGGAGCTCGGGAAGAACTACGTCGCCGACGTGGCGGCGCTCGGCGACCCGGCGCGCGTGCTCCGCGAGCTGACCGAGCGCGTGACGGCCCGCCTCGACGAGGACGAGCGCGAGCGCCGCCGGTCCGTCGTCGCCGAGGCCGTCGCCCGCGAGCGGGAGCGCGACGGGCTGGACGTCGAGCGGAGCGCCCGGCCCGACGACCCGCGCACGTCCGTCGCCGACCTCGCGGCGGCGCTCCGGGAGGTGGCTCCCGGGGCTCGGGTCGTCGCGGAGGCGCCGACGAGCGTCGGCGCGGTCCGCGAGGCCTACGACTTCGGCCCCGGCGACTTCTTCGCGAACCGCGGCGGAGGACTGGGCTACGGCCTGCCGGCCGCGGTGGGCGCGGCGGTCGCGGAGCGACACCGCGACGACGCCAGGGATGTCGTCGGGGTGATCGGCGACGGCTCCTACCTGTACTACCCCCACGCCCTCTACACGGCGGCCCGCGAGTCCCTCGATCTCACCGTCGTCGTGGTCGACAACCGGAACTACCGGATCCTCAAGGACAACACCCAGCGGCTGTTCGGCGGGACGGACGAGGACCACGAGTACGTGGGGATGGACTTCGACCCGCCGGTCGACTTCGCGGCGAACGCCGAGAGCCACGGCGCGACGGGACGGCTGGTCGAGGGGCCGGACGACCTCCGCCCGGCGCTCCGCGAGGCCGTCGCGAGCCACGGGCCGAGCGTGGTCGACGTGCCGGTCCACGACTGACAGGACCGGACCGAACGACGCGGGTGCCGGACCCGCCGACGCCGAACGGCGCGAGTGCCGGACCGGGCGACCGCCCGGGACCGGTCACTCGGTCGGGGTCCCGGCCGGCGTCGCGGTCGGTCCGCCGCCGGTCGTTCCGTTCGTCCCGCCGCCGGTCGTTCCGTTCGTCCCGTCCACCGCCGACCCGCCCGCAGTCGCGGCCTCCCGCCCCCGGTCGTCCGGCACCCAGGCCGGGCGCTCGACCGTCGCCGTCCCGACGCGGCGGTATCGGGAGTCGATGTACGTGAACCCGGCGTCGCCGTACGAGACGTACCCGACCTCCATCTCGCGCACGAACCCGGACTCGGTGATCCACGCCTCGACCCGGTACTCGTCGAGCGTGAGCGCCCGGCTGCCGCGCCCGACGAGGCGGTAGTGGGTGACGCCCGCGCGCCGCTCGGCCTCGACCACGTCCGTCTCGCTGGCGTCGAGGATCCAGTCGACGAAGTCGCTCGCCTGCTCGGCGAGGCCGGCGGGCCCGCCGTCGGGCGGGAGCGGCGTCCGACGGACCGAGGTGCTCCCGTCCGCGGCGTGTCGTCGGACGTAGCGGGCGGTGCCGTCGGTGTACACGTCGCGGTTCGTCCCGAAGCTCACCGACCGGTTCGGGCCGGCGTCGTCGGTCACCCGGACCAGCGACTCCGTGCCGTTCTCGACGCGGGCGACCTGGCGCGCCCGCTCGTCCGGCCCGCCGTCGATGACGGGGTTCGTCCCGCCGGCGCCCCGGCGGTACACGACGACCCACTCGTAGGAACGGTTCCGGACGGCGTCGGCGTGCGCCGCGGACAGCTCCGTGAGGTTGGCGACCCCCTCGGTCGTCAGGCCGGGGGCCACCTCGAACGCCCCGACGCCGCTCACCTCGTCGTCCTCGACCCACCCGTTCGACCCCCCGCTCTCCTCGACGGTCCAGGGCTCGAACGTCGGGGTCCCGTCATCGGCCGGGAGTCGCGGCTCGGCGGTGGCGAACAGCGCGACCCCGCCGACGACGGCGGCGACGACGGCGACGGCGAGCGCGGCCGGGGCGGCCCACGCGGCCACGGCCCGGAGCCGTTCGGCCACCCCCGGCGTCGGCTCGGCGTCGAACGGCCGGTCGAGATGCTCGCGCGCGATCCGGTCGGCGGTCGCGCGGTCGAGGTCGTACAGCAGCGCTCGGTGGAGCGCCGCGGGACCGACCACCCGGACCCCGCGGTCCCGGAGCAGCGCGGCCACGTCGGGGCTGGTCGTGGCGACGACGTCGGCCGCCTCCGGGTCGACGCGGCGGACGGCGAGGCGGGCCGGGAGGCGGCGGGGCGCGTTCGGACGCAGCGTCGGCCCGCCGGCGACCGCGACGAGCCCCTCCTCGACCGTCGCCGGCCGACCCCGGGCCGTCCACAGCGCGGCGAGAAAGCGCGCGAACCCGTCGCGGTCGAGGTCGGCGAGCAGCGACGCGAACTCGGACTCGGTCGGTGCGGTCATTTCGATCGGGCGGGCGCCGGCGGTCGCCGTCCGGAGCGACCCGTCCGGGCGTTCCCGACGTACCTCCGCCGCGACAAGGCTTATACTTCGTGGTGCATGAGAACTGATCGCACAGCATGTTCGAACGGTTCTCCACCGGCTACTACCTCGGGCGGCTCTACGTCGAACCCCACGACGACGACCGGGCCGTCATCCACTGCGACGACCACGAGCGCGTCAACGAGCAGCTGTACGCGACCGGCGAGGGGGTAGAGCGCCTCGACGGGCCGCTGGTGATGAAACTCGACGGCCACCACTTCCCGGTCCACGGCGACGACTCGGTGCCGAGCGGCACGCTCGCCGTCCCGGACCGGCTGACGGACGACGGGCTCCCTGACCGCCGCGAGGTGCTGCTCGCCGACGCCGACCGGGCCGAGGAGCTCCTGCGCTACGCGGGGTACGAACCCGCCACCGACGCCTACGCCTGACGGCGACCGACGCCGACGCCCGGCCGGGGACGCCCACGCTTAACTCCCCGGCGCTCCGCCCTCCGCCATGCTCGACGAGCTGCTCGGCCGCGCGGAGCTGAAAGACCGGATCGCCGAGCTGGAGGCGGAAAAGGAGCGCCTGTCGGAGCAGCTCGAGGCCGAGTCCGAGCGGCGCGCGGAGGCCGTCAGCGACCGACAGGCGGCCGAGGAGCGGGTCAACCGGCTGGAGGACCGGGTCGCGGAGCTGGGGGACCGCGTCGAGCGGGCCGGCGGCGACGGCGACCCCGACTTCCGACGGGTCGAGGAGCTCCACGACGGCCGCCGCGACGAGGTGCTCGCGCGCCTGCGAAGCGTCGAGACGGGGCCGGAGGGCGCACTCACCGCGATGGTCGGCGACGACCCGCCGGACGCCGTGCGCGAGGCGTTCGGTGCCCGCGCGCCGCTCCTCGCCCGCGCCGCCCCCTGTCTGGCCCTGACCGACGACGCGGGGCTCGTGAGCGTCGCGCTCGTCCCGCCGTTCCCGCCCGACCCGTTTTCCGAGTGGGGGACGGGCTTTCGCCTCGACGGGGCGTGGTTCACCCCGCCGGACCGCGTCGCGCTCGCGCTCGTCCGCGCCGACCTGTTCGCCCTCGGAGTGTACGAGGACGGCGACCGCGTCGAGACGGAGACGTTCACCACGGAGGTCGAGGAGGGACACTCGAAGGGCGGGTTCTCGCAGGGGCGCTTCGAGCGCCGGCGCGACGAGCAGGTCGCCGACCACCTCGACCGCGTCCGGCGGACGCTTCGCGAGCGCGACGAGCCGCTGGTGCTCGCGGGCGACCGGGACTCCCTGACCGGTCTCGACGTGGACGCGATCCGTCGGGTGACCGTCGACGCGTCCGGGGAGCCGACCGAGGCGCTGGAGCGGGCGCGACGTGACGCGTTCGCGACGCGTCTGTACGTGCTGTAGGCGGGGCGACTGCACGCGGCGGCTCGAACCGGTGCCGGAGGGACCCCTCCGATCGGGCGGTCCGTCGCTGCCGTCGCCCACGCATTTACCTTCCCCCTCCCCGTCCCCCCCGGCATGCTCGACGAAGGAGACCGGGTCGCCGTCCTCGCCCACGAGAAGTTCCCCGACCGGGCCAAGACCGCGGTCGGCATCCTGCGCTACGCCGACTACGAGGTGGCCGCGGTCCTCGACCGCGCGCGCGCCGGCGAGCGGGTCGCCGACCACCTGCCGGACGTCCCCGACGCCCCCATCGTCGAATCGATGGCCGACGCGCCCGACGTCGACGCGCTGGTGGTCGGCATCGCCCCGATCGGCGGCGGGTTCGACGAGTCCTGGCGGCCGGACGTCCGGACGGCGATCGAACGCGGCTGTGACGTGGCGGCGGGGCTGCACTACTTCCTCAACGACGACGAGGAGTTCGCCACGCTCGCGGCCGAACACGGCGTCGACCTCTGGGACGTGCGCCGCCCCCACGAGGGGATCGGCGTGAGCGACGGCGTCGCTGGCGACGTGGACGCCGACGTGGTGCTGACGGTCGGCACCGACTGCAACGTCGGGAAGATGACCGCCTCCGTCGAACTCGTCGACGCCGCCCGGGAGCAGGGGGTCGACGCCGCGCTCGTCCCCACCGGCCAGACGGGGATCATGGTCGAGGGGTGGGGCAACCCCATCGACCGCGTCGTCTCCGACTTCACCGCCGGCGCGGTCGAGGAGATGGTGGTCGAGAAGGGGAGCGACCACGACCTGCTCGTCGTCGAGGGGCAGGGGAGCATCGTCCACCCGGCGTACTCGGCGGTGACGTGTGGCATCCTCCACGGCGCGATGGCCGACCGGCTCGTGCTCTGTCACGCGGTCGGGCGCGAGGCGATCCACGGCTACGAGTCGTTCCCGACGCCGCCCGTCGCGGAGTACGTCGACCTGTACGAGTCGCTCGCCGACCCGGTCCACGACGCCGAGGTGGTCGCCGGGATGCTCAACACCTCGTCGCTCGGGGACGACGGAGCGGCCCGCGAGGCGCTCGACGCCTACGCCGACGCGGTCGGTGCCCCGGCGACGGACCCCGTCCGCTTCGACGCCGCCGAGGTGCTCGACGCCCTATGCTGACCGCCGAGTTCGAGCGCGTCGGCCTCCCGCTCGCGGACGCGTTCACCATCTCGCGAGGGACCCGCGAGTCCGTCGAGAACGTCGTCGTGCGCGTCACCGACGACGGCGGCCGGACGGGCGTCGGCGGCGCCGCGCCGGCGGCCCACTACGGCGAGACGACCGACACCGTCGAGGCGGTCCTGCCCGACCTGCTCGACGTCGTGGAGTCCGTGGACGACCCCCACGCACTGGCGGCGATCGAGCGGCGCTGTCGCGAGGTCGTTCGGCGGAACCCCGCGGCGCGGGCCGCCGTCTCGATGGCCGTCCACGACCTCGCCGCCAAGCGCCTGGGCGTCCCGCTGTACCGCCTGTGGGGGCTCGACCCCGACCGGACGCCGCGCACCTCCTTCACCGTCGGCATCGACGAACCCGAGCGGATGCGGGCGAAGGCCGCCGACGCCGTCGACGCCGGCCACCGCGTGCTGAAGGTGAAGCTCGGCACCGACCGCGACCGGGAGCTGGTGGCGGCGGTCCGGGAGGCCGCGCCCGCCGACGAGGTCCGCCTGCGCGTCGACGCCAACGAGGCCTGGACGCCCCGCGAGGCGGTCGCGAAGAGCGCGTGGCTCGCCGACCACGACGTGGAGTTCGTCGAACAGCCGGTGCCCGCCGAGAACCCCGACGGGCTGCGATTCGTCCGCGAGCACGGCGAGCTCCCGGTCGCGGCCGACGAGTCGTGTCGCACCCTGGCCGACGTCCCCCGGGTCGCGGGGAGCGCCGACATCGCGAACCTGAAGCTGATGAAATGCGGGGGGCTGCGCGAGGCCCGGCGGATGATAGCGACCGCCCGCGCACACGGCCTGGAGGTGATGCTCGGCTGCATGGTCGAGTCGAACGCCTCCATCGCCGCCGCCTGTCACCTCGCGCCCCTGCTCGACTACGCCGACCTCGACGGCGCGCTCCTGCTCTCCGACGACCCCTACGACGGCGTCGACCTCGCCGGCGGGGAGATCCGGCTGACCGACGACCGGCCCGGCACCGGCGCCCGGCGCTGACGGGACGGCGTCGCCGGTCGACGGCGGCCGTCCGGTCCGTCCCGTCGCCTACTCCCAGTCCACGTCCACGGAGCGGTCCGTCCGCCGCAGGATGAACGGCCCGATCGAGAGCGTCCGCTTCGTGATCGTCACGATCCGGAGGACGTAGGCGAGGAGGATCGTGAAGGGGACGAGCGAGACGGTGGTCGTCGCCGCGAGCACGACGAGCGCGTGGTCGACCCCGAGCGTGGCGCCGGCGACGTCGCGCGGGTCGAAGAAGGCGAGCGAGACGACGGCGACCGCGAGCGCCGGCACCGCGGCGTAGAGCAGCGTCCGCGAGAGGTTCGACAGCTCCCACTGGAAGTAGAGCGTCTTGAAGTGCTCGCGGGCTGGGCCGAACAGCTCGAGGGCGTCGAGGAGCGCCCCGAGCGCGTCGCTCGCCTCCGGAGGGAGGTCGTCGCCGTACTCCTCGCGGAGGCGTCGCCCGGCGTAGACCTTCCAGGAGTAGTTGTAGTTCAGCGCGGCGTCGACCACGTCGAACTCGCCGAAGGTGGCCCCCTCGAGCTGGTCGGTGACCCCGTCGGCGTTGTCGACGACCGCGTCGACGTACGTCCCGACCAGGTCCCGGAGCTCCGCGCTCGCGCCGTCGTCGCCGTCGACGGCGTCCCCGAGCGCCTCGGCGCGCTCCCGCGTCGCGCGCACCAGCGACCGGAGGAACGCGGAGGGCTCGGCGGGGCTCACCGGCGTCCCGACGGCGTCGGCGACGTCGGCACGAAACTCCATCGCCCCCGTCATGCGCTCGCGCTGGTCGCCGACGGCACCGAGCTCCTGTGAGAGCACGAGCTGGCTCAGCGTGAGCACCAGCGTGACGCCCGTCACCGTCGAGGTGACGAGCGCCTGGTACAGCGTCTCGACCGGGTCACCCCGAACGAGTAGCTCGCGTGCGGGCGTCGGGTGCGCGACGCCGACTGCGAGGATCGCGACGAACAGCGACCCCGAGAACAGGAGCGTGACGACGCGGCGGTCGGCGTGGAGCAACAGCCGGAGCTTCCAGGTGCTCTCGTCGGCCCGCTCGCGCATCGTGTCGCTCGTCTCATCGGCGTCGCGCCCGGCCATGTCCCGGCCGTCGCGCGCCCGCGGGAAAAGCGAGGCGGCCGGCGCGCTCGGGAGGCGGCCGGCGCGCTCAGGGACGGGGCCAGTCCGCGGACGGCTCGCCGCCGGCTCGCGCCAGGTACGCGCGCTGGGCGCGCTCGACCGCCTCGGGCACGCTCGCCCCCTCCGCGAGCGCCGTCCGCGCCTGGGCCTTCTTCCAGGCGCTCGGCGGCCCCGACGCCCGCCGACGCTCGACGGGGTCGAGGTACGCGTCGGCCGTCGCCTCGTCGACGCCCGCCTCGGCCAGGCCCCGGCGGGCGACCGCGAAGACGTCGTCGTAGATCCGCTCGGGGTCGCCCGTCCGCTCGCCGTCGGCGGTCACCCACGCCAGGTCGGCCGCGGGCCCGCGCCGGACCACGTCGTAGAAGGCGTCGCGGGCGTCCGCCCACGGGAGGTCACCGAGCGGGTGGTCGGTGGCGACCAGGCCGCGCAGGAGGCCGACGACGAGCGCCTGAACGGAGACGACGTCGTCGACGGTCGGCTGGGTGGGGATCGGGCGGTACTCGAGCCGGAGGGCGCCGCCGTCGTCGGTGCCGACCGGCTGCCCGCCGATCACCCCGCGCACCCACCGCCAGTGGACGCCCCGCTTGGCGTCGAACTCCGGGATGTCCTCGCGGTACAGGTCGCTCGTCCCGTGCTCGACCTCGTCCCCGACCGACGGTGCGTACGTCGGGTCCGCGACCACGCGGTCCACGACCTCGGTCACGTCGTCCACGTCCTCGGGGACCCTGACGTTCCCCTCCCCGGGCGGGCGGCCGGCGTTGATGCTCTCCTCGAACACCGGGATGCGGAGCTCGTGGCCCGTCGCCTCGACGACGTCCGGGTCGGCCCCGGCGTACAGGTCGGCCGGGAGGAACGGGGAGTTGGTCGCGAGGGCGAGCACGGGCGCCATCGTCCGGACCGCGAGGTCGTGATAGCGCGGGAACGCGGCCGCGCGTGGCACCTGCAGGTGGGGCTGCATCGACGTGGTGAGCGACTCCACGAGGATGTTCTCGCAGGTCAGCGAGGCGCCGGGCAGGTCGATGTCGACCGCCCCGCCCGCCCGCCGGCGGACCTCCTCGTCGAGCGCGTAGTACCGTGCGTTCGGCCGGGCGTTCGCGGGGACCGTCAGGTCGCCCGTCGAGCGGGTGGCGTTCAGGTACGCCTCGCTCCCCCCGGCGGGGGGGATCGTCCACATGGCGTCGAGCGCGAGGGAGCGCTCGCGGGCCGCGAGCGCGCTTCGGACCCGCTCGACCCGCTCGCGGGCCTCCTCGCGCTGTGCCGCCAGCCCGTCGGCGTCGAACCGCGTCGCCCGGGTGTTCACCTCGACGTTGTGCAGGCCGAGTTCGCCCGCGCAGCCCGCCTCCTCGAACACCGCCTCGGGCACCTCGGCCAGCCGGCCGTCCGCGTCGACGGCGTACGCCTCGAGTTCGAGGCCCACCGCGAAGCAGTCGGCGTCGAGTCGCCCGGCCAGCAGGTCCGCCCGGACCCGGTCGGCCTGCGCCGCGACCCGGCGTTCGAACGCCTCGCGCGTCTCCGGGTCGAACGCCGTCAGCACCGCCTCCTCGTCCATCTACGACTCCTCGTCTTTCAGGTCATCGAGTTCGGCCTCGACGTCCTCGTCGGCGACGTCGACGTCTGGTTCGGCCGCCGAGTCCTCGGTCGTGGACTCGACTGCCGAGTCGGCGGTCGACGACTCCGCCTCGGCCGCCAGGTCCCCCTTGAGCGTCTCCAGCTCCGCCTCGACCTCCCGGTCCTGTCGGCCGGTCTCGAGCTCCCGGTCGATCCGGTCGCGGTCGGAGAGGGCGTCCTCGAACGCCCCCGTGTCCTGGAGCTCGTCCATCGCCTCGGCGCGGGCCTCCATCTCGTCGGTGCGCTCCTCGGCGCGCTCGATCGCGCGGGCGGTGTCGCCCATCTCCTCGCCGACGCCGCTCATCGCCTCCGAGACGCGGGTCGACGCCTCCGCGGCCTCGTAGCGCGCCTTCATCGTCTCCTTTTTCGTGCGGAACTCCTCGATCCGGCTCTGGAGCTCGTCTTTCTTGGCGACGAGGTCGTCCTGAGTCGCCTGCAGGTCGGCGATCTGCTCCTCCAGCTCCTCGATCTGGGCCATCTTCGCCTGCTTTTTCTCCAGGGCCTGTCGGGCGAGGTCGTCGCGGTCCTGTCGGACGGCCTCGCGGGCCTGCTCGTTGTGCTTCTCGACGTTCTCCTCGAGCCGGCGCTTCTGGATCTCCAGGCGCTTTTTCTGCGTGGTGAGGTCGGCGATCCCCTCCTTGACGTCCTGTAGCTCGTCGCGCATCCGCTCGTAGGAGTAGTCGAGCGACTCGGACGGGTCCTCCGCCCGGCCGACGAGGGCGTTGAGCTTCGAGCGGACCACGTACGAGGCGCGAGAGAGGATTCCCATGTGCCGTTCTTGCGGGTCGCGGGATAAAAACGTGGGCGCCGACGCGCGCGGCCAGCACCGTCCGGCCCGACCCGATCCGCCCCCGGGCGCGAAGCGAAACCCTACTTACCGGAGAGGCCCCAGCGGTGTGCATGCGAGCCGCGCTCGTCGTACTCGACGGCTGGGGGCTCGGCGACCACGACCGCCTCGACGCGGTGGCGGCCGCCGACACCCCCTCGTTCGACCGGCTGGTCGCCGCCGGAGCCGACGGCACGCTCGACGTCTCCGGCCGGCGCGTCGGCCTCCCCGAGGGCCAGATGGGCAACAGCGAGGTCGGCCACCTCAACCTCGGCGCCGGGCGGGTCGTCCGGCAGTCGTACACCCGGATCGACGACGCCATCGCCGCGTGGCGCGGCGAGCCCGTCCCCGGCGACGTCGACCCGGAGCCGTTCGCCGACAACGCGGCGCTCGTCGGGGCCTTCGACCACGTCGAGCGGACGGGCGGGCGCGTCCACTTCATGGGGCTGGTCAGCGACGGGGGCGTCCACTCCGACGGGGAGCATCTCCACGCGCTGGTCGAACTCGCCGCCGACCGCGGCGTCGAGGCGGTCACCCACGCGTTCACCGACGGGCGCGACACGCCGCCGCGGTCGGCCGACGGCTACCTCGCCGACCTCGAGCGCGTGGTCGACGAGCGGGGCACCGGCGACGTGGCGACGGTCTGTGGGCGCTACTACGCGATGGACCGCGACGAGAACTGGGAGCGGACCGGGCGCGCGTACGACGCCGCCGTGAACCGCGAGGCGCCACACGAGGCGCCCTCCGCGGTCGCGGCGGTCGAGGCGGCCTACGACCGCGACGAGAGCGACGAGTTCGTCGAGCCGACGCTCGTCGCCGGCGGCGAAGAGATCGAAGACGGCGACGCGGTCGTCTGGTTCAACTTCCGGGCCGACCGCGCCCGGCAGTTCGTCCGCATGCTCATCGACCACGACCCCGTCTGGCCGTTCGACACGCGCCCGCCCGACACCCACCTCGTGACGCTGACCGAGTACGACCGTCGGTTCGACGTGCCGGTCGCGTACCCCCCGAACGAGCCCGAGGACACGCTGGGCGAGGTGCTCGCGGACGCCGGGCTCACCCAGCTCCGGGTCGCGGAGTCCGAGAAGTACGCCCACGTCACCTACTTCCTGAACGGCGGGCGCGAGGTGACGTTCGACGGCGAGACCCGCCGGATCGTGGAGAGTCCGGACGTGCCGACCTACGAGGTCACGCCGGAGATGAGTGCGCCCGCGGTGACCGACACGACGATCGAGGCGATCGAGGCCGACGACCCGGACGTGCTCGTGTTGAACTACGCGAACCCCGACATGGTGGGGCACACGGGCGACTACGAGGCCGCCGTGGCGGCCGTCGAGGCCGTCGACGCCCAGCTCGGCCGGCTCGCCGACGCCGTCCGGGGGGCGGGCGGCCACCTGGTCGTCACCGCCGACCACGGCAACGCCGACGACATGGGGACGCCCGACGACCCGCACACGGCCCACACCGCCAACCCGGTCCCGTTCGTCTACGTCGCCCCCGACGGCGACCTCGCGCCGGGCGCCGACCGCTCGGGGGGCTACCGCGTTCGCTCGGGCGGGTCGCTGTGCGACGTCGCCCCGACCCTGCTCGAACTCGTCGGCGTCCCGAAGCCGGCGGCGATGACCGGCGAGTCGCTGCTGGTTCAGGCCGACCCGGACCCGGCGTAGGCGCGGTAGGCCGGGCCGGCGAGCAGCCCGACGGCGACGGCGGCGGCCGCGGCGACCAGCCGAAGGTCGGGGGTGACCTCCCCGCTGGCGAGCGACGCGAGCGACGCGCCGACGAGCGTGCCCGCGACGGCCCACGGCGCCTCCCCGACCGCG
>JBDGTB010000053.1:0-65506 GCA_042217235.1 Haloferacaceae archaeon | reverse complement strand
GCGGTCGGAGTCGGTGTCTCCGTCGCGGTCGGAGTCGGTGTCTCCGTCGCGGTCGGAGTCGGTGTCTCCGTCGCGGTCGAGGCCGGCGTCGGCGTGCTGGCGTCCGGCCCGGACGCCGCTGCGGCGGTCGGCTCCGGCGTCGTCGACGCGGCGGTCGGCGTGCTCGTCGGCTCGGGGCGCACCGTCACGTTGACCGTCTCGGTGTCCGCGTTCCCCCCGTAGTCGACGACCTTCAGCGTGACTTCGTGGGTGCCCGACGCCTCGAAGAAGTGCGTGATCGACCGGAAGTTGTACTCGAAGGTCCCGTCGTCGTCGACGTCCCACCAGTAGTTGTTGATCCGGTAGTTGTCCGACGACTCGCGCGCGGTGAGTTCGACGTTCGTCTTCGGCGTGATCGTGACGTCGTCGTTCGCCCGCGCCGTCGGCGGCGTGGTGTCGGATTCGTAGGGGGCGTCCCCGTCCTCATCGGTCGAGTCCTCCTCGTTCGTCCCCGCCGCCCGCTCGACGTCCTCGACCGTCTCGGAGATGTTCCGCGTGAGGCCGGTGTAGACGGTGTAGGTCACCGACTCGCCGGGTTCGAGCCGGCCCGCGTCGAACGTCACCGCGATGTACGTGTCCTCCGTGACGTTCGTTCCCTCGGCCGGCGCCGAGTCCCAGTCGCGGTCGCCGTACGGCGGGTCGTTCGGGACGAGCCCCGACGCCTCCCCCCCCATGGACACCCGGGCGTCGTCGTCGGCGGTGTAGTAGAAGATGGGGATGCTCGAGTTCGACCCGGGCAGGCAGCTGTCGCTGGCGACGTCGCTGTCTTTCAGCTCGGCCTTGACGAGGGCCACGTCGCTCGCCGGTTGCTGTTTCACGACCGTGTTCTTCGTCGTGTAATCACAGCCGACGTCGACGCCGTTGTCCGGGTCGAACGACCGCTGGTAGCGCACGTTCTCCATCGGCGACGAGCCGGTGTTCGTCAGCGTCACCGTCATGCTGTAGAACCGGTCGTCGGGTTCGAGCTCGTAGGTCTGGTCGACCGCGAGGTCGCCGCGGAACGTGCTGTTGACCCGCGCCCGCGCCGCCGCGTCGGTCGTCGCGTTGGTCACCGTCGTCGGGATGGTGTCCCCGGCGGAGTTGCCGTTCGACGCGGCGTACTGCGTACCGTTCCGCTCGAACCCGACCGACCAGCGCTCCTCGGGGGTCCCCGGAAGGAAGTAGTCATAACGGAGGGCGTCGGTCCCGTTGTAGAACCCGTCGATGTCGGCGTACATCCCGATGTTCCCGCGGTCGCTGCCCTCGAAGCTGTCCGGCGGGGTCGCCTCCGCGCCGAACCCGCCGTCGGGTCGGACGCCCAACTCGATGAAGTCGCTCCCGAGAAAGAGACTGTCTCCCACCGTGGCCGCCCGCACGTCCCCCGCCGCTGGCGCCGCTGCCGCCACCGTCAGCGTCGCGGTCACGACCGAGAGCACGACGAGGAGACTGACCGCGACCGCGAACGTCGACCTGCCGGCTCGCCGCATCAGCTACGCCCCCCGGTGAACGACGTCCCTTTCCCCGCCCGATCCCCCCTTACCGTGTGCCACGTTGACGATGAACTCCCCGTCGGGAGGAGCCGCCACGGCGACATATAAGATCATCTTACTGATCGACGAAATAGAGATAATAGCGAAATAATAAATCCACCGATTACGCCGTTAACGAGCGCTTACAACGGCGTTCTCCCTCCTCGATCTCGAACGGATTTTTATATAATAGATATCATGATCGATAACTGCGGTGGCTCCAGAGTGCTCGCCCGGACGCCCCGTCCCGGGGAACCCGTCGAATCCGCCGCGGGACCGTTCGGGCGCGCGTGCCGTGGGTGCTCCGCGCGTCGAGGCGGCGGGCCCCGCGCACACCGGGATTTATGCCCCGATCGGCACACGTTGGAACCGATGTCGACGCTGCGCCGCGAGCTCGGCCTCCTCGAGGCCGTCGTCTACGGGGTCGGGCTGATCCTCGGCGCCGGCATCTACGCGATCCTCGGGGAGGCGACGGGCGTGACCGGCGGGTCGATCGTGGTCGCCTTCCTGCTCGCGGCCGTCATCGCCGCGCTGACCGGCCTGAGCTACGCCGAGCTCTCGTCGCTCTACCCGAACGCGGAGGGCGACTACATCTACGTGCGCGAGGCGTTCGACCGCGAGCTCGTCTCGGACGTGACGGCGCTCGGCCGCCTGCTCATGGGCGTCATCTCCTCGGCGGCGGTGGCGCTCGCCTTCTCGGGCTACCTGTCGACGTTCGCGGACGTGCCCGTCGTCCCGGCCGCGGTCGCGCTCGTCGCCGTCACGGCCGCGGTCAACTTCTGGGGGATCGAGCTGTCCACGCGGCTCAACGTGCTCTTCACCGGGATCGAGGTCGCGGGACTCCTCGTCGTCATCTGGCTCGGGAGCGGCTCCTGGGGGTCGGCGCCGGTGTTGCAGGCGCCAAACGGCCTCGGCGGCGTCGTCCACGCCTCCTTTCTGATCTTCTTCGCCTACCTCGGGTTCGGGTCGATCGTCAACCTCGCGGAGGAGACCGAGGACGCGACGACGACGATCCCGCGGGCCATCGTCCTCTCTATCGTCATCACCACCGTCCTGTACGTCCTCGTCGGTCTCTCGGCCGTCGCGCTGGTCGACTGGCGGGCGCTCGGCGGCTCCGCGTCGCCGCTCGCGCTGGTGGCCGCGGCCGGCTGGGGGCCGCTGGGCGCGCGGCTGCTCGGCGCCATCGCGCTCTTCTCGACGACGAACACCGTGCTCATCCTCCAGATATCGACCTCGCGCCTGCTGTACGGCGTGTCGAAGGCGGAGTACCGCGTCTTCCCCGAGGCCTTCTCGCGCGTCCACCCGTCGCGGCGGACGCCCCACTACGCCGTCCTGCTGGTCGGCCTCGCCACGATCCCCTTCGTCTTCCTCGGCGACGTCGGGGCCGTGGCGGGGCTTGCGAACCTCGCGCTGCTCGTCGTCTTCGCGCTCGTCAACGCCGCGCTGTTGCGACTCCGCTACACGCGTCCCGACGCGCGGCGCGGCTTTCGCGCGCCGCTCAACGTCGGCCGGCTGTCCCTCACCGCGCTCGCCGGCCTCGCCACCTCGGTCGCCCTGGTCGGCTTCTACGTGCTCACCTGGTAGCGGTCGCGGCCCCCTCTCCCAGCGGGTGACAATTCGGCGCAGGGTTATCCCCGCGGCCCGCGTCGGTCGACCGAGGCGTCCCACGTGACCCACTCCGACTCGGAGCCGGACCTGGGCAGGCTCCGCGCGGCCCTCGATGCGATCCCGCCGGTCGAGCGGTCGCTCGACGAGGGCGTCCTGCGCGTCACCCGGCGGTTCCGCGGGCTCACGCCCGAGCAGGCCGTGCGGTATCTCGAACACCTCGGCGGCGAGCGACGCGGCGCGGACGCGGTCGCGGGCGACGGCTGGCGGGCGCGACTCTCGACGCGGAGGGTCCCCGTCGGCCCCTCCTACCGGCTCACCGAGGTCACGGTCACGTGGACGGGGGACCCGGCGGCCGTCGACCCGGTCGTCCTCCGGTTCCGACGCAAGGCGTTCCGGGCGCCGGGGTGACGGTCCCGGCCGAACGACGGACCGGAACCGGAGCGCCGTCCCGTGTGACGGACACGACAGTCGTTTCCACGCGCCGAGAACGCCTGGTGGATTTTTGACCGCGGCCGACGTTGTGGCACGTGACCGATGACCTACACGCTCGAGATCAGCGACGAACTCAGGGAACGGCTCGACGACCACGTCGAGGAGGGGGAGACCTACGAGGAGTTCATCACGGAACTCGTCTCGATGTACGAGACGGAGGGCGCGTTCCTGCAGGAGGGCTACTCGGAGTGAGCCAGCCGCCACCAGCACGCGCCGGCTGACGGCCGCCGACGGCGCACGGCGTACCGGAGACGGTCACCGACGGCGCACGGCGTACCGGAGACGGTCACCGACGCTCCGACGCCCCCGGACCGGTGGGAGTGGGATTCGAACCCACGAGGCCTCGCGGCCACCTGCTTTCCAGGCAGGCACGATGGTCCACTCCGTCATCCCACCCCGCGAGGGGCGCCGTCGCGCGGTGCCGGTCGGGTCAGGGGTGCCGGTCGGGTCAGGAGTCGCTCGGGTCCGCCGGCGGGTCGGCGGGCTGTGGACCGCCGCCGGTCTGGGCCTCCTCGGCCGCCCCCCACCCGCCGGCGTCGACGACGGCGAACAGCTTGCGCCAGTTCTCGTCGTCCTCGCTCTCGGGGAGCTGGTCGCGGAGCTGTCGGAGGTCCGAGGCCGGGACGAGGGTGCTGGCGAGGTCGACGACGACCTGTGCGTGGTAGGCGGCCTCCGGCGGGTCGACGCCCTCGACGTCGCCGACGCGGGCGACGAACTCCTGCCAGTCGAAGTGCTGGCCGTGCTCGCGGACGGCGCCGGTCATGTACCACTCTATCTCCATGGGTAGCGAGGCGGCGAAGTCCTCGGCCGCCCCCGCGGGGATCCGCTGTCCGAGCGCCATGAGCGTCGCGCGGATCGCCCGGACCGTCTCGCCCGTTCCCGGGAGCTCGAGTCGGTGCTGTATCTCGCCGGTAAACTCGTCGAAGTTCATGGCCGTCCGTTCGGTCGACGACGGCATCAATCGCCGCGGTACTTCTTACGGCGTGAGAAGAGGGGAGCGCGCCGCCGGCCTCCGGCGCCCGCCGTCCCCGGGCGAGGTCGACCTACCCGCGTCGCGCCCGGACGGCGACGACCAGGAGGGCCAGCACGGCGAGGAGCGGACCGAACCCGGGCCCGCCGCCCTCGGTGGGCGACGGACTCGGCGTCGGGCTCGACGTCGGGGTGGCCGTCGGCGTCGCGGTCGGCGTCGCCGTCGTGTCGGCCGTCGTGGGCGCCACGGCGAACACGGAGAGCCCCGGCGTCTCCGCGCGGTAGGTCACGTGCGTCTGGTTCCGTTCGGTGATGCGGGTCTGCAGGCGGTTCCAGGTCCCGTTCTCGGCCCGATAGCGGTGGAGTGCGACGGCGTCGGCGGAGACGTTCCGCTGGCGCAGCCGCGTCCGGTTGAGTGCGAACGTCAGCGACGCGTTGGTGACGTTCGCGTTCGGGAACGCGTGCGTGACGTTGAAGTACCCGAACGGCATCGGACCGGCGAACCGCCCGACCCCGGCGCTCGCGTTGGTCATCGCCCGGACGGTGAGCCGGTAGTCCCCCGCCCGGTTGGTCGTGATCGTCATCGCGCGCATCCGGACGCCCACGTCGGGTGCCCCCGCGCGGTGCTGGAACCGGACGTGGATCGTCCGGTTGGCGCCGACGTTCCGGACCTGCATCGAGTGACTGCCGTTGGGGTTCGGGCCGACCGAGACGTTCGGACCGCCCATCGGGCCGCCGCCGCCCGGACCGCTGCCGTTCATGCCGCCGCCGCCCGGACCGCTGCCGTTCATGCCGCCGCCGCTCCCGCCGCGCTGTGCCGCGACGTCGGTCGCCAGCACCGCGGGACCCATCCCCGCGACGGCGACGGCGACCACTGTCAGGACCACCACGATCGGTCGGCGTCTAGCTCGCATGGAGTGTTAATGCAACGACACTTACCCCGATAAAGCTACCGACCGTTCCGCCGGGATGGGACTGCGGGCGACGTCGGTCGACGGGTGGGTCATGCCCGCGTCTCGGTGCCGAACGGGCACGAGTCCGGGCGGTGTTTCCCGCGCCGCTGGAACTCCGCGGTACCGTACTCGTAAGGCCCCGGCGCGCGAAGCGGCCGCATGCCCAAGTCGGAGCCGTTCGAGCGACACACCGACCGATACGAGGAGTGGTTCGAGAGCCACGACGCCGCCTACCAGTCTGAGCTGGCCGCGCTCGAACGACTGGTCCCCGACCGGGGCCTCGGCCTCGAGATCGGCGTCGGCAGCGCCCGGTTCGCCGCGCCCCTCGGCGTGCAGGTCGGCGTCGACCCGGCGCGCGAGATGCTCGCCCGCGCCCGCGACCGCGGGGTCGACGTGGTCAGGGGGGTCGCCGAACACCTGCCGTTCGCCGACGCGGCGTTCGACACGGCGCTGATCGTGACGACGATCTGCTTCGTCGACGACGTCCCCCGGACGCTGGCGGAGGCCGAGCGCGTCCTCGGGTCGTCCGGCCGACTCGTGGTCGGGTACATCGACAAGAACAGCCCCGTCGGGGAGATCTATCGGGAGAAGCAAGCGGAGAACCCCTTCTACCGGGAGGCCGTGTTCGTCTCGACCGAGGAGCTCGTCGACGCCCTGGCGGCGGCCGGCTTCACCGACTTCGAGTTCGTCCAGACCGTCTACCGCTGGCCCGGCGAGATCGACGACCCCGAACCGGTCGACGAGGGGTACGGCGAGGGGTCGTTCGTCGGGATCAAGGCGACGCGCTAGATCCCGTACTGCGGCCGCCACCGGGGCACGAACCCGTGCCGGTCGGAACTGCGCGCTCCGGCCGCGAGATGCGTCCGCCGACCGACTGGAACCGCTCGCGGCGTCGAAACGTACGATAGTTTAACATCACGTCAATGTGGGGTGTCTGTCGAGCGTGGTCGGCGGAGGTCGTTTCGCGGTCGGCGACAGCATCGACGCGTTCCCCCCCCCCGAAAAGCGCCGTAACGAGGGCTGAACGCAGGATCGAGCTCTCCGCCTCTCTCGCGAGACGCTCCGTTCGTCCGGCAGGGGGTCGAACGCAGATCTCGGGGTGAAACGGACCGTAACCGCTTTCGGGCCGTATACCCGCCCTCCCCGCCGGGGCGGATCCGCGAGCCGACCGCAGATCTTCCTCGTTCGCATACGTTTTCGAAGAACTCTTCGTTCAGTGTTGTTTTCATTCGGAGGGGGCGTGCTCGGACTGCGTCGCCGCCGGTCGACGCGTGCGACGCGCTCACACGCCCAGGTCGAACACGTCGCTCGCGTTCCCGGAGAGCACCGCCTTCCGCTCCTCGTCGGTACAGACGGAGCGGAGGTGCTTGTGCAGCTCCTCGAGGTGGTCGAAGTCCCAGTGGGGGTAGTCCGAGGAGAAGACGAGCGAGTCGAAGCCCACCAGCTCGAGAAGCTGTCCCACGTCTCCCGCGTCGTTGGGCTCGCCGAGCGGCTGACTGGAGAAGTAACACGACTCGTCGACGTACTCCTCGGGGCTCCGCTCGAGGAGCGGCGCCTCCTGTCGTCGGATGGAGTACTCCTTGTTCAGGCGATACGTGGTGTAGGGCACCCAGCCGACGCCTGACTCCAGGAAGACGAACTCGAGCTCCGGGAACTTGACCGGCACCCCGTTGACGAGCAGACTGGTGAGCGTCATCATCTGGCTCCAGCTGTGGGCCATCGAGTGGACCTCGAGGAAGCTGTTGAACCCCTCGTTTTGCCGGGGGAACTGGAGCATGAACGCCTCCGCGCTCCCGTGGAACACGACGGGGAGGTCGTTGTCGGCGGCGGCCCGGTAGACGACGTCGTACTCCGGGTTCCCGAGCGGGTCGAACGGCCCGCTGGTGGGCACGTACACCCCCACCACGTTCGACTCGTCGCCGAGCCGGTCGATCTCCTCGGCCGCCTTCGTCGGTTCGTGTGGCGCGACGGAGATCAGCCCGTTGAAGCTGTCGTACTCGTCGAGGAACACGTCGAGCATGGCGTCGTTGTACCCCCGCATGAGGTTCGCGGCGACGTCCGCCCGGGACGTCCGGTAGAAGATGGCCGAGTTGTTGATCACCGGGTAGTCGATCCCCAGCTCCGCGAGGGTCTCGTGGACCTCGTCCGGGTCGTCGGTGCTGCGACGCGAGATGCTCTCGCCCATGTACTGGTCCCAGCTGCTGGTCGCGAACGGCTGGTACTTGCTCGGTCCCTTCAACATCGTTCGGTAGGGGTCGTCGAGGTATCTCCCGA
Source organism: Haloferacaceae archaeon (assembly GCA_042217235.1). Classification (GTDB taxonomy): domain Archaea; phylum Halobacteriota; class Halobacteria; order Halobacteriales; family Haloferacaceae; genus A07HB70. Next base: position 57,663 of record JBDGTB010000053.1, on the reverse strand, counting down.
CCACGTCCGTCGGGATCGTGAGGTGGACGTCGCAGTCGACCGTCGCGTACGTCTCGTCGACCGAGCGTGGGGCTTGTTGACTCATGACTCTGACACTGGTTCAACGCCTGATAAATGTTTGCGCCGCTCCCCGACGACGCTCGACCGACCGGCCGCCGGCGCGAAGGTCGCTCTTCCGCCGGTGCCCCTCGTCGCCGGCGCGTTCGACCCGTCGCGGGAGCCGGGTCACTGGTCCACGACCGACCCGTCCTCGTGCGTGCGGGTGAGGAAGCGACGCGGCTCGTAGGGGTGGTCGTCGATCGCGTCGTCGTCGAGTTCGACGCCGATGCCGGGCCGGTCGGGGACCGTCAGGAACCCGCCCTCGCGCTCCAGCGGCTCGGCGACGAGCTCCCGCCCCGGTTCGCCGCTCGCCGGGTCGTACGGATACTCCTGGATGGCGAAGTTCGGGATACAGGCGGCGAGCTGGAGGCACGCGGCCGTGCTCACCGGGCTGAGCGGGTTGTGGGGGACGACCTCGGCGTAGTGGGCCTCCGCCAGGCCGGCGATCTTCTTCGCGTGTGTCAGCCCGCCGACCATGCACACGTCCGGTCGAACGTAGTGCACGGCGTCCCGTTCGAGCAGCATCTGGAACTCGTGGTGGGTGTGGAGGCGCTCGCCGGTCGCGATGGGGACGTCCACGCGCCGGGCGACCTCCGCCATCGCGTCGAGGTTGTCCGGTCGGATCGGGTCCTCGACGAACAGGGGACGGTACTCCTCGACCGCGCGACCGAGGACGACCGCCTCGTGGGGGTCGAGCCGGCGGTGGAGCTCGAGACAGAGGTCGACGTCCCTCCCGACCGCCTCCCGGAAGCGCTCGACGCGGTCGACGGCCTTCCCCACTCGCTCCGCGTGGCCCTCGAAGTAGGTCTCTGACCGCGGTTCGTCCGCCAGCGGGTTCAGGTGACCGACGGCGGTGAACCCGCGGTCCCGGGCGGCCACACAGCCCTCGACGAGGTCCGCCGTCGTCTCGCCGCGGACGTGCGCGTAGACGCGCGCCTTCTCGCGGGTCGGCCCGCCGAGCAGCCGGTGGGCCGGCACCCCGTGGTGCTTGCCGGCGATGTCCCAGAGGGCGATGTCGACCGCGGACAGCGCGCCCATGACCGCGGCGCCCCGGAAGTGCGCGTTCCGGTACAGGTACTGCCAGTGGTGTTCGATCTCGAGCGGGTCCCGCCCGACGAGGTAGCGCTCGAACGCCGCGAGCGCGCCCTCCGACGCCTCGAGGTAGCCCCACGTCCCCGACTCGCCGAGCCCCGTGACCCCCTCGTCGGTGTGGACCCTGACGAACAGGTACTCGTCCGCGTAGACCGTCTCGATGTCAGTGATCTGCATCCTTCCTCGCGATCCCGCCTGCGTGCATTATACTTTCTCCCCCGCCGCGACCCGCCCTACTCGCCCGCCGCGCGCCGCAGTTCGGCGCCACCGATCCCTCGCTCCCCCGCGACCGCGTAGAACAGGTACAGCCGGTCGCCCTCCTCGAACACGGCCGGGTCCCGGAGCGCCCGGACGGGCCCGTCGACGCGCCCGCGTCCGGAGGTCGCGAGCGGCCGGTCGCCGCCCTCGTACGCCCGGTCGGGCCAGAGGACCGTCTCCGGCGGGTGGGGGTCGGCGCGCCACTCCTCGTCCGGCGGCGCGGTGTCCACGACCGCGGTCATCAGCCGCTCGGGACGGTCCCCGCGTCGCGTGAGGAACACCTGCAGGCGGTCGTCGTCGACGGGCCGGACGGCGAAGTGCCGGTTCCGCGCGAACAGCTCCTGCCGTCGCTCGAACGGTTCGAACGGGTCCGACCCGCGATAGAGGTGCCCGTCGTTCGCCAGCGCGTAGTACCGGTCCCCCCGTTCCCACACCCGGAAGTAGGAGTTGCCGAGGGTCTCGCCGCGGACCTCGAAGTCGAGGCCGTCGACCGACGTCGCCACGTCGGTCGCCTGCGCGAACTCGCCGTCGGGGTGGTCGAACGGGCCACAGCAGCCGTGGAAGTACATCCGGACCCGTCGGTGCTCGCGGTCGACGTGGACGTCCGGCGAGGCGACGTGGCCGTCGAACCGCGTCTCCTCGCGGTGGAGCGTCCCGGGCGGGTGGACCTGCCACGGGCCGCGGAGGTCGTCGGCGTACGCGAGACGGACGTAGTCGCCGCCGTGGTGGGCGAAGTACATGTAGTACCGGCCGAGCGGCTCGTCCACCCAGGGCGGCGCCCGAACGACCGACGGACCGTTGACGTTACGACCGATCCCGCCGTCGGCGTCGGGCGCGACCAGCGGGTTCGACTCGAAGCGGTCCACCTCGACGTCGACGGCGCGATGTAGTCGCATTGGCGTCGGGGGAGGGAGCCGTCAGCGTGCGTAGTGTGCGCTGAACGCGTACTGTCCGAGGCCCCGCCGTTGCTGTTCGAGCGGGAGCACGTGTTCGGGCGCGACGTTGCCGAGGTTCACGTCGCGGCCGACCGCGTCCATGAACCACCACGACGACTCCATGACCTCGTAGTACGACGCCAGGGGGACCTCGAACAGGATCCGCTCCCGACCGTACTCCTCGGCGTACGCACTCACGATCTCCTCGGGCGACCGGTCGCCGCCGCCCGACTCGCGCACCTGCTCGATCTGTTCCATCTCCAGGATGACGAGGTCGCCCCCCGCGTCGAACGCCGCCTCGATCTCGTCGCGGACCGCAGCCTCGGACAGCGTCTGCCCGCCCGTCTCGCTGGCCTTCTTCCCGATCTCGACGTGGACGTGAAAGCCCATCTCCGAGGCCCGCTCGACGAGCGCCGCCTTCCGTCCGAGGTCCATCTCGATCGAGGTCGTGGAGACCTCGACGCCCGGACAGCCGACCGCCCGGACGGACTCCAGCCACTCCCGTTCGACCCCCTCGTGGACCGCGGCTTCGAGGAAGTTCCCGCCCGGAAACGCGAGGATGTCGTTGTCCGCGAAGAGGTCGAGCTTCGACTGGAGGAGCTCCGGGGGCTGGAGCGCCATCGCGCCGCGCTGGAACTTGTAGGAGTCGATCCAGGGGCCGGCGAACTCGACGAGGTCCTCGAGGTAGTTCGTCCCCCCGACGTTGTAGAGGCCGTCCCCGATCACCATCGTCTGTCCCGACGCTCGTGGCTTCGACTCCCTCGATCCGATCAGCTCCGAAAACTGGCCGTCGACGGGTGTGCTCATACGCTCGCGAGCCTTGTTATCACGTACCAGTAAAACTCTTTCCGTGACGGGGGCCCCGCCCGTCCCGTCGGCACGCGGCCCGTGCGGGGCCGTCGCGTGGCCCGACCGGAGGTATACTTTAGTCGGTCGCCTGAAAAGGCCGGCCACATGTCCCAGGCGGACAGCGCCGAGACTCTCTCGGAGCACGACATCGCCGTCGTCGGCTGTGGTATGGCGGGCCTGGCCGCGGGTCTCGCCGCGGCCGAAGCCGGCGCCGACGTCGCGATACTGGAGAAGGCACCGGAGGAACACCGCGGCGGGCACACCCGATTCACCGAGTCGTTCCGGGTCCCCACGGCGGCGGTCGAGCTCGACGGGTACGAGTTCGCGGTGCCCGACTACTCGCCGTCCGACTACTACTCGGACGTCATGCGGCTCACCAACCAGCGGGCCGACAACCAGCTCGCGAAGACGCTCACGCGGGAGGCCGCGCCGATGCTGGAGTGGCTCACGGAGCACGGCATCGAGTGGGAGACGTCGCCGCCGCACCCGGGGTACACGTCCGGGCGCGTCTGGCTCGACGGCGAGCAGTTCGTCTCGGCGCTCGTCGACCGCGTCGAGGAGCTGGGCGCGACCGTCTACTACGACGCCCAGGCGCGTCGCCTGACCCGGGACGTCACCAACGCCGTCACCGGCGTCGACGTCGTCCTCGACGGCGAGCGGGTCCACCTGGACGTCGACGGCGTCGTGCTCGCGAGCGGCGGCTACGAGTCGAGCAAGGAAAAGCGGACCCGCTACTACGGCCCCGGCTACGAGAACATGAAGGTCCGCGGGAGCCGCTACAACACCGGCGAGGCCATCGACATGGCGCTCGACGTCGGCGCCAAGGCGGCGGGGGAGTGGAGCGGCGCGCACATGGCGATCATCGACGCGGCCTCCCCCGACGTGGAGGGCGGGATCACCCGGATCGACGGCTACCAGTACGGCGTCATCCTCAACCACGACGGCGAGCGGTTCGTCGACGAGGGCGAGGACGCCCGCGCGAGCACGTACGCGAAGTTCGGCCGGGAGATCTTCGAACAGCCCTACCACGAGGCGTTCATCGTCGTCGACTCGAAGACGGAGCCGGACGTCGCACACATGGGGCCGTCGCGGCCGGTCACCGGCGACAGCATCGAGTCGCTCGCCCACCGGCTCGGCATCGAGGACGTCGACCGGACCGTCGAGACCGTCGAGGAGTACAACGCGGCCTGCGACCCCGGCGAGTACGACCCCGACGTCCTCGACGGGAACGACACGAGCGGCGTCACGCCGCCGAAGTCGAACTGGGCGCTCCCGCTCGACGCGCCGCCGTACACCGGCTACCCGGTCACCGGCGGGATCACGTTCGCGTACGGCGGCGTCGCGATCAACACCGACGCCGAGGTGCTCGACACGCGCGACGAGCCGATCGAGGGGCTCTACGCGGCCGGCAACGCCACCGGCGGCCTGTTCTACAACAACTACCCCGGCGGGTCCGGGCTGACGAACGCTGCCGTCTACGGCCGGATCGCGGGAGAGCGGGCGGCCGAACGGGCGTCGCGATAGCCCGGGAGTCGGCGCCGAAGCGAGTCAGCGCCGGGTCGCCGCCGGACGTCCCCGCTCGCGGCGCGCCGCCGGCGTCGCGGGGCCGGACTGGGTGACGGCGAACGCGGGAGCGCGACCGCCCGGGACCGGGGCCCCGTTCCCCTCACCGCGGCTCGTACCGGCCGTTGTCCTTGAGGATCTGGTTTATCTCCTCGGACGCGAGCTTCGTCGCCTTCTCGACGGACATGCCCTGCTGCATGATGCGCTGGTGCATCTTGCGGGGGACGGGGTAGTTGATGCTCGGTGCCCCCTCGATCGCGGGCAGCACGGTGAACTCCCACTCCTCCATGACCCGCTTTGCGACGCCCCAGAACTTCGTGTGGAGCTCGTCCTGGGTGAACCAGTCGGCCTTCAGCACGTCGGGGTTGGTCGGCACGTAGCCGATCCCCTTGAGGTTCGCGAGCTGCTGTTCCCTGCTCGCCGCGAACCAGTCGATGAACTCCACGGAGGCGTCCTTCTGGGCCTGGTTCTCGTAGGCCTTCGCGAACGGCAGGAAGCTCGGCATCAGGATGAACGTCGACTTCTCCCCGTTGGAGCCGGCGGCCTTCGGCGGCACCCCCCAGGTGTAGTTGTCCAGGTACGTCTGGTCGCCGAGCTGCTTGCGGAAGCTCTTCCAGAGGTCCGAGACGTCCTGGATGTGCATCATCCCGATCTTGTTCGACCAGACCAGGGTCGTCGCCTCCTCGTCGCCGTGGTTGATCGAGTTGGGGTGGAAGTAGCCCTGCTCGACGCCCTCCTTCTGGAAGCGGATCGCGTTCCGCGCCGCCTCGGTGTCGAGGATCGAGTGGGTCGCCGCGTTGTTCACGGGGCCCATGCCGGTGACGCCCCACTGGCCCATGTAGTAGGAGATGTACTCCTCGTCTGCCTCCTTCATGGCGGTCGTGTCCGGCGCCGCGTCGTCCGGCGCGGCGAGGTCCGTCCCGTTCATCGGCTTGTAGAGGTCCTCGAACATCGAGAACGTGCCGCTCCCCCCGTTCCGCCAGACGGGCGTTCCGTTCTCGAGGTTCTCGGCCGTCCCCGGGATGTCGCTCGGGGCGACCCCCGCCGCGTCGAGCCAGTTCCGGTTGTAGACGTTGAAGTGCGGACGGACGGCCACGGACCAGGTGACGAGCGTGTCGTCCTCGCCCGTCACCTGTTTCCCCCACACCTTCGCGATGTTCGTGGCGCTCTCGGCGATCGTCTCCGAGAGCTTGGACTGCTCCCACATCCCCTCCTCGGTGAGGTTCAGCAGCTCGCCGGCCTGCAGCATCTGGGACTGCCCGGCGATCTGGACGAAGTGTGGCATGTTGCTCCCCGCCTGCAGCGCCGAGCGCACCTTCTTGAACTGCGAGTTGAAGGGGACGCCGCGGAGCGCGACCTCGACGTCGTTGGACTGGTCGTTGAACTCCGCGATGGAGTTCTCCCAGTGTTTCCTGAGCACCGGCTCGTCGGTCATGTTCCCGGACCACAGGCGGATCGTGACCGTCGACCCGCTGCTCGATCCGGTCGTGGTGCTGCCGCCGCCGGAGCCGCCCGAACCGCCCGAGCCGCTCGACCCGCCGGAGCCGCCCGAGCCGCCCGAACCGCTGTCACCGCCGCCGGAACAGCCGGCGATCCCGGCGATCCCGGCTGCGCCGGCGGCCGTGAGGAAGCGGCGCCTGTTCACGTTGCTGTCGGATCGTCCTCCTTGGTCGCTCTGTTCGCTCATCCTCACCATCATGATTAAATCAGAGGGATATAAGTGTAGAGGTAACGTTTCACACGGGTGGCCGCGAGAGGGTGGTCACGTCGCCGTTCTTCGCCCGTGCGCGCGATCGGCCGGTGCTCGACCGCGAACGCGCGAGCGCGGGTCACCGGTCCCCGTTCGAACCGCGAGGGTCACCGCCGCCGACCGGACCGCCTCCGACCGCCCGTCCCGCGACTACGGGGCTGTCGGCCCCGTGGCGGCAGATGGGACCGCCTCCCCGCACCGTTAAGTGGGTCGTTAGCGTTCGTCACGACCGAAATGGACGACAACGCCGGTGCGCCGGGCGGGCGGGAACCGCGGACGGTCGACGTGTCCGACCAGGAGTACGGCTCGGACTTCGTCGCCGACTTCCTGAAGGGGTACGGCTTCGAGTTCGTGGCGTTCAACCCCGGGTCGTCGTTCCGGGGGATCGAGGAGTCGATCGTCAACTACAACGACGAGGTGCCCGGCGTGGTCGAGACCCCCCACGAGGGGCTCTCGGTCGCCATCGCACACGGGTACGCGAAGGCGACCGGGGAGCCCGCGGCCTGCCTCCTCCACAACGTGGTGGGCACGCTCCACGGCACGATGGGCATCTTCAACGCCTACTGCGACCGGGTGCCGGTCGTCGCGCTCGCCGGGACGGGCCCGGTCCGGAAGTCCAAGCGCCGGCCGTTCTACGACTGGATCCACACGGCCCAGATCCAGGGCAACCTCGTCCGGGGGTACACGAAGTGGGACGACCAGCCGAGTCACGTCGACGGCGTCGCGGAGTCGCTCGTCCGCGCGATCAACATCGCCGACACCCGACCGAAGGGGCCGACGTACGTCGCGCTCGACCACGAGATCCAGGAGGGGGAGCTCGACGCGCCGATCCCCCTGCCCGACTTCGAGACGCACCGCCCCGCGACGCGGATCGGCCCCGACCCGGACGCGATCGACCGGGCGGCGGACCTGCTCGTCGAGGCCGACCTGCCCGTGCTCCTCGCCGACCAGGTGGGTGACTCCCGCGAGGCCGTCGACGCGCTGGTCGACCTCGCCGAGGCGCTCGGCGCGCCGGTGTATCACTCCCACCGGCTCGGGACGCCCCACCGCTACAACTTCCCGAACACCCACCGCCTCGACCTCGCGGGGACCGACGTGTACCGCGAGGCCGACCTCGTCCTCGCGCTCGACGTCTGGAGCCCGAACTACACGCTGACGGACGTCGACACGGCGACCCACGAGCGGACCGAGGCGATCGAGGGCGAGTTCGACCTCGTCGAGGTCGGCACGGACCACCTGCGCACGTCCGGGCTGGTGTCAGACCGGTTCGCGATGCGGGAGACGGAGCTGTCGGTCACGGCCGACACCGCGCTCGCGGTCCCGGCGCTCGTCGACGCGGTGCGCGAGCGCCTCGACGCGAACGAGGCCGCGCGCCGCCGGAAGCGCCGGCGCCTCGACCGCATCGAGGGGCGCCACGACGAGCAGCGCGCGGCCTGGCGGCGGGCGGCCGAGGACGCCTGGGACGAGACGCCGATCTCCCTGCCCCGCGTGACGGCGGAGATCTGGGACGTCATCGAGGACGAGGAGTGGGTGCTCACGAACGGGACCTTCCGCGGCTGGGCGTACAAGCTCTGGGAGATCGACGAGTTCGACCAGTACATCGGGAGCTACTCGGGCGGCGGCGGCATCGGTCAGGGCATCGGTCAGGCCATCGGCGGCGCGCTGGCCTACGAGGACACCGACCGGACGCCGATCAACCTCCAGCCCGACGGCGACCTGATGTTCTACCCCGGCGGGCTGTGGACCATGGGCCACTACGAGGTGCCGATGCTCAACGTGGTCCACAACAACGGCTCGCTGTACAACTCGACGAACCACCGGATGGAGCTCGCGAAACACCGGGGGCGGGACGCCAGCTTCGAGCGGGCGCTGGTCGGCACGGGGCTGTACGAGCCGACCCCCGACTACGCGCGGATCGCCGAGGCGATGGGCGTGAACGGCTACGGCCCGGTCGAGGACCCGGACGAACTCGGTCCCGTCCTCCGGGACGCGTGGGCGGACGTGCAGGCCGGCGAGCCCGCCCTCGTCGACGTCGTCTGTCAGCCGCGGTAGCCGGACGGGGACCGCGGCGGCCCGTCGTCGGCGCCCCCGACCGAATCCACCGTCAGCGGAACGGCGCGGGGATCGACCCCTCGTCGACGCCGACGTCGCGCGCGAACTCGTCGAACGCCGCGGCGTCCGCCCCGGAGACGGGGACGCCGTCCGTCCGGTGTCGCTTCCGTGCCCGGTGTTCGGCCTCGCCCGGGAGCAGCGTCTCCTCGCCCATCGCGGCGGCGCCCGGCCCGAGGTCCGCCGAGAAGTCCGTCGCGCGGACGTACTCGGCCATCGCCGCCGCCCGCTCGGCGGTCCGCTCGCGGGACGTAAAGCGCGACAGGTCGATCGCGACGAAGGCGGCGTGGTTCCCCCAGATCACGTCGTCCATCCCCGAGACGGTGCCGTCGGCGACGTTCGCGGCGAGGAGTTCGGAGAGCACCGAGAGGCCGAACCCCTTGTACCCGGCGACGCGGCCGCCGAGGGGGAGCATCCCGCCCGCGCCGTCCTCCTCGAACCGCCGGGCGTCGCGAATCGGCTCGCCCGCGTCGTCGACCGCCCACTCCGCGGCGAGTTCGTGGCCGGCGGCCGCGCGCTCCCGGATCTTCCCGTGGGCGACCTGGCTCGTCGCGACGTCGACCACGAGGGGGAACTCGAGCGCGTCGAACGTGGGGACCCCGACCGAGACGGGGTTCGTCGAGAACCGGCGCTCGGCGCTCCCCGGCGGCGACACCCACCGGCTCCCCGGGTTGCACACGAACGCGGCGAAGGCCACGCCCGCGTCGCAGGCGCGCTCGGCCCACTCGCCGATCCGGCCGATGTGCGACGTTCGCTTCAGCCCGACGACGCCGACGCCGTGCTCGTCGGCGCGCTCGACGGCCGCGTCGACGGCCGTCCGGCCGACCAGCTGTCCGAACGCCAGCCGGCCGTCGACCGTCGCCGCGACGCCCTCCGCGTTCTCGACGACCGGCTCGGCGCCGGGGTCGATCCGCCCGTCCTCGGCCTCCCGGGCGTACTTCGAGTGGAGCTGTCGCGTCCCGTGGGAGCTGTGCCCGCTCAGGTCGGCGCTCACGAGCGAGTCGGCGACGTCGGCCGCCCGGTCGGGCGGCGTTCCGATCTCGACGAGGACCTCCTCGGCGAACGCCGTCAGCGCGTCGGGGTCGACGTGTGGCATGGCGTCCCACTGATCCGGGAGGGGCCATATATGTTCGTCTAGCGGAACGACGGTCGGCCCCCTGGCGGCGACCGCGTTGTCGCTCGACCGGCCCGCACGGCCGAACGTCACGTCGGGGGTGGATAGCGCGTCGACGACCCTCTCGCCGGACTTGCTCTGCGGAATCGACCCACACCGGACGCTTGACGGTCCTCGTGGCCATACCATGAGGATCGATGGTGATGGTTGGGCGAATTAAGAGTTTCGTAAAGCGAAATATTATGTGAGACACTGTTACACCGTCACACATGAACGAGACCCGAGGGGCGAACGGAACGGTCCGGACGACGTCGCTGTCGCTGCGCGTCGTCGACGCGCTCCGTCGCCTGAACGGCGGGCGGATCGAGGAGGTCGCCGAGGAGGTGGGGGTCGCGCCGAGCACCGCCTACCGGCACCTGAACACGCTCCGGCAGCACGACTACGTCGTCAAGCGGGGCGACGAGTACCGGGTCGGACTGCTCTTTCTCTCGATCGGCACGTACGCCCGACAGCAACGGGAGCACTTCGAGCTGGCACAGGAGAAAGTCGACGACCTCGCCGAGCAAACGGGCGAACGGGCGATGTTCACGGTCGAGGAGCGCGGCCGGCGCATCCACACCTGCATGGCGACGGGGTCGGACGCCGTCCAGGCCGGCAAGCACGTCGGCTACCGCGGCTATCTCCACCCCGCAGCCTCCGGGAAGGCGATCCTGGCGGAGTATCCGGACGAGCGCGTGCACGCGATCCTCGACGAGTGGGGGTTGCCCGCGCGGACGGAGAACACGATCACGGACCGCGAGACGTTCATGGCGGAGCTCGAACGCGTCCGGGAGCGCGAGTACGCGACCAACTTGGAGGAGACGACGCCCGGCGTCCGGGCGATCGCCGTCGCGGCGACGACGCGGAACGGCCGCGTGCTCGGGGCGTTCAACGTCTCCGGCCCGAAACGCCGGATGAACGGGGAGTGGTTCCAGGAGGACCTCCCGAACGTCCTCCTGGCCAAGGCCAACGAGTTCGAGGTCGACATCGAGTACGCGGACTGATCCCGGTTCCCGGAGCGGGGACGCTCGACGCTCGCTCGGTACCGTGGCTGGCTCGCCCCGGCCGACGGCGTTGCTTTACAAGCATATAGATGTAATCACCGTCGCGACGAGGGCGCCGCTCGCCGACGCGCGCGTCGACCCGTGATTCCGGAGAGCGGGATCGAAGTCGCGGCCGCCGTTCGCCTTACGGGCCGTACCGGCCGGGTGCGACCGTTCCCCACCGCCGGCGCGTCGCGCACGTCCGTCGGTTCCGGCACTCGGGAGCCGCGCGCACCTTCCGCGACCAAAACAGTCATAATCGATGGAGATAGACCCCGATCACGCCGTGGCACGTACCACCACGGCCGCTACTCCCCATCGCCGCGTGACAACCCGGGCGAGCCGTTCCGGTCGGGGCGATCCCCCGGCCTGCTCGGGTGTCCCTCTCCGCCGGGTCGACCCCTGCATCCGGACCGTCGGCCGCCGCGTCGCGCGCCCGCCGGGAGCGCCCCGCGTCACGGCCGGCGACCGGGTCTAGCGGGCGGCCTCCAGCCGGCGCACGTAGTCGCGGACCCCGGCGGCGAGGTCGTACTGCGGCTCGTACCCCAGGTCCGTTCGTGCCCGGCTGATGTCCATGCGGGCGTAGTTCGGGTAGTCCTTCTCCAGCGGGTTGCGCCCCCCCTCGACGGTGATCGTGGCTTCCGGACACTCGTCTCTGAGGACCGCGGCCAGGTCGCGAAGCGAGGCGAGCTCGCCCGTGCCGAGGTGGTAGACCGGGTAGTTCAACGCCGGCGCCTCGACGGCGTCCGCGAGGCCGTTCGCGACGTCGCCGAAGTAGATCAGGTCGTTCTGCTCGTCGCCGCCGGACAGCGCGACGGTCTCGCCCCGCATCGCCCCCTCGATCGCGTCCGGGACGAGCTGTCCCTTGCCGGGGACCGCCACCTTCCCCGGGCCGTACGTCGACGCGAACCGGACGCTCGCGGCCTCCAGGCCGTACTCATCGGTGTACACCTCCCGGTACGACTCCGTGGCGACCTTCGTCAGTCGGTAGACGTCGCCCATCGAGCTCCGGTGGGCGTCCTCGGGGAGCGGTTCGTAGGCGGGGTAGCCGTACCGGCCCCCGATCTGACCGAGCACGGACTTCGTGGAGACGTGGACGACGCGCACGTCGGCGTCGGCGGCCGCCTCGAACACGTTGACCGTCCCCCCGACGTTGACCTCCTGGGCGAGCTTGGGGTCGTCGTTGCACGCGGGCCGTTTGAGGGCCGCGAGGTGGACCACCGCGTCCGTCCCGTCGAGGGCGTCGGCGACGGCGTCGCCGTCCGTGACGTCCCCCTGCACGAAGTCGTGTGCGAGCCGCGAGCGCAGGTCGGCGTCGTCCTCGACGTCGAACACCGTGACGTCGTGTCCGCGCCCCGTCAGCTCTTCGAGCAGGAACCGGCCGATGGCGCCGTGGCCACCGGTGACAGCTACCTCCATACACCGAGAGCCGGAGCCGACGAGATATAGCTTGTGGTGGTCGGTACCGATGACCACGGTCGGGGTGGCGCGGGGACCACCGCGGCGTGCGCGCCCGTCGCCGACTCCCGACGCGCCCGGCCCGTGCCGCCGGGGCGGCCCCGCTCCGACCCTCCGTCTGTGGCACACGGGGCTGGTCGCCGCCGACCCGACCCGTAGCTTTATGTGTCGGGGGTGGGCCTGCGAACCATGGCCGAGCAACCCGCATCAACGTCCGTTATCGACGACGCCACCGTCGTCGACACCGACGTCCACGTGTCGATCCCCGCCGAGAGGCTGACCGCGTATCTCGACGCGCCGTACGACCGGCGGGTGACGAAACGGGACTGCGAGCCCGCCTCGAGCGCCAAGTTCTGGGACAAGAGCGTCGGCGGGAAGGCGGGTGGCGGCGAACGCCTCACCGACCCCGGGGTGGTTCAGCGGCGGCTCGTCGACGAGTTCGCCGTGGACTACCCCCTGTTGAACACGATCGAGCACCTGGCGCCGATGCCCGACACGGACCTCGCAGTGGAGCTGATGTCCGCGTACAACGACGCGATGCTCGACATCTTCCTCGACGACACCGACTTCCGGGCGCTGGCGCTCATCTGCCAGACCGACCCGCACGCGGCCGCCGAGGAGATAGACCGCATCGGAAACGAGGACCAGTTCGTCGGGGTCTTCATCTACACGCCGACGATGGACCCGCCGCTCGGGGACCCGAGGTACGACCCGATGTACCGAGCCGCGGCGGACAACGACCTCCACGTCGCGTTCCACGGCGGCGCCGCCTCCAGCTTCCGGGACTCGTTCCCGACGCACAACTACAACCTGGAGACGTTCCTCTCCGTCCACACCCTGGCGCACCTCTGGCAGTCGACCCTGACGCTCGTGAGTCTCGTCGTCCAGGGCGTCCCGGAGAAGTTCCCCGAGCTCAACTTCACGTTCCTCGAGGCGGGCGTCTCGTGGGTCCCACACATGATGTGGCGGCTCAACAAGGAGTACTCGATCCGCCGGAGCGAGGCGCCGCTGCTGGAGAAAAGCCCCGAGGCGTACGTTCGCGACCAGTTCTACTTCGGGAGCCAGCCGCTGGGCGAGCCCGACGACCCGACCATGATTCGGGAGATGATCGACCTGGTCGGCGCCGAATCGATGACCTTCGCCACGGACTACCCCCACTGGGACTTCGACCACCCGGAGGCGCTCGACAGGCACCTCCGGTCGGTGTTCACCGAGGCGGAGCGCGAACGGGTCCTGCACGACTCGGCGGTCGAAGCGTTCGACCTCGACGTCTGACCGCCCGTCCGGTCCCTGCCGGCGGTCGACCGACGCGCCCCTCGGCGACGAGCCGCGAGGTTCGCACGCGGCGCGTCCTGGTGATGCCGTACAGCCAGACCTGCCGCCCGTCGATCCGGGTCACCGGAACGGTGAGCGCGACGTGATCCGGGCTCGCGTCGCGGGCGGGCCGTCGAGCGGCCTTCCGCACCCGGTCACGAACACCTCTCCGCGAGCGTCCGACACCGTACTTTCCCAACTCTGAAACGGTGTTCGAGAGCGACCTCGACGGGATACTACCACCATCCTGGGGGAAAGTATTACGTATCAAACGGACGGGACGACAGTATGGTAGACCGGATGGAGGCAGTCGTCTGTCCCGACTTCGGGGAGTGGTCCGTCCAGGAGGTTCCACGGCCGGAGCCGGCCGCCGACGAAGCGCTGATAGCCGTACGCAGAGTCCAGTTGAGCGTCACCGAGTGCCAGCGGTTCTACGGCGAGGAGGTCAGTGGCCGCGAGACGATCCACGAGCAGATGCAGGAGGGAGATGGGCGGCCGTTCGGACACGAATTCAGCGGTGAGATCGTCGAGACCGGGCCCGACGTCGACGCACTCGATGTCGGTGATCGGGTGTACGCGCCGGCGAAGGTTCCGTGTGGCGAGTGCCCGTACTGCCGAACGGGCCATCGGGGACTCTGTGACAACCTCACGTCGATCGGCAAGGGTCGGCCGGGAGCGCTCGCCGAGTACCTCGCGGCGCCGGTCGAGGCGCTTCGACGCGTCCCGGACGGCGTCTCGGACGCGGAGGCCGCGGCGATGCAACCGCTGGCTAGTGCCATCCTCTGCGTGCACGATGCGCGAGTCGAGCTGGACGACACCGTCGCCGTTTTCGGCACGGGCGTGATGGGTGCGCACGCCGGGCAGCTCTCCCTCGTCCGGGGCGCAGGGGAGGTGTACGCGGTCGACGTCGTCCCGGAAAAGCTCGAATTCGCCGCTGAGCGAGGGATGGAACCGGTCGACGCCCGGGAAGTCGATCCGGTCGCGGCGATAGACGACGCGACCGACGGGATCGGCGCGGACGTCGTCTTCGCCTCGGTCGGGGGGAACCAATCACGTCTGACGTCGGGCGACGACCCCGTCGCTCACGCGTACGACATGGTGCGCACCGACGGGAAACTGGTCCAAGTGGGACTCCTTCAGGGGGAGATGGCGCTCTCGCCGCGGAACGTACGTGGCAAGGAAGTGGACTGGATACATCCACGACACGGCGTCAGGTCGTTCGGACCGAACTCCGATACGGGGGAGCTCGCCGGAAAGCTCGTCGCGGACGGCCGCGTCGACATCGCTCGGTACGTCGATCGGGAAGTCGAAGGGCTGGAGTCCTTCGAGAAAGCCGTGGAGATGACGGCCAACAAGCCGGAGTACGACGCACTCGGACCGACGCAGATCGTCGTCGATCGACCGTCTCGCCCGGAAAGCCGCTGATCGGGGTCGTCGTGCGTCGCCGCGACGTCGGTCGCGCGACCCGAGACCGCGACGTCGGTGGCACTACCCGGGCGTGACCGGCACGTCGTGGCTGCCGGTGGGCGTCGCGGCATCGACGGATGAGCGAGGCGAGTGCCTCGGGGCTCGACCCCGTGGCGGCTCGGGCGGTGTTCGGACAGGGGGCGAAGAGCGAAGCGGTACGGTTCCGGACGACCCGTGCCCGGGGTCGACCGCATCGTCGCTGGTCGCGACCGCCTCGCGTTGGGTTCTCTGGGGGTGGCGACGCCCGAGCCGACGACGAGGCTCGGCACCCGACTCCGACCCCGACCTATCCTCTCGAACACAACATCTAATTTTGACATACAATGTCTAATTTTGATATATCGGGGATCGATCGCCATCGATCGACCGTCCAGACCAGGGCGCAGAACGAGGACCGCCGGCCGCGCACGGTCCCGGCGCACGTCGTGGTCGACGAGACCGCGATCCAGATCGACGTCGCGGTACCGGCCGTACGCCGCCGGCGACTCCGCGACGACCCGCCTTCGCCACGTCCGCTCGGCTCCGACGAGATTCCCCGGTGCTCACCGCGACGTCCCCCTCGGAACACCGCGAGGGGCGTCTCGTCGACGCGATCGTCCCCGTCGATGGCGCGACGCGGCGACAGGCGGCCTGCCGCCGTCACGGACTTCGACCCCGCCACGACACGCACGGGAAGCCGGAACGGCGTCGAACGTACTTTTCGTGAAGTAGAACGCCGAACCGACCAGTTCTCGAACTGTTTCGGCCACGCCGAAGCAAACACCTGGTTGCGAGCGTTCGCCTCCGCCGGGAATCGGCTCCCCCGGACGCCACCGCCGGGCCGGCCTGAACATATTTCAACGCGTGTGGCGAGAACGGAGTGATGGGAACCGATCGGAACGCGGACCGGCGTCCGAGCAAGGTCGAACGGGTCATCGAGGCGTACGGCCTGGACGGGTTCGGCGAGCAGCTGGCGCGCCGGTGGACGGCTCCCGAGGACAGCGACAGCCTCCGTGACCTGGCGGACCTGACGAACGAGACGGTCCTCGACGCCGCACTGCGGGAGGCGGGCGAGGACGTGCTCGACGGCGAAGTGGAGAACCTGTACGCGCTGCTGACCGGCGACGAGACCACCGAGGGGATGCGCGTCCAGGCCAGGAACACGCTCCAGTCGCGGGGCGTCGACGCCGACCGGGTGCTCTCCGACTTCGTCTCCCACCAGTCGGTGTACACCTACCTGACGGAGGTTCGCGGCGTCTCGAAGGACTCCACGCCGGACGACCGGACCGAGAGCGTCCTGGACTCCATCCAGCGGCTTCGCGGTCGACTGGTCGCCGTCGTCGAGGGGAGTCTCGGGTCGCTCCGCGACGCCGACGAGCTTCGCCTCGGCGACTTCGACGTCCTCGTCGACGCGCAGGTGTACTGCCGGGACTGTGGCACCCAGTTCGAGGTCGTCGAGCTGATCCGACGAGGGGGGTGTGACTGTGGGGACGACGACTCGGCGTGACACGGCCACGCGCCCGTAAGCGTAACTGTCCGCTCGACCGACCGAGTAGTTTTATGTCGGTGTGACTCCTGCCCCGAGACGTGACTTCGGACCTGGAGGCAGAGCACGACGTGCGACTCTCGGTCGAGAACCTCGGTGGCATCGACGACCTCTCGACGTCGTTCGAGCCGGGCGTGACCGTGCTGTCCGGTCGGAACGCGACGAACCGGACCTCCCTCCTGCGCGCGATCATGGCGGCCCACGGGAGCGACGACGTGACGCTCAAGGGCGACGCGGAGGCGGGCTCCGTCGAGCTCGTCATCGGCGACGAGACGTACACCCGGACGCTCGAGCGACGGAACGGCACGGTCGTCACCGGCGGGACGCCCGTCCTCGACGACCCCACGACCGCCGACCTGTTCGCCTTCCTGCTCGAGACCAACGACGCCCGACGCGCGGTCGCGCGCGGCGACGACCTCCGGGACCTGATCATGCGGCCGGTCGACACCGAGGCCATCAACGACCGGATCGACGCGCTCCGCCAGGAGAAACGCGAGATGACCGAGGAGCTCTCGGCGCTCGGCGAGCTCTCGAACCGGCTTCCCGAGCTCGAACGCCGGCGGACGAAACTCCGCGAGCGGATCGAAAAGAAGGAAGACGCTCTCGCGGCGAAGGAGCGCGAGGTCGAAGCGTACGACGCGAGCGTGAGCGAGCGCCGGGAGGCAGAGAGCGAACTCGAAGAGCGGCTCGCCGAGCTCCGCGACAAGCGCGGCGACATCGACGACGTCGACCGGCGCATCGAGGCCGAGAAGGAGAGCCTCGACGCGCTCGACGCCGAACGCGAGGAGCTGTCAAACGAGGCCGAGGACCTCCCCGACGTCGCCGACGGGCGGGTCGCCGAGATCGAGTCCGAGATCGACCGGCTCCGGAACCGGCGCCAGCAGCTCCAGTCGGCGGCGAACGAGCTACAGTCCGTGATCCAGTTCAACGAGGAGATGCTCTCGGGGACGTCATCGGAGGTCGTCGACGCCCTCCGCGGCGCGGAGGACGACGGCGGGAGCGTCGCCGACCGCCTCACCGCGGACGACCAGGTCGTCTGCTGGACGTGCGGCTCGGCGGTCGACCGGTCCGAGATCGAGGCCACGCTCGGCCGCCTCCGGACGCTCCGCGAGGAGAAGCTCGAGGCGATCCGTGGCCTCCGCGAGCAGGTTTCCGACCTCGAGGACGAGAAGTCGGCACACGAGCGTCGCCGGCGCGAGTGCGACCGCATCGAGCGCCGGCTGTCCGAGATCGAGAGCGAGCGGGAGCGTCGCCGGGAGCGCGTCGAGGAGCTCGAAGCCCGACGGTCGAAGCTCGAAGACGAGGTGGCGTCGCTCGAACGGGCCGTCGACGAACTCGAGAGCGACGAACACGGGGACCTGCTCGACCTCCACCGCGAGGCGAACCAGATCGAGTACGACCTCGGCCGACTCCGGAGCGACCTGGAGGACGTCGAGGACGACATCGCCGAGATCGAGCGGAAACTCGACGACCGGGACGAACTCGAGGCCGCCCGCGAGGACGTCGAGGACGAACTGGCGGAGCTCCGCACGCGGATCGAGCGGATCGAGTCCGAGACCGTCGAGGAGTTCAACGCGCACATGGACGAGGTGCTCGACGTCCTCGAGTACGACAACCTGGAACGGGTCTGGATCGAGGCGACCGAGGGGGCGGCCGGGGAGGGGGGACGGGCGGTCTTCGACCTGCACGTCATCCGGACGACCGACGAGGGCGTGAGCTACGAGGACTCCGTCGCCCACCTCTCGGAGTCCGAACGCGAGGTGACGGGCCTCGTGTTCGCCCTCGCCGGCTACCTCGTCCACGACGTCCACGAGACGGTGCCGTTCGTCCTCCTCGACTCGCTGGAGGCCATCGACGCGGACCGCATCTCCCGCCTCGTCGACTACTTCGCGAGCTACGCCGACTACCTCGTCGTCGCGCTCCTCGAAGAGGACGCACGGGCGGTCGACGACGCGTATCCGCGCTACTCGCCGGCGTGACGCGGACGCGCGCCGTCCCGCCTCGCATGGGTTTACAGCACTAGATCTGTAACGGACGGTGGGCACTCGGAAACGACGACGTTCGATCGTGTGGAACACCGACGGCGGCCGTGAGCGCCTACGTTCGGTCCGGAACGGCCCCTCAACGGGGGGCCGGACGTGGTCGACGTTCGATCGTGTAGAACGCCGGCCTCACGAGTACTTGACGTTCAGCTCGATCTCGTTGGCCGCGCTACAGACGATGTCGGCGATCGCGTCGTCGTCCATCCGGCTCGCCGGCGCGGAGATGCTGATCGAGCCACACGCGACGTCGTTGTCGGGCTGGATCGGCGCCGCGATCGACCGCAGTCCCATCAGTCGCTCCTCCTCGTGGGTCGCGTAGCCGCGCTCCGCGATCTCGTCGAGCTCCGCGAACAGTTCGTCCGGGTCGGTGATCGTGTTCGGGGTCGCCTTCGGCAGCCCGTGCTGGTCGATGATCTCGCGCACGCGCGACTCCGGCATGTGTGCCAGGATGGCCTTCCCCTGTGCGGTGTAGTGGAGGTAGGTCCGGTGGCCCACGTACGTGTCGAGGTCGACCGCCTGCTCGCCCTTCGACCGGTAGAGGTAGACGCCGCGGCCGTTCTCCTCCGTCAGCAGGTTGGCGACCTCGCCGGTCTCGGCGGCCATCTGTTTCACCTTCGGCTTGGCGATGCGGTAGAGCTTCCGCTTGCTCCGGATGTAGCCGCCGAGGTCCAGGAACATCAGGCCGAGCCGGTAGGTGTCCCCGTCCTTGACGACGTAGCCGTTCTCCGTGAGCGTGGCGAGGTGGTTGTGGATGGTGCTCTTGCTCATCCCGAGCTGTTCGGCCAGCTGTGTCACCTGCCCGCCGTCCTCGGTTTTGAGCGCTTCGATGATCCGGAGCGTCTTCTCCGACGTCTGAACCGTGTTTTTGGCCCGTTCCGGCATGTTCGTTCTGGTCTACCTGTTAGACCCGTGGGTGCATATAACGTTGTCCCAACCGCGGGTCGAGCGCCTGTCGCTCTGCCGAACGATCGTTCTATTGTACAGAACGGTACTTCGGCGTGACGAACGCACGGCGACTCCGGTGTGATCGCGAAAACGTGGCTGCTCCGGGTCTCTTCTATCTGGTTGGTATTCACACACGTGGGTTCCGTGGTGCGCTTCCGTCACGATCGTGTTCCGTCTCGTAGAACTAGGCCGATCGCGGCGTGGGATCGCCCCCCGTGCCGGCAGCGCGGACGGCGTCGACGGTCCCGGCGCCGTCGGCGATCTGCGGCGTCGGTACCCACGCCGGATTGACACAATGTTTAAGTGAGAATCATTCGCACGGTTGAGTAGCCCCAACGTAGGTGGTCAATATCACGAACTACGGATTCGTCATCGACAACAGAAAGTGCATCGGGTGTCACGCCTGCACCGTCGCGTGCAAGGTCGAGCACGACGACCCGATCGGGGTGAACAAGACGTGGGTCAAGTACATCGAGAAGGGGGAGTTCCCGAACACGAACCGGAACTTCTCGGTGATGCGCTGCAACCACTGCGACGACTCACCCTGTACGGACGTCTGCCCGGTCACGGCACTCTGGGAGCGCGACGACGGGATCGTTGACTTCGATTCCGAGCGCTGTATCGGCTGCAAGGCGTGCATGCAGGGGTGTCCCTACGACGCGCTGTACATCGACCCCGAGACGTCGACCGCGGCGAAGTGCAACTACTGCTCGCACCGCGTCGACGCCGGCCGCGACCCGGCCTGCGTGGTCGTCTGCCCGGAGGACGCCATCATCGCCGGCGACGTGGAGAACCCGGACACGGAGATCTCGGAGACGGTCTCCCGCCAGGAGGTCCAGGCGCGGAAACCCGAGAAGGGAACCGAGCCCAAGCTCTTCTACGTCGACGGCGACGAGGGGAGCACGACGCCCGGGACGACGGGTCGCGAGGAACACTACATGTGGAGCGACGCCCCCTCCGACATGGAGGTTCAGGGCGGCGAGATCGACGACTTCGACCTCCAGAAGGCCGCCGAGTCGCTCGCCGAGTCCGACGTGAACCTCGGCGGCGGTGACGCGGCCGACACCCGCGCCGACGGCGGGGAGTTCGCGTCCGCGGCGACGTCCGCCGCCGGCGGCTCGTCCGGCGACGGCTGTGGCTGTGGCAGCTCCTGTGGCTGCAAGGGGGAGGTCGCCTCCGACGGCGGCGTCGCGAGCGCGAGCGACGCCGCGACGGTCGAGTCCGACGGCGGCTACGACACGGCCGCGAGCGGGGGCGACGCCTCGAAGTCCCGGTCGGCGAAGGCCTACGAGCTGCTCCACGAGGAGGCGCGCCGCGTGTACGACATCGGCGAGAGCCACTACAAGTCCTGGGGGTGGGAGGTCTACTCCTACACGTGGACGAAGTCGATCGGCGCGGGCATGTTCTTCGTGCCCGCGCTGCTGATGCTCGCAGGCGTCGTCGAGCCCAGCCCCGACCTGATGGGGGTCAGCTCGGCGGTCAGCCTCGCGTTCATCGGCATCACGACGTTCCTGCTCGTCATCGACCTCGAACAGCCCCAGCGGTTCCACTGGGTGCTGCTGCGGCCCAACTGGAACTCCTGGCTGGTGAAGGGTGGCTACATCCTGACGGCCTACGGCGGCTTCCTGACGCTGATGGTCGTCGGGTGGCTGCTCGGCCTCGGGAACCTGATCACGAGCCCGACGGCCCTGCTCGTCGGCTCGGTACTGGCGGCCGCGGCCGCGGTGTACACCGCGTTCCTGTTCAGCCAGTCGAAGGGTCGTGACCTCTGGCAGAGCCCGGCGATGCCGCTGCACATGTTCGCGCAGGCGGCACTCGCCGGCGCCGCGGGCACGAGCCTGCTCGGCCTCGCGGGCTACGAGGGGCTCGCCGGGCCGGCCGGCCTCGTGCTCGCCGGCGGCGTGCTCCTCCACGCGGCGCTGGTCGCGTCGGAGATCTTCACGCCACACCAGACCGAGGACGCCGAGGAGGCCGCCGCACGCGTCACCCGCGGCGAGTTCCGCTCGGTGTTCTGGGGCGGCGCCGTCGTCGTCGGGATCCTGCTGCCGCTGGTCGCGCTCGCCGTGGGGGGGAGCGCCGCCGTCGCGGTGGCGGGGCTGCTCGCCCTCGCCGGCCTGTTCGCCTTCGAGTACTGCTGGATAATCGCACCGCAGACCATCTCCCTGGCATAACATGGGACACGGATACGAACTGAGCAAGATAGAGAAGTTCGCGGAGAGTCTCGGGGTCCTGTCGAACCGGTCGACGGGGACCACGAAGCAACAGCAGGGCTCGGCGGACGGGGTGAGCCCGATCTCGGACAGCGGCCACCTGACGGACTACCCGGACCCCGAGGAGTGGCACGACTGGACCGAGTACGACGCGACCGGCGAGCCGACCGACTACTCGGTCGTGCCGACGGCGTGTTTCAACTGCGAGGCCGGCTGTGGGCTGTTGACCTACATCGACAAGGAGACCGGCGACATCGAGAAGATCGAGGGCAACCCCGAACATCCGGGCTCGCGCGGGCGGAACTGCGCGAAGGGGCCGGCGACGATAAACCAGATCGAGGACCCCCAGCGCATCCTCTACCCGCTGAAGCGGGACGGCCCCCGCGGCAGCGGCCAGTGGAAGCGCGTCTCCTGGGAGGAGGCGCTCGAGGACATCGCGAGCGAGATGCGCGAGGCGATCGAGGACGACCGCGGCAACGAGATCACCTACCACGTCGGGCGCCCCGGGCACGAGGGCTCGATGGACCGCAACATCAACGCCTGGGGCGTCGACGGCCACAACTCCCACACCAACATCTGTAGCTCGGGCGCGCGCACCGGCTTCGCGCTCTGGCACAAGTACGACCGCGCGAGCCCGGACTTCGCGAACGCGGAGTTCATCCTCCTGCTATCCGCGCACCTGGAGTCGGGTCACTACTTCAACCCGCACGCCCAGCGCATCATGGAGGGGATGCAGGACGGCGGCGAGCTCGCGGTGATGGACCCGCGGCTCTCGAACACGGCCGCGATGTCGGACTTCTGGATGCCGACCCAGCCCGGCAGCGAGGCGGCGGTGCTCCTGGCCTGCGCGAACGTCATCATCGCCGAGGAGATGTACGACGAGGAGTTCCTGCGCCGGTGGGTCAACTGGGAGCAGTTCCTCGACGAGGAGTACCCCGACCGCGAGCGGAGCTTCGAGACGTACATCGACGTCCTCCGCGAGCTCTACGGCGACTTCACCCCCGAGTACGCCGAGGCCGAGTCCGGCGTCGACGCCGGCACGGTCGAGAAGGTCGCCCGGAAGATCGGCGAGGCGGGCGACAGCTTCGCGAGCTACATCTGGCGCAGCGCCGCCTCCGGCAACGAGGGCGGCTGGCAGGTCTCCCGGACGCTGCACTTCCTGTCGGTGCTGGTCGGTGCGGTCGGCACGAAGGGCGGCACCTCGCCGAACGCGTGGCACAAGTTCGAGCCGGAGGTTCCCAAGGACCCGCCGCGACAGAAGCTCTGGGACGAGCTCCAGCTCCCCCAGGAGTGGCCCTTCGCGCACTACGAGATGAGCCAGCTGCTCCCGTACTTCCTCAAGGAGGGGCGGGGGGAGATCTCGGTGTACTTCTCCCGGGTGTTCAACCCGGTGTACACCTACCCGGACGGCTTCTCGTGGATCGAGGCGCTCACCGACGAGGACAAGATCGGCCTCCACGTCGCGCTCACGCCGACGTGGAACGAGACGGCGTACTTCGCCGACTACGTCCTGCCGATGGGTCACTCGCCCGAGCGCCACGACATCCAGAGCCAGGAGACCCACGCCGGCACCTGGGTCACCTACCGCCAGCCCGTCCAGCGCGAGTACGCAGAGCGCGAGGGCGAGGACGTCGACCGCACCTACGAGGCCAACCCCGGCGAGGTGTGGGAGGAAGACGAGTTCTGGATGGACCTCTCCTGGCGGATGGACGAGGACGGCGAACTCGGTATCCGGGAGTACTTCGAGAGCCCGTACCGCGAGAGCGAGGACGGCGAGCCGGCCCAGATGACGATCGACGAGTACTACCGGGCCGTCTTCGAGGAGGAGGAGAACCTCGTCGAGAAGGCCGAGGAGAACGACATGGAGCCGCTGGAGTACATGAAACACTACGGCGCGTTCCAGGCCCGGACGAACAACTACGAGCTCCACGAGGAGCCGGTCGACGAGGCCCTGCTGACCGAGGACGACGTCTACGTCGACGAGTACGACACCATCCGCCGCGTCGAGGCGGAGTGGGACGCCGAGGTCGAACTCGCCGACGACCAGCCCGACGACGGGCGGTTCACCCGGATCGATCTCACCGACGACGTCTGGTTCGAGTCGGAGGTGCTCGGCGTGCTGGTCGACGGCGAGCCCAAGTCCGGCTTCCCGACGCCGACCGGGAAACAGCAGTTCTACTCGAAGACGATGGACGAGTGGGGCTGGGAGGAGGATGAGTACAAGCTCCCCAACTACCTCAAGTCCCACGTCCACCCCGAGAACATCGACTACGAGAACGGCGAGATGGTGCTCGTCCCCACCTTCCGCCTGCCAACCCAGATCCACTCGCGGTCGTCGAACTCCAAGTACCTCGAGGAGATCTCCCACAAGAACCCCGTCTGGGTCCACACGAAGGACGCGGAGCGGATGGGCCTGGAGACCGGCGACCTCTGCCGGGTCGAGACGGAGATCGGCTACTTCGTCAACGAGGTGTGGGTGACCGAGTCGATCAAGCCGGGGCTGGTCGCCATGTCCCACCACATGGGACAGTGGAAGATCGACCGCGACGACGACGGCGGCGACTTCGACGAGGGCGGCGACCCCTACGGGAAGGTCACGGTCGACCTCGACAGCGACGAGAGCCAGTGGGGGATGCGCCAGAAGGAGGGGATCCAGCCGTTCGAGGCCGACGACGACCCCGACTCGGCGCGCGTCTGGTGGACCAAGGGCGGCGTCGCCCAGAACCTGACCCACGCGCCCCACCCCGACCCGATCTCGGGGATGCACTGCTGGCACCAGAAGGTGACAGTCACGCCGGCCAAGGAGGACGACTACTACGGCGACGTGTACGTCGACACCGACCGTTCCTTCGAGATCTACCGCGAGTGGGTCGAGAAGACTCGCCCCGCACCGGGGCCGAACAACCTTCGCCGGCCGAAGTGGCTGAAGCGTCCGATCTCGCCGCCGACCGACCCCGGCGAGGACGACGCCTGGTACCTCGACGGCCCCGTCGGCCGCGAGAACCGCTGGGACCCGACGAGTCAGTCACCCGTCTTCGAGTCCGAGGGTAGCGCGGACGACTGACTGACTCGCCGCCGTTCGTCGAGGGCGGTTTTTCGCGGCCGCGTCGGCCGCCGTTCAGCGAACGAGGATACGGTCGGCTGTCGCATTCGCGAACGCCGCCCACCGCTCGCCGAGGCGCTCGCGGGCGGCCTCGACGCCCCGGACCGCCTCGGTCCGACCCGTCGCCGTCACGACGACGTGGACCGCGACGCGGTCGGTCGGGGTCACCGGCGGTCGGACGACGACCCCGACCGACGAGACGCCCGTCCGGGTCCGCAGGTCGGCCGCGACGCGTTCGACCCGCGAGTCGTCGTCCCCCGTCGGGAGCCGGTCGGCGGCCGTCCACTCCGCGGCGTCCCGGTCGGCGGCGACGGCGTCGGTGCCGACGGCGACGGGTTCGTCGCTCGTCGCGGCGAGCGCCGCCGGCGTTCGGATCCCCGCGAGCGCGTCGACGCGCTCGACCTGCGTCGCGAGGTCGAGGTCGTCGACGTGGCCGACGACGTGGCCGCCGACCGTCCCGCGGACCCGCTCGTCGGTGAGCAGGACCGGCACGAGCGACGACCGGAACCCCTCGACGACCGCGTAGTCGATCCCGTCGCGGGCGAACCCGAGCAGGCGACGCCGGAGCGCGGCCGCCTCGGAACCCTCGCGGTCGAGAGCCCGGCGCTTGCCGCCGTCGCCGGTCTGGAAGGCGCCCGCCGGCGTCACGCCGACGACGCGCTCGGCGCCCGCCTGCCGGTGTCGGTGGGTGTCGGTGCCGGGGTCGTCGATGTCGACGTCGTGGTGGATCGACTTCACGGTGGCCACGCGCCCGCGTTCGCGGAGTGCGGGCACCAGCCGCTCGACGTGTGTCGTCTTGCCCGTGTCGCTGTGGCCGGCGACCCCGATGACCTGCATACCGCCCGTTCGGGGAGCGCGGTCAAGTGCTCCGCGGTCCCGGCGCCGGCCGTCCCAGCGAAAAGTATATCCATCGCCGCTCCGCCGCTACCGGTGGTAGCACATGACACTGGACGCTGAGTACATCGGCGACTGGCGTCGCCTCGACGACACCGTCTCGGACGACCCGGGGGGCGACCCCGACGTGACGTTCCTGCACGTCAGCGACCTCCACGGGCAGATCACCCCCGGACACCAGGTGTACTACGACAACCCCAAGTCGCGTCCGGACCTCGAGTTCGGCGACGAGGACACGATCGTCCGGAAGGGCGGCGGGATCCCCCTGCTCTCGGCGAAGATCGACGAGGTGCGTGAGTACTACGACGACGACGTGCTCACGCTGATGAGCGGGGACACGTTCCACGGGACGGCCGTGACGACCTACACGCTGGGCAAGTCGATGCTGGACCCGATCAACCGGCACATCCGGCCCGACGCCTACGTGCCGGGCAACTGGGACTACTCGAACGAGGCCGTCGAGGACGGCAACATGGTCGAGCTGATGGAGTCGCTCGACTCGACGGTGCTCGCGAACAACCTGCTCGACTGGGACTCCGAGGAGCTGATCTTCGACCCGTACACGCTCACCGAGGTCGGCGGGGTGACGGTCGGCGTCGTCGGCATGACGAACGTCTACGTCGACCGGATGATGCCGCTGTTCTACACGGACAAGTACAAGTTCGCCAAGCACCCGGCGCTGCTGGAGGAGTACGCCGCGGAGGCCCGCGAGGCCGGCGCCGACGTCGTGGTGGCCGTCTCCGAGATCGGCCTGCAGTGGAAGGTCCAGGCGGCGAAGGACATCGACAACATCGACGTGATGTTCTCGGCGCACACCCACGAGTACACCCACGAGCCGATCGTCGTGCCCGAGACCGAGACGGTCGTCGTCGAGTCGGGCATGGGCGACGGGCTGGGCCGCGTCGACCTCCGCGTTCGCGACGACGGCGAGGTCGAGTTCCGACACAACCTCTACTGCCTCGTCGAGGGTCACGACTACACGCCCGAGCCCGACCCGGCCGCACAGGAGACCGTCGAGGAGGTCCGCGCGCCGTTCCTCGAGGACGACCTCCACTTCGAGCGCGGCAACGGGACGCTCGACCGGCCCATCGACACCGTCGTCGGCGAGACCTCGAAGCCGCTCTACCGGCAGTCGTTCCTCGAGAGCGCCTGGAACACGCTCTACAACGACGCGCTGACGGAGTACTTCGACGCCGACTTCGCCATCTCGCATGGCTTCCGGTACGGCTCCGCGATCACCGAGGGCGAGATCACCATCGGCGACCTCTACACGTTCTTCCCGATGACCGCGCCCGTGGCGAAAGGCGAGGCCTACGGCCAGCAGATCATGAACCACATGGAGGAGTTCCTGATGGACAACTTCACGCCGTACGTCTACGACCA
Source organism: Haloferacaceae archaeon (assembly GCA_042217235.1). GTDB lineage: Archaea > Halobacteriota > Halobacteria > Halobacteriales > Haloferacaceae > A07HB70. Next base: position 30,471 of record JBDGTB010000053.1, on the reverse strand, counting down.
GGAGGACGGCCGGCTCAGGAACTACTCCTCGAACGTGGAGGTGACGATCGACCCGACCGCCAAGCGCGGGCGCCGACTGGTCGAGATGACCGTCGACGGCGAGCCGATCGACCCCGACGAGTCCTACGAGGTCGCGACGCTCCGACGCCCCGGCGACCCGGAGCGCGACCTCGGCAACTGCGGGTTCCCCTTCCGGAACGTCCACGTCGAGGACGGGACCATCCCGGTCGACGTGCTCGTCGACTACCTGGAGGAGAACTCGCCCGTCGACTACGAGGTGATGGACCTCGTCCAGACGCCCGAAGACGGCGGCGACGTGCAGAACACGCCCGCCGACGGGCCCTACCCCCACATCCAGCCGGGGGTCGACTACGCCAACGGCGAGGAGTACATCGAGGTCAGCATGATCCCGGAGCGAAACCGGTTCCAGCGCGACGGCATCAACGAGAAGCGCTGACGCGCCGGCCGCCGAGCGGAGAGGAGTGAGGAGCGGCGACGACGAGCGGAGACGAGAAGCAGTCGGCGGACCCGTCGTCGCCCGGTCGTTTGCCACGCGCACGGCCCGCCTCGCCGTGCGCCGCGAGGGGCGACCGCCGCCGTCAGTCGTCGTCGACGGGGACGACGACGATCGGCACGCCGCTCGACCGCACGACGCCGTTGGTGTTGCTCCCGAGGTTCGAGAGTAGCGAGGTGCTCTTGCGGGCCATCACCACCGTGTCGATCGGCTCCTCCTGGGTGTAGGTGACTATCTCGTCGGCCGGGTTGCCCTCGCGCATCTCCGTCGTCACCCGGACGCCATCGGGCGCCATCCGTTCGAGGCGGTCGAGCGCGTTGACGCCCTCGCGCTCGATCGCGCTCTCGATCTCGTCGGGCGCGCTCGGCGAGGTCGCGGCCGGCACGATGTCCGAGACGTTGTTGACGTAGAGCCCCACGACCTCCGCGTCGTTCTCGGCCGCGAGCTCCATCGCCCACTCGACCGCCCGCTCGGCGCTCTCCGTACCGTCGGTCGGAACGAGGATCCGATCGAACATGGCTCCGGGTACTGCCGACACATTGTTAAATGTTGTCACGAGCGTCGAGCGGGCCCCCGCGAACGCCGCGGTTTTACTCCCTAAAATTTATTTAGGAGGCTTATGACTGCGGGCATGTGGTAGCAGGTAACAGCTATCACGTACGCCCCACAGGGTGAGAGACACACATATGTCAACAGGCTTGGTAGTCGGCCAGATCTCGCCAGAGATCCTGAAAGGCCGTCTCGACGCGGACGAAGAGTATCCGGTCGTCGACGTACGCGGCGAAGCGTCGTACGACGGGTGGCACATTCCCGGCGCAGTCAACCTCCACTTCGACAAGGAGTCCGGGGAGTTCACGGACGACCCGGAGGAGGTGCTTCCGCGTGACGAGCAGGTCGTCACGGTCTGTGCCCACGGCAACACCAGTCGACACGCCGCGAAGGAGCTCGCCCGACGGGGTTACGACGCGGTCACGCTCGAGGGCGGCATGCTCGGCTGGAGTCAGGTGTTCGACGTCGTCAACGTCGACCTCGACAGCGACCTCGTGTTCAAGCAGGTCAAGCGGGTCGCCAACGGCTGTCTCTCCTACGTCGTCGGCAACGACGGGGAGGCGATGGTCGTCGACCCGGCCCAGCACACCGAGGTGTACGAGGAGGCGATCGAGGGCGACGAGCGCATGCACGACGAGGACGGCGAGATCTCCGTCGAGTACGTCGCAGTCACTCACCTCCACGCCGACCACATCTCGGCCGGCTGCTCGTTCGCCGACGAGCACGACGCCGAGTTCGTCGTCGGCTCGCGCGTCGAGGAGCGGACCGAGACCCCCGAGGGCTGCTCGGACGCGACGCTCGTCGACGACGGCGAGGTCCTCGACCTCGGCGGGCACGACGTCGAGGTGATCTCCACGCCCGGGCACACGATGGAGAGCGTCTCCTTCCGGGTTGAGGGCGGCGCGCTGCTGACCGGCGACACCCAGTTCGTCGACAGCGTCGGTCGCCCCGACCTGGAGGACGGCGACGAGGGCGCCCGCGACCACGCCGAGGTGCTCTACGACTCCATCTTCGAGAAGATCCTGACGCTCGACGGCGACCTCAGGGTCTTCCCCGCTCACTGGGGCGCGGAGGAGGTCGAGGCGGGCAAGCCGGTCTCGGCGACGATCGACGAGATCAAAGAGACGAACGAGGCCGTACAGCTCACGGACGAGGACGAGTTCGTGGAGTTCATCCTCGAGCGGCTGGGCTCGAAGCCGGCCAACCACGACGAGATCATCGCCATCAACGAGGGCAAACGCGAGCTCTGCGACCCGGAGATCGAGCTCGGCCCGAACAAGTGTGCCGTCGAATAACCGCATCACCGACGTACAGAAAGACGGGAACGGACAATGGGAACTCAGACAGAACAGCGAGTAAAACCCAAGGAGTTCGTATCGAACCTGACCGACCTGCAGTACCGGGAGGTGTTGATGGCGTTCGCGACGAGCGCCGTCGTCCTCGGAACGATCGTGTTGTTCCCGGGCATGGACGGTCTCACCAAAGGCATCCAGGGGAACATCGGCACCGTCACCATCGCCCTGTTCTTCCTGGTCGCGGTCTTCGCGGCGGTCGTGAAGGGTGCGGTCGGCTTCGGCTACGCACTCATCACCACGCCGATCTTCGCGACGGTGATCGACCCGGCCGTCGCGGTCGTCGTGCTCGCGATCCCGCCGTGGATGATCAACGTCTTCCAGGTCGGCGAGACCAACACCGGGCTGGATTACATCAAACAGGAGTGGGCGCTCATCGCCCTCGCACTCGTGGGATCGATCGCGGGCGTGTTCTTCCTCGCGTCCTTCGAGAAGGGGCCGATCATCCCCTTCCTCATCGGCCTGCTCCTGCTCGGCTACGTCATCTTCGAACTGGTCTCGGGCTTTTTCGTCATCGAGGAGGCCCACCACCCGCTCGCGCTGGGCGCGGCGGGGCTCGGCGAGGGCTTCCTCCTCGCGGCGGCGAACCTGGGCCCGCTCCTGCCGGCGTATCTCCACACCTTCGAGCGCAACACTGAGAAGTACGTCGGCGGGCTGTCGATGGTGTTCACCTTCATCTTCACCGAGCGGATCGTCCAGATGACCCTGCAGGGCGTGATGACGCCCTACCAGCTCTGGCTGGGCTGTGCGATCTCCGTCGTCACGATCGTCGGCCTGCTCATCGGCACCTACGTGCGCCGGCTGGAGTTCGACGAGCAGAAGTTCAACTGGGTCGTCATCGCGATCCTCTTCGTCATCGCGCTCAACATCTTCCGGAACACGATTCCGGCGATCTTCCTCTGACTCCCTTCCCCCGTCTTCCGTGAGTCGACCGACACTGTCCTCCGTGACAGCCATTGTCCCCCGAACGACGTGATACGACGCATGTACGAACGTGGAGGTGACGAGCAGTGGTATCGATCGCCGTGATCGCGGTGGCCGGGGTCGCGAGCATGTTCATGGCGTGGTCGATCGGCGCCGGCTCCTCGGGGTCGACGCCGTTCGCGCCCGCGGTCGGCGCCAACGCCATCTCGGTGATGCGCGCGGGTTTTCTCGTGGGGTTGCTCGGCTTCGCGGGCGCCACGCTGCAGGGAGCGAACGTCTCGGAGGCGGTCGGCCGGGAGCTGATCCGGGGGGTAGCGCTCTCGCCGCTCGCGGCCATCATCGGCCTGTTCACCGCCGCCGTGCTCGTCGCGGTCGGCGTCTTCGCCGGCTACCCGATCGCGACGGCGTTCACCGTGACCGGGGCGGTCGTCGGCGTCGGCCTCGCGCTGGGCGGCGACCCCGCCTGGGCGAAGTATCGCGAGATCGTCACGCTCTGGGTCTCGGTGCCGTTCGTCGGCGGCGGCATCTCCTACGCGCTCTCCCGGACCTTCCGGGAGCGCCCGGAGCGCCGGTCGGTCGTCATCGCCGTCCTCGCCGCGCTCGTCGGCGTCATCGTCGCGAACGTCCAGTTCACGCTGTTGGGCCCCGGCCGGGCGAGCAGTTCGCTCGCGGCGACGGCCGCGGCGGCGGTCGGCGGCGGCGTCGGCGCCCGGGGGCTGGTCACCGCCGCGGTCGCGGTCGGCGTCGGCGGGCTGATGTACTCCGCGCTCGCGAGCGACGAGGTCCGCGCGGAGCGCCGGTTCCTGCTCGCGCTCGGCGGGCTCGTCGCGTTCTCGGCCGGCGGGAGTCAGGTCGGCCTCGCCATCGGCCCGCTGTTGCCGCTGCTGGGGCCGCTCGGCTCGCCGCTGGTCGCGGTCCTGATGGTCGGCGGGCTCGGCCTGCTCGCCGGCTCGTGGACCGGCGCGCCGCGGATGATCAAGGCGCTGTCCCAGGACTACTCCGCGCTCGACTCCAGCCGGTCGATCGCGGCGCTGGTGCCGTCGTTCGCCATCGCCCAGACGGCCGTCTTCTTCGGTATCCCCGTCTCGTTCAACGAGATCATCGTCAGCGCGATCGTCGGCAGCGGGTACGCCGCCGGCGACGGCGGCGTCAGCCGGCAGAAGATGGTCTACACCGTGCTCGCGTGGGTCGGGTCGCTCGCGCTCGCGACCGCCTTCGGCTACGGCGCCTTCACCGCGGTCGAGACGTTCGGCTGACCGCGCCGTCCCGTTCGGCCGAAAGACGTAACTGCCGGTTCTCGCAAACCAGAGTGAGACCCATGCAGGCCGTCAAGCTCAACTGTCCGAGCTGTGGAACGCGCATCACGTACGACGGCGACGACGCCTACGTCAGCTGTCCGGGCTGTGGCCGGAGCGTCCCCGTCAAGCGACACTAGACGGTCGGGAGCCGCTACGGCCAGTCGGCGTCGCCACCGAACGGGTCCGCAGCCGGTTCGTCGCCGCCGTCGTCGGGCTCGTCGAGCCGCCAGTCCGCGGCGTCGGCCGCCTCGTCGACGTGCCGGAACTCCCAGTCGTCGTGGGGGAGCGTCGCCTCCGCCTCGTCGACGCCGACGTAGACGTAGCGCTCGGTGTCGAAGTGCAGGCGGATCGTCTCGAGGCTCGCCTCGACGGGTTCGGGGTCGACGTAGTAGTCCTGTTCGAGGTCGTGGGTCCGCTCGAACGCGGTGAGCACGTGCGCCGGGCGGTCGGTCACGAAGCAGATCCGTTCGCTCCATCGCCGCGCGTCGCCGACCGCCGCCGCCGGGTCTGCGAGTCGCTCGAGGGCGTCGTAGTCGAGGGCGAGCGTGAGGTCGGCCATGCGGACCGGTATCGATCCCGGCGGGTTAACTGCTTCGCCACGGGTTGCCACGACCGGCGGCGCGCCGGGAGGGCGGGGGACGGCCGGTCCGGGGCCGACGTTCGACTCGCCCGCCACGCCGGCCGGGCCGGTCGCCGGCCAACGGCGCCCCGGAACCGACTCACCTCCGCGATCCTATCAGAACAAAATACAACAACGTGTATTGATATATCGTCGGACAGCTTCGGTCCGCCACGCGCACCGCGCGCAGCGAGCGGAGGCCGGCCCGCGGTCGCCTGCGACTCGAACCGCCCGCGGTCGACGTGGGTCTGCTCGACGGGGGGTGACGTGGGTCGCCCGGTCGATCCCGTCGTCGCTCGCGCCGCGTCCGTTTCGATCGACGACTGCAGGGGTTCCGACCCCGGTCGGCACACGTCGCGTCCGCCACGCTGCCGACCGTCCCGCCGGGTCCGAACCGATCCGTTCGTCTCGGACGCGTTCGGTCGCGTCGGGTCGCCGAGCGCCGCGCACCGCCGCCGGCGCGTGTAGCGCGTGGCCCCGGGAGGGGTCCGGCCTCGTCGTCGCCCGTTCCGGCGCGGCACCGTCACGGAGCGCCGGTGCCGTCGTCGACGCCCCGCCGCTCGACGCTGTCGGAGGATAGAACTAACGGATCTGAGACGAGCTAAATGAAATCATTTTCGCGTCACCTCTATTCGGCGGTCGAACGCCGTCCGCGCCGCCGGCCCGGCCGCTTTCCAGATGGTGGGAACGACCGGCGGGTACTTGGATTCCAGCGGCGAAGGTACGACCGTCGGCCGTACCGTCGAGGACAGCGAACCGCGACCACCGGCCAGCAGCACTCACGCCCATGGATATCGCCTCAATCGTCTCCGAAGAGTACGAAACGTTCACTCCCGACACGCGAGTGTCGAAGCTCGTCGGCGCGTTCGACGACCCGTCGGTCCGCGGCGTCGTGGTGCACGGCGACGAGTTCGAGGGCGTCGTCACGCGCCGCCGCCTCGCCACGTCCCACCACCAGCCCAACGAGAAAGTCGGCTCGCTCGTCTGGCACGTCCCCCGGCTCGCGCCCGACGAGGACGTCCGCAAGGTCGCACAGCTCATGATCGACAGCGACTCGCTGATCCTCCCCGTGTTCGAGGGACGGGAGCTGATCGGGGTCGTCACCGCGGACGGGGTCCTCCGGGAGGTCCTCCCGTTCCTCGACGCGGCGACCGTGCGCGAGGCGTGTAGCACCGACCTCGTCTCGGTCGACCCGGCGTCGACGGTCGGCGAGGCGCTCCACCGCTTCCGGGAGAACCGGATCACCCACCTCCCCGTCGTCGAGGACGACGAGGCCGTCGGCATCCTCAGCCTCTACGACGTGACCGACCTCACGGTCCGGTCGATGGGACAGAGCCAGGGCGGCGACGCGGCCGGCACCGACTCGTACGGCGGCGACATGTCGAGCGGCAGCGGGCGGAGCCGCGGCGGTGGGTTCGGCGCCCGCGAGGGCGAGCAGGCCCGGGTCCTCGACCTACCGGTGCGGGACGTGATGGCGTCGCCGGTGCGGACGATCCGACCGGACGCCACGCTCGACGCCGCCGTCGAGGAGATGTTCGCCATCGAGGCGTCGTCGCTGGTCGTCACCGAGAACGGCGCGCCGTTCGGCATCGTCACGAAGACCGACGTCCTCGACGCGCTCACCTGGGAGGCCGGCGGCAACCGGGGCGTCCAGGTGTACGGGTCGGACCTGCTCGACGACGTCGGTTACGAGGACGTCGTGGCCATGGTCGACGCGCTCGACGACAAGGACCACGGCATGACCGTCCTGGACGCGAAGGTCCACCTCCACGAGCACGACGAGAAGCTGCGCGGCACGCCGCTCCTGCTCGCGCGCATCCGACTGTACACCGACCGCGGCCTGTACATGGCCTCCGGGGAGGGGTACGGCGCGGGACACGCGCTCAACCAGGCGCGCGACGTCCTCGAACGCCAGATCCGCGACAGGAAGACCTACGGGCGAACCAAGAAGCCGCGGGACGAGGAGTTCTGGGAGGCCCGCTTCGGCTGGCTGCTCGAGGAGACGGACTGAGCGTCCCGCTCCCGCGGTCGGTCTCGGGGCTCCCGTCCCGCCGCTGTCGCGCCGCGAGCACCAGCGGAACGAGCACGACCGACGCGAGGAACGCGCCGAACGCCAGGCGGTCGGCCAGCAGGCGGTCGTCGACGGCCACGACGAGTCGGCTGTACCGCTCGTTGACCGCCATCGCACCCAGGGGGGCACGACGGTCGACGTTCGCGAGCAGCGCGACGACGACCACGACGACCGCCGCGGCGCCCAGCCGCGACTCGGCGGCCAGCACGAACAGCTACGGGGGCGCGACGACGCCGGCGACGAAGGTGGCCTGGAAGCCCGGACGCGGGTGGTCGGCCCGGCGTGGGAGGGTGCGAGGCGGGTCGCCGCCGTCGCCCGCATCGCTGCACGCGACCGGGACCGGCCGTGCCGGCACACATACGGCGACCGAGCGGGAAGGGGAACGCATGACTCGTACCGACCGCGTCGCGCTGCTCGGTGGGACGTTCACGCCGGTCCACAACGGACACCGCGCGCTCCTCCACAAGGCGTTCCAGACGGCCAGCCACGACGGCGACGGGGACGGACGCGTCGTCGTCGGACTCACCTCGACAGCCCTGGCGCGGCGGACCCGGAGCGAGCCGGAGCACGCCGAACTGCTCGGGTCCTTCGCAGACCGGCGCGCGGCGCTCGACGACGAGCTCGACCGCATGGACGACGCCTACACGGCGTCCTACGAGATACGCCGGCTGGAGGACCCCCGCGGCCCGGCTCCGACGAGCGAGGACGTGGACGCACTCGTGGTCTCGCCGGAGGCGAAAGCCCAGCGCCGGGCGTACGACATCAACCAGCACCGCGTCGAGGCCGGCCTGCGCCCGCTCGAGATCCACACGCCCCCCTTCGTCGTCGCCGAGGACGGCACCCGGATCAGCAGCACCCGCATCCGCAACGGCGAGATCGACGTTCACGGCCGCCTGCTCGACTGACCGTCGACTGCGTCGCCGAGGGGGCGACCGTCGGTCCGACGTGCGGCGTCGCCGAGGGCGGCCGAAAAGCGCCTCGCGTCCCGCCGCAGTTCGCCCGACTGCGGCGACTTCTCACGCCACGGGAACTACTGTCGGTGGTTATGCGGGCGGCTGTCCAACCCCGTCGACGAGGGGGATCGAAGCCAACAGCATGCAGTCAGACCAACCCACTGCCGACCTCTACGTCCGAGCCGACGCGCCCGTCGTGGAGCGTCGGAACGCCGTCATCGAACGGCTGCAACGACTCGACCGGGAAGACCGGATAGCCGGCTTCCGCGTCCACGCGTGGCCGCGGGCGATGAGCCTCGACCTCGACCGGGAGGCCGAGGCGGACGGCACCCTCGACGCCGTCCGCGCCTTCGAATCGTGGGCGGCCCGGCAGGACTCGCGCGTCGGCCTCCCCTTCGAGGTGCGCACGTCCCGTTCGTCGATCACCGGGTCGTCCGACGAACTGGTCGTCCTGCCGGTGTTTTTCGTGGCCGCGTCCGTCGACGGCGCGCTGGTCGGGCTCGCACCCTGCACCGCGGCGGGGACGGCCCACACCGTCGGGGACGTCCTCGACGCGATCGAGGCCGGCGACCCGCAGCTCCCGCCGCGGACCGACGGCCCCGACCCCGATCGGGAGCCGCCGGCCCCCGCCGAGGAGCGCGAGACGCGGCGGGTGACCGCCCCCGACCGCGAGGCGTCGGCCCCCGCGGTCGCGTCCGGCCGGTCCGCGTCGACGCCAGTCGGCACGCCGGGGCCGTCGGAGGGCGAGCGATGACGCCGGGCACGGGGCTGGCGTCGACGGGCGGCGACGAGCGGGCGACGGCGCCACCCCCGTCGTTGCGCGGCAAGACCTGCGTCGTCACCGGGGCCTCGCGGGGGATCGGCCGCGAGATCGCGTTCCACCTCGGTCGGCGTGGAGCGGCCGTCGTCGTGAACTACCGCTCCTCGGCTGACGACGCGCGCGAGGTCTCCGAGGCGATCGAGGCCGGCGAGGGGCGGGCCGTCACCGCCCGGGCGAACGTCGGCGACCGGACGGAGGTCGCCGCGATGGCCGACCGCGTCCACGACGAGTTCGGCCGGGTCGACGTGCTGGTGAACAACGCCGGCGTCACCGCCGACCGACGGTTCGAGCGGATGACCCCCGAGGACTGGGAGCGCGTCATCGACGTGAACCTCGGGGGCGCGTTCCACTGCACCAAGGCCTTCTACGAGGACGTGAGAGACGCCGACGAGGGGCGGCTGGTCAACGTCGCGAGCGTGATCGGCCAGCGGGGGAACTACGGCCAGGCGAACTACGCGGCCTCGAAGAGCGCGCTCGTCGGCTTCACGCGGTCGCTGGCGATGGAGCTCGCACCGCACGGGTCGACGGCCAACTGCGTCGCGCCGGGGTACACCCGGACCGAGATGGTCGAGGCCGTCGACGCCGAGATCAGGAGCCGGATCCGCGAGCAGATCCCGCTCGACCGGTTCGCGTCGGTCGAGGAGGTCGCCTGTGCCGTCCGCTTTCTCGCCAGCGACGAGGCCTCGTACGTCACCGGCGAGGTCCTCAACGTCGACGGCGGGATGCCCAGCTGACCGCACCGACGCCCCGCGAGCGCCGGTCGCGTGGCAGGGCCGTCCGACCGCCCCGCGAGCGCCGTGTCGCCGCCGTCCTCGGCCGTGTTTCTCACGAAGCAAAAACAACCGTCCGGGGTTATTGAGTTCCGTCGCGTACCCCGGCGTACAGCCATGACAACACAGACGAACCCCTTCGAGGAGCTCGAACGGCTGGTCGAACGGATGCAGGCGAACTTCGAGGAGACGGCGCGCTGGTGGGAGTCGGAGCGCGCCCCCGCCGACCGCCCGGAGACGGCGGGCGTCCAGATCGACCTGGAGGATACGGACGACGAACTCGTGTTGACCGCGGACCTGCCCGGCTTCGAGAAGGACGACATCGACGTCCGGGTGACCGACCACTCGCTCCGCCTGACGGCCGAACGGGAGTCGGAGGAGACGGAGGAAGGCGAGGAGGCGGGCGGGAAGTACATCCGCCGGGAACGCCACCGGAAGTCGGTCGGCCGCTCGATCCCCCTGCCGCAGTCCGTCGAGCGCGACGGGATCGACGCGACCTACCGGAACGGCGTCCTGACCGTTCGCATGCCGAAGGCCGAGACGATAGAGGAGGGGACGCCGATAGCGATCGACTGACGCCGGCGACTCCGCCTCGCGACCGAGGGACGGGGGGAGTTCGCAACCGGACGGGCGGCTGTCCTCTTCCCCGTCGTCCGCCCCGGCCCGTCCCCGTCGGCGGGTTCGACGGGGCCGCGCTTTCGACGGGACCGCTCGCTTCCCTCGCCCCCGTTCCCACCGAGTGGGAACCGCGGGTACGGGCATAAGCGCCCGGCGCCTAGACGCCGGTGACGATGTGCGACCGGCACCACGCGGGGGTCTCCCGACGGGCGGTTCTGACGGGCGCGGCGACGGCCGGCGTCGCCGCCGTCGCCGGCTGTAGTGCCATCTCCGGCGACGGCGGCGACGACGCCCCGGAGCCCATCACGCTCACGACCGAGCACAGCTGCGACGTCTGTGGCATGGTCATCCCGAACCATCCCGGTCCCTCGGCGCAGATATTCTACCCCGGGAACGAGCCGGCGGGACACGCGAACCCGGCGCGGTTCTGTAGCACGTGGGAGGCCTACCAGTTTCACTTCGAGCGCCGCGACGAGGGGTGGGAGGCGGCGGCGTTCTACGTCACCGACTACTCCGCGGTCGACTACCGGGTGTACACCGAGGGTGGCGACACCCTCATCACCTCCCACCCGGAGGCGGACGCGTTCGTCTCGGCCGACAGCGTCACGTACGTCGTCGACAGTGAGGTGAACGGAGCCATGGGCAGGGACCTGATCGGGTTCTCGGACCGGGCGGACGCCGAGTCCTTCCGCGAGGAGTACGGCGGACAGCTGATGGAACACGGCGACGTCACCCGCGGTACCATCGCGGGCCTCGGGCGCTGAGCGGGATGGCGTTCGTCACACCGGGCGCGGTCCGGGACGTGACCGTCGTCATCGTCGGGATCCTCGTCGTCGCGAGCGGCTCGTTCGCGCTCGGCCCGGCGGCGGGCGAGCAGCTCCAGCCCGTCCCGTTCGACCGGACGCTCTCGACGGGCATGACCTACGTGGACGTCAACCGGGCGGAGCGGGAGGGGTTCCTGATCCCCCGCGCCGAGGTGTACTTCTCGCAGTACAGCTTCGTCGTCGGCTACTACGGGGTGGAGACGGCCGCCGGCGAGATCGCGGCGCCGGGGACGCGGACGAGCTTCGGCGACCCCCTCGCGGTGTTCGTCTCGGACTTCTCGGCGGTCGACCCGGCCCTCACGTCGGCGGGCTACGTCACGACCGAGCGGGGCCGGTCGCCCGACTGGACGCGAGCGACCGACGCCTGGTTCGTCGTCGGGAGCGGCGCGCGGGTGCCGAGCCGCGAGATCGGCGTCCCGTTCGGCGACCGGGACGACGCCGAGGCGTTCCGCAACGAGTACGGCGGGCGGGTCGTCGACTGGGAGGCGCTCAAGCGCACCGCGGAGAGCCCGCTCGCTGGCAGGCGAGCGGCGTTCGAGGAGCGCATCGCGACTCAGCACGCCTGGGCCGACGGCGTCGCCGCCGACGGCCGGCGCCTCCTCGACCGGCCGGTGTCGGTCGTCGTCGGCGAGGACGCGCCGACGCTCGACGCCGCCCTGGAGCGGGCGCCGCCGAACACGAGCGTCCGCCTGCCGCCGGGCGAGTACGCGGCGACGAACCTGACGGTAGCGAAGCCGGTGACGCACGTCGGCGCGGGGAACGCCACCGTCCTCCGGGGGAACGGCTCGGGGACGGTGCTCCAGCTGCGCCATCCGCGCGTCGCCGTGTCGTCGCTCCGCATCGAGGGGGTCGGGCCGAACGGTACCACGCGCCGCCCCCACGACGGGACCAGGCCCGAGGACTGGTCCGAGATCGTCCAGTTCGCCTACGGCCGGGGCGACGCCGGCGTCGTGATGCACCGGGCGAACGGGTCGGTCGTCCACGACGTCACCGTCGTCACGCCCGCGAGCGGCGTGATCGTCCGGTTCTCGGACCGCGCGGCGGTGCTCGACAGCCGCGTCCGCGGCGCGGACGACCCCATGGAGGGGTTCATGGGCGTGGTCCTCATGCAGTCGCGGGCGCTCGTCGAGGAGTCGACGTTCCGGGGCGGCCGCGACGCCGTCTACACCCACCGCGCCGACGGCTTCGTCGTCCGGGGGAACCGGATGCGCGGGCTGCGCTACGGCGTCCACTTCATGTACACCTCCCACGGCCTCGTCGCGAACAACACGGTGCGCGACGCGAACGCCGGGATCATCATCATGACCCGCCCGGTCGAGAACGTCGTCGTGAGCAACGACGTCCGGAACTCGGAGTACGGCTTCGTGCCGGTCGGGAGCGACAGCTACTACGCCCGCAACGTCCTCGTGGACAACGAGTACGGCCTCGTCGTCGCGGGCCACCGGTCGGTGTACGAGGAGAACGTCGTCGCCGGCAACGGGGTCGGCGTCCGGACCACCTCGCTGTTCCCGACCAACTGGGTGGTCCGCAACGACGTCGTCGGGAACGAGCGGCAGGTCAGGGCCGGACAGGGGCCGCTCCGGACGTGGTCCCACCGCGGCGAGGGCAACTACTGGGGCGAGCTCCCGATCCCCGACGCCGACGGCGACGGGACGCTCGACCGGCCGTACCGTCCCACCGGCCCGGTCGACGGCGCCCTGCAGGAGCAGCCGGCGGCGTGGACGCTCTCGCGGGCGCCCTCGGTCGTCGCCCTCCGGACGGTCAACGCGGACGTCTCGGGGCTCCGGACGGCGGGCGTCGTCGACCGCTCCCCGCGCGCCGCGCCGGTCCGCCCCGGCGTCCCGCCGGCCAACGCCAGCGAGGTGGGGCCGTGAGCGACGCCACCGAGCGCGCGGACGACGGCGAACGCGCGGACGACGGCGAGCGGCGGGCGGGGGAGGCGACCGCGGCGGCGCCGAAGGGAGATCCCGGGCCGGCCCCGGCGGTCACCGTCGAGGACCTCGAGCACGGCTTCGGCGACGTGACCGTCCTCGACGGGGTGTCGCTCTCGGTCGACGCCGGGTCGCTCGTCGCCCTCGTCGGCCCGAACGGGTCGGGCAAGTCGACGCTCCTGCGGATCGTCGCGGGCGTGTTGCCCCACGACGCCGGGCGGCTCGAGGTCGAGAGCAGCGGCGTCCGCCGCGTCGGCTACCTCCCCCAGCAGCCCTCGTTCCGGCCGGGATTCACCGTGGCCGACACGCTCCGGTTCTACGCCGACCTGCTCGGCCCCGAGGCGGCGGCCGACGTCGACGTCGACGCGGCGCTCGACCGGGTCGGCCTCGCGGACGCCCGGTCGCGTCGCGTCGAGGCGCTCTCGGGGGGTATGACCCGACTGCTCGGGCTCGCACAGGCGCTGCTCGGCGACCCGCCGGTGCTCGTCCTCGACGAGCCGGCGAGCGGCCTCGACCCCGCCATGTCCGAGCACATCTACGAGACCGTCCGGGAGGTCGCCGACGACGGCCGGGCGGTCCTGCTCGCCTCCCACGACCTCGCGGCCGTCGAGCGGACGGCCGACCGGGTCGCGCTGCTCGACCGCGGCACCGTCCGCCTCGAGGGCGACCCCGCGGACCTGGTCGCCGAGGCCGGCGCGGCGGGGCTCGTCGAGGTGTTCCTCGAGTCGGTCGGCGGCGAGGCCGGGGAGCTGACGGTCCGGACCGGCCGGGAGCGCTCCGGGCCCGCCGGGGGTGGAAAGCGGTGAGCCTCGCCGACCGGGCGGGACGCTACCGGGTGTTCACCGTCGCGGCGCGGGAGGCCCGGTCCGTGGTCCGGACGTGGTCCGTCCTCGCGCTCGCGGGCGTCGTCTTCGCCAGCGTCGCCGGGACCGTCGTGGCGGGCAGCGGCGCCGGCGGGTTCGTCCCGCTGGCGCTCGACCTGCTGTTCGCCGTCGAGGTGCTCGTCCCGCTGTTCGCGTTCGCGGCGGGCTACCGGACGATCCTCGACGACCGCACGTCCGGCGAGCTGGACGCCGTCCGGACGTACCCGGTGACGCGCGTCCAGTACGTCCTCGGGGCGTACCTCGGGCGGGCGCTGTTCGTCGTCGCCGTGCTCTTCGGCACCCTCGTCGTCGCGGGCGCGCTCGGCGCGACGCTCGCCCCCGGGCGGACCGACCTCATCGCCGCGAACGCCGCCGCCGACTCGGCGTGGCTGTTCGTCCGGTTCACCGTCCTCACCGTCGCGTTCGGCCTCACGACGCTCGCGATCGCCGTCGCCGTCTCGGCGGCCGCCCGGAGCGTCCGGCAGGCGCTCGCGCTCGTCGTCACGATCGCGGTCGCCTTCCTCGTCGGCATCGACGCCGGCGTCGTGGCCGGCCTCGCGGGCGGGCTCTCGCCCGACGTGCTCCCCGTCGCCGTCGCCGTCTCCCCCTCGGGCGCGTTCCGGGGACTCGTCCTCGACCTCGTCGTCGGGGCGGTGAGCGGGCGCGACGCCGGGAGCGCGCTCGCGGGGGCCGTCGGCCTCGTCACCTGGTTCGTCGGCTCGCTCGCGCTGGCCGTCCTCACGGTGTGGGAGCGCGCCTGACGGCCGTCCGGGGCCGCCGCCGTGGCCGGGGCCGTCCCGCGCGGTGAGTCTCCCGACCACCGGCCGATCCGTCGCGACCCTCGCGCACACTTTTAAGTTGGCGCGTGTCGTGTGACAACGTGAAACGGGGGCAGCCTTCGGCAGCTTGCGGGCGGGCGACCCGCCCTCGACCGACGCCGACCGCTCCGGACGCCGCTCGACCGGCCGGGCGTCCGCGACCCCACGCCGTCGACGGAGCAACGATGGTAGAGCACACCCGCACGCTGGATTTCAAGATCGCGTTCGCGATCGGGCTCGGGACGATGATCGCGGCGGGCATCTTCTCGCTTTCGGGCACCGCCGTCTTCCGGATCGGGTCGAGCGCGGTCGTCGCCTTCGTCCTCGCGGCCGTCGTCGCGGCGATCACCGCCGCCGCCTACTCCGAGTTCGCCTCGATCTACGCCGAGAACGGCGGGGGCTACCTGTTCTGCTCGCGGACGTTCGAGGGGCGCGACCGGCTCACGTACGGCATCGGCATGTCGCTGTTCCTCGGCTACACGGGGACGACGGCGTTCTACCTCGCGACGATGGACGAGTGGTTCTTCCGGTTTATCCTGCCCGAGTCGCTCTCGGTGCTGCCCCACGGGACCGTCGGGATCCTCGGGGCCGTCGTTCTCGGGACGCTCAACGCCCGCGGAACCGAGGAGTCGGGGGTGTTCCAGCTCGTCGTCACGGGCGCGAAAGTCGGCGTGCTCTTCGTCTTCGTCGGCGGCGCACTCGCCTTCGTCGGCCCCGCCGATGCGGCCCGGACCTTCGCCGGAGGGTTCCAGGCCGAGCCGGTGAACATCGCCGCCGTCGCCGCGCTCGCGTTCATCACGTTTTTCGGCTTCTCCGCCATCGCCGCGAGCGCGGGCGAGATCATCGAGCCCCGCCGGACGGTTCCCCGCGCCATCGCCGCGAGCATCGTCACCGTCACGGTCCTGTACGCGCTGGTCATCGTGGCGATGGTGAACGCGCCCGTCCCGCGGGAGGTGCTCGCGGCGGGCGAGACGGCGATGGGGCAGGTCGCGGCCTCGTTCCTCGGGCCGTGGGGGCAGCTACTCATCGTCCTCGGGGCCGTCTTCTCGATGGTGAGCGCGTCGAACGCCTCGATACTCGCCGCCAGCGGCATCGGCTCGCTCATGGGCCGGCAGGGCCACGCGCCCCGCCGGTTCGCCCGCGTCCACTCCAAGTTCCGCACGCCGTTCTGGAGCGTGACGACGGCGACGGCGACGAGCGTCGTCCTCGTGTTCGTGTTCATCACGCTCTTCTCCGAGCAGGGCGTCACCGGCGTCCACGTCCTCGGGCTCGCCCCGCTCACCGGCTTCGCCACGTTCAACCTCCTCGTCCCGCTCGCCGTGGTGAACGTCGCCCTCGTCGCCTCGCGGCGGCGGTTCCCCGACATCGAACGGGCCTTTCGCATGCCGCTCGTCCCGACCCTGCCGGTCGTCGGCGTGCTCGCGAACCTCGCGCTCGTCTCGAACCTCCCGCCCGTCGGCGTTGCCGTCGGGGCCGTCCTCGTCGTCGCGCTCCTGCTCACCTACGTCGTCTGGGGCGGGGCCCCGCACGTCGAGGAGCTCGTCGAGGAGGTCGCACCCACCCGGGTGCCGGTCGGCGCCGGGCCGACGTCGGGCGAGGCGGCGGCCGAGGCCGCGGACGGGGAGCGCTTCCGGGTCCTCGTCGCGGTCGCCCGGCCGAGCCGGGCCGTCGCCTACGTCGAACTCGCGGCGGCTCTCGCGCGCGGGATGGACGGCGAGCCGCTGGTGCAGGTGCTCAACGTCACGCACATCCCCGACCAGACGCCCAACGAGATCGTCCGCGAGACGGCCGAGCGGCGGACCGAGCGGATCGAGGACCAGATCGCCGGAGCGAACCCGGACGTCGACTACACCGTCGAGGGCCACGTCTGCCGGGACGTGGCGTTCGACATCCTGCAGACGGCGCGAAACGACGACGCCGACCGGATCCTCATGGGTTACCCCGAGGAGCACCGGGACGTCGCGGAGACCGTCGAGTACGACGCCCCGTGTGGCGTGTTTTTCACCAGCAACGTGGACGCCGTCGAGGACCTCTCGACCGTCAACGTCGGGGCGGGTGGCGGGCCACACCACGTCGCGGTGCTCCCGCACGTGACCCGGCTCGGCGAGCAGGGCGCCGCGGTTCACGTGATCAGCGTCGACCCGCGCTCCGGGGGGACCGTCGAGCCGGTCGAGGAGACGATGGCGGCGCTCTCGGGCGTCGAGACGGTGCACCGACACGAGGTGGCGGCCGAGACGGTCGCCGAGGGGCTGGTGTCGGCCGCCGTCGGCAACGGCGGCGTCCTCGTCGTGGGCGCGACCCGCGACCGCCGGCTGCGACGGTGGGTGTTCGGGAGCACGCCCGACCGCGTCATCAGCCTCGCCCGGGCCGCCGACGTGCCCGTGTTGCTGTACGCGAGTTCGAGCGGCGTCTCCGGGCGGATCGAGGACTACCTCTACCCGGTCTACCGGTACCTGCGGCGACACGTCACGCGGCCGCGCCCGTTCCGGCGCGTCGTCCGGTCCGCCGACGAAACCGACTAGCGAACCGGTCGGCGGGACCTCCGCCGGCTCGTTCTCACGCGTTCGGAAACAAGGGACGTCATTTATCAGGAGCCCGCGTAGACGGGGGACGATGAGCCCCGACGCGGGTGTGACGTACGCCTTCGACTGTCGGGCGTGCGCCGAGTCCCTGGAGGTGAACGAGCCGATGAAGGAGGCGCTCCTCGCGAACGGCTGTGTCGTCTGCGGGGCGCCCGTGACCGCGGCGGCGTTCACGCGGGACTCGCCGGTCGAGCCCTCCTGAGTGCCTCTGCGGTCCTCCCCGCCGAGACTCGGGGGAACCGACCGGACGCCGACGGCCGACCGTCCCGGATCGCTCCGGTCTCGACGACCGGTCCCCCGCAGGCCTCCCCTGGCGGCTGGTCGCCCGGTCGCGGGATGGTTCCAAGGTGGCCACGGCAGTCGTCCGCGTCGCCGAACGGCGCCGGCGCCGCACCGGCGACCTGAACGATGAAGTGGCTGCGCGTCGAACTCCAGCGTCCGGTTGTATGCCGCACGGGATCCGAGCGACAGTGCGCTTTGCCACCCCCGACGTCTGTCCGGTCGTCGAGCTCTCGACGGCGGTCGACGCGGCGATAGAGTCGGTGGACGCGACCGTGTGCGTCGACGGGGCGGCCGGCGTGACCGAGTTCTCGATGCCCGCGGACGCCGACCCCGCCGTCGACGCCGACGTCACGCCGGTGTTCTCGCACGGGTCCACGCGGCGGTACCGCTACACGCACGACGGGGGCGTGACCTGCCCCTGTGAGTGTCTCGGGCGGTTCGGCTGTCCGGTCGCCCGCTACGCCGCGCGGAACGGCGCGCTGACCCTCGCGTTTCACGCCGCGGACTACGACCAGCTCCGGGCGGTCGTCGCCGACCTCCGCGACCGGTTTCCCGACGTGGACGTCCGACGGCTCATCCGCTCCCCGGCGCCGGTCGAGCGGTCCGCCGACGCCGCCGTCGTTGACCGCGGGAAGCTCACCGACCGCCAGCGCGAGGTGTTGACCACCGCCTACGAGATGGGCTACTTCGAACGGCCGCGTCGCGCCAACGCGACGGAGGTCGCCGCCGCGCTCGACATCGCCCCCTCGACGTTCCGGGAACACCTCTCCGTGGCCGAGACGAAGGTCTTCGAGGACCTCCTCTAGGCAGGCCGCCGCGTCGCGCGCCCGACCGGCCAGCCTCGTGGCGGGGCGCCCACCGGACGACGGATAAACACCCCCCGATAGCCGGGCTACACCTTCCTGCCCGTGGCCGGCGAAGGGGGCGACACATGAGCCAGTCACGGACGGCGCCGGCGCCCCCCACACGCGGCCAGCTGTCGGAACGGGCCGCCGTCGCCGACGGGGCGGTACAGGGCCTGCTCGACGCGCTCGACGACGCCGACTGCCGCGCCATCCTGGCGGCGACGAGCGACGAGGCGCTCTCGGCGAAGGAGGTCGCCGGGACGTGTGACCTCCCCCTCTCGACGGCGTACCGGAAGCTCGGCCTGCTCGTCGACGTCGGGATGATCGAGGAGCGAACGCGGATCCGCCGACACGGGAAACACGCCAGCGAGTACGTCCGGTCGGTCGACGAGGTCGTCGTCGCGCTCGGCGCGCGCGGCGAGCTGGAGATCGCGGTCGATCGCCGCGAGGCCGCCGACCGGCGCTCGCGGGCGTAGTCCCGTCGGCCAGGCGGTCCGGACCGTCGGTCCGTGCCGGCTCCTCCTCCTCCTCAGCCGACGGACGCCAGCAGTTCGTCGAGCGGGCGCGTCGTCAGGAGGTCCCCGGGCTCACACCAGCCGCGACGGGCCTGCCAGACGCCGAACTCCAGGTAGTCGAGCTCGCCGGCCGCGTGCGCGTCGCTCGAGACGACGTACTCGACCGTGTCGCGGTACGCCGCGACGGTCCGCCAGTCGAGGTCGAGCCGCGCGGGCTGGGCGTTTATCTCCACCGCGACGCCGTTGTCCGCGGCCGCCGTCAGCACCGCGTCCACGTCGAGGTCGAGCGGCTCCCGCTCGTTTAGCAGTCGGTTGGTCGGGTGGGCGAGGACGTCGACCGGGTCCTCGCGGAGCGTCCGGACCAGCCGGTCGGTCGGGTCGGACGGCCGCCCGTGCAGGCCCGCGACCACGAGGTCGCAGGCCTCGCGCCACCCCGCCGGGAGCGCGACGCCGTTCTCGGTGACCTCGGCCTCGACGCCCTGCAGGACCGTGACGTCGAGGTCGTCGGCGGCGTTGACGGCCTCGACGTCCGCCACCTGGGCGTCGAACGACGCCTCGTCGAGCCGACTCGGGATCGGCGCGTGCGGTCCGTGGTCGGTGACGAGGACGTACTCCCGGCCGCGGTCGTCGGCCGCCTCGGCCATCTCGCGGACGGTGTGTGAGCCGTCGGAGTAGTCGGTGTGCACCTGGAGGTCGCCGCGGACGTCGTCGGTCTCGACGAGGTCGGGGAGCTCGCCGGCGGCGGCCGCCTCGACCTCGCCGGTGTCCTCGCGCAGCTCCGGGGGGACCCACGCGAGGTCGAGCGCCTCGTAGACGCCCGCCTCCGTCTCCCCCGCGAGACGCTCTCCCGTGTGCCGGTCCGCGTCGGACCCCTCCGCCTCGTCGCCGGACTGTGCCCGCTCGTCCCCGGCGTCGCCGCCCTCGCCGCTCACGTCGAAGAGGCCGTACTCGTTGAGCTTCCACCCGCGGTCGATCGCGCGGTTCCGGAGCGCGACGTTGTGGTCTTTCGACCCGGTGAAATACACCAGCGCGGCGCCGTACTCCGTCTCCTCGACGATCCGCAGGTCCATCCGGAGGCCGCCGGCGACGACGACCGACGACTTCGTCTCGCCCCGCGACAGCACCTCCCGCACGTCGTCGTGGGTACAGAAGGCGTCGGTCGCCGCCGCGGGGTCGCTCGCCGTCGTCAGCACGTCGATGTCGCCGACGGTCGGCCGGCGTCGTCGGAACGAGCCCACGACGTCGACGCGCTCGAACGCCTCGCCCCCCCGGAGCCGCGTCTCGACCTCCCGGGCCAGGGGGACCGCCCGGCCGAGGAGCATCCGCTCCTGTCCCCGCTTGGCGCGCCCGACGTGGTCGAGAATGTTCCGCTGGGACCGCTCGCCGAACCCGTCGAGCTCGGCGATCTTCCCCTCCCTGGCGGCCCGTTCGAGGTCGTCGAGGGTCGCGACGCCCAGCTCCACGTAGAGCCGCTTTGCGGTCTTCGGGCCGACCCCCTCGACGCTCGTGAGCGCCTCGATGTCGACGGGGAGGTCCGCCTTGAGCTCCTCGTAGTAGTCGAGCTCCCCCGTCTCGAGGTACTCCGCGATCTTCGCGGCGATGGACTCCCCGACGCCTTCGATCTCCTCGAGCTCGCCCCGCTCGTACACGTCCTCGACGTCCTCCGAGAGCGACTCGACGTTGCGGGCCGCCGTGCGGTAGGCACGGGGCTTGTACTCCACCTCCCGGACCTCGAGGAAGTCGGCTATCTCCCGGAGGACGTGCGCTACTTCCTGGTTTTTCATCCCGCCGACTCCTCCGGCCCGGGCTCGAACGACGGCGGGAGGCCCATGTGTTCGATGCCCGTGCAGTCGTCGATCCGGAACTCGTACAGCTTCGTCGTCAACCCGTCGCCGGCGCGCTCGAAGAGGTCCGGCCGCCACGCCAGCTCCACCTCGTCGAGGGCGGCCTCGCGCTCGCGGTCGGGCACCTCGTCGAGCGTCCCGGCGAGGAGCACGCTCGTCCAGTTGAACGCCGTCTCGGCGCTGTAGACGAGAAACCGGGCGGTGCCCGCGCGTGCGGTCAGCGCCGCCTTGCGGCTCTCGGCCCCGAGCACGTAGAGCAGGTAGAGCCGGGACTCGCCGTCGAAGGCGAAGGACATGGGCCGCATGCTCGGCGCGCCCTCCGCCGGCAGGCCCAGCACGCCGACGCTCCGGCCCGCGAGGAAGCGTCGGATCTCGTCGTCGGTCATCCGGACCAGGCCGTACTCGCCCAGCTCGTCGACGGTCATACGGGGTGGAGCGGCGAGCGGTCGGATAATACGCTCGCGAATTCCCAGCGTCGGGGAACGCGGGCGACGGAACTTCCCGCGAACCGATAATTCGCGGTCGAGTTTTCAGCGCGTGAGTCGTAGCCGCTCGGCGGTACCACCGAGGACGCACGATGGACGACCACGGCACCGACGACGGGACGGACGCCAGTCCGGGCGTGGCGCCGGACGCCCCGCACCCGCTGGCCGCCGAGATCGTGCTCGCCCGGGACGAGCCGCCGGCGTGTACGGTCTTCCCGCGCGGCGCGACGGCGAGCGAGCGACTGACCGCCTGGATCACCGCGACCGGCGACGCCTTCGTCAGCGCCGAGGACATGCGCTGACCGTCGCCACGGTACGCACCGGTACCCCGGTCGACGGTCGGTCGAGGTCGTCGCGTCGCCGTCCCCGGCACTTCCCAGCTCGTGAGAACTCCCGACCGGTATTATTCCCGGCTGAAACGACTGTCCGTTCGACATGCCCGTACGGAAACTCGCGGTCGAGCCGGTGACGGCGGAGAGGGGGACTGCGGTCAGGCGCCTCGCCGAGATCATGGACGAGGAACGGCTCGGCGACCTCATCGTCGTGGAGGGGGATCGGCCCGTCGGCATCGTCACCGACCGCGACCTCGCGCTCGCCATCGCCCGGCACGACGACCTCGACTCGCTGACGGCCGGGGACGTGATGACGGCGGACCCGGTGACGATCCGCGGCGACGCGGAGGACTTCGAGCTCGCGGAGACGTTCGCCGAGGCGCGGGTCCGGCGCCTCCCGGTCGTCGACGACGACGGGGCCCTCACCGGCGTCGTCACGCTCGACGACCTGGTCGCGACCGTCGGCGAGGAGCTGAAAGACGTCGCGACGGTCATCGAGGCCCAGTCCCGGGAGTACGAGCCGGAGTGAGCGCTCGGTCGGGTCCCGCCGTCACGCCCGGACGGCCCGCCGTCGCTCTGCGATCAGGTCGAACGCCTCGTTCGTGTCCCCGAGGACGAACAGCGCGTACTGACATCCTCCCACGACTGAAGTCGTGGGGTTCCACGGTCACAGACCGTGCCCACGACGGAGAGGTTCCCCACTCGTCGCACCGACGGTGGGGTTGTGGGCCGTGCCAGTGCGGCCCCCGACTCGGATAGCGGGCTTCATCTACCGCCCTGCTGGCGTGCATATCCTTACCCGAGACTCGGTAGCACAACCTATGACACGAACCGCCGTAGTTGTTTCGGGAGGTGTCGGATTCATCCCACGGCTTTAGCCGTGGGCTTTCTCCTCGGACCACTGTAACGGAGGAACGTCTGGACCGGGACCGCGACGAGCAGGGCGACGACGGCCGTCCCGAGGCCGAACAGGAGCGCCGCGAGCGCGATGACCGCCCAGCCGGCGACCGAGAGCACGCCGAGCAGGCCGACCCCGACGAGGGCGACGACGCCGAACGGGACCGCGAGCACGGCCGCCGCGAGCAGGGTGACGACGCCCGCGGCGATCCCGGCCGCGGCCTGCAGGACGACCCCCCCGACGGCGTAGGCGGCGTACTGCTTCCACTGGCCCGTCGCCGTGGGCCAGAACCGGCGCCACGCGGCGAGGACGCCGCGGTCCTCGACGACCATGACCGGAACCACGAACATGGTCGTGAACCCGTCGACGAGCCCGATCGCGACGGCGACGACGACCACCGGGACCGCGACGAGCAGGGCGACGAGCGAGAACGCGCCCGTTCCGAGGAGCAGGGGCGCGAGCGCCGCCGCGAGGAGCAGGCCGACCACGCCCAGCACGAGGACGCCCAGGACCAGCCGGACGGCGAACAGGCGAACCCCCTGTCGCCAGCGCTCGCGCCAGTAGCGGCGGATCGTCACCGCCTCCCGCCGGAGCGACTCGACGAGGACGAACTCCATGACCGAGCCGACCAGCAGGAACCCGAGGAGGACCAGGCCGACGAGCGCGACGAGCGCCGCGACGAC
The DNA here is from genome assembly GCA_042217235.1 of Haloferacaceae archaeon. Lineage (GTDB taxonomy): Archaea > Halobacteriota > Halobacteria > Halobacteriales > Haloferacaceae > A07HB70. The sequence continues at coordinate 7,081 of JBDGTB010000053.1, read as the reverse complement.
CGCGAGGTCCGCGAGGTCCGCGCCCCCGACCGACGGGACGGCGTCGGGGGCGGCGGGCACGCCCGGTCCCCCCGGCGGCGACGGCTCCGCCCCGCCCGGCGCGCCCCCGGTGAACTGGAACGGGACGCCACCGCCGCCGTCCACGAAGAACACGACGACGGCGAGCCGAACCCACCGACCGCGGTCGACCGGCCAGAGGAACGACCGCGTCGCCGCGACCGCGTCGTCGACGTCGTCGACGGCGTAGAGCGTCATGGGGTCACGCCTCCGGTCCGTCGGCCGGGGCGGCGTCGACGGGCCGCCGCGCGGCGTGTCGTCTCTGCGGTCACGGACCCGACAATTCGTCACAACGAATTAACAATTTCGGCCGGCCGGAGCGGTCGGGGTCGCCACGCCGCCGCGATCAGCGGGCCGCCCCGGCGAGCGTCGCCTCGGTTTCGTCGAGGATCGTCCCACGGCACCGGTCACACAGCGGCAACGCGACGGTCCGTGCCTCGCTCCCGTCGCCGCCGGCGCAGAAACGGATCGCGTACACGTCGGCGGCGGGCCGTTCGCCACAGTGGGTGCAGGGGTCCGCGCTCACCCGTCGGTCGGTCCGCTCGTGTGCTTCCATGCGGCCGCGTACGACGGACGCGTAGATAGGCGGTAGGGGAGTTCTCACGCGATAAGAACTGTTCGCCGGGTCCCGCGGGCGTCGCCACGTCGCGCGTCCGGGCCCGCCGCGGTCGCACCGCCCTGGCTCGCTGCGGGCTCGGCCCCCCGCGCCTGCCCGTCCGACGCGCCGGACGGTGGCCGGGGACCGGCCGTCGAGGACCGCCGCCGACATCACTATGGCGCGAGCGGCCGACGATCGGTGACGGATGGACAGCACCGCCCCCGGGCGTGAGACGCCGTGATCCGGACCGTCGCTCGCCCGCCAGCCGGCTCGTCGGGACCGTCGCGACCGGTTCCGGCCTCGCCGGCGCGGCGAGCGGGCGACCGCCGGGCCGACCCGGGTGGCGATGCCCCCGATTAGGCGACGGCTCCGGGAGGTCCTCGACCGGCGGATGTTCGCCTCCGAGCGGGCCCGACGGCAGGTTCTCCGACACCTGCTTCTCGCCGCGCTCCTCGCGGCGGTCGCGGCGGTCGCGGTGCGGCGGCACCTGGCCGTGCTCACCGACCCGGCCGCCGCCCGGGCGACCGTCCGGAGCTTCGGCGTCTGGGCGCCGGTCGCGCTCGTGGTCCTGCAGGCGCTCCAGGTCGTGGTCGCGCCCGTCCCGGGTCAGGTGCTGGCGGTCGTCGCCGGCTACCTCTTCGGGCCGTGGTGGGGGACTCTCTACAACATGGTCGGGATCGCGGTCGGGAGTACGGCCGCGTTCTGGCTCTCGCGTCGCTACGGCCGGGCGTACGTCGAACGGCAGATCGACCCGGACGCGCTGGCGTCGTTCGACGACGTCGTCGACCAGTACGGGCTGCTCGCGCTCTTCGTTCTCTTTCTCGTCCCCGGCCTCCCGGACGACGCCCTCTGTTTCCTCGGCGGGCTCACCCCCATTCCCCTCTGGAAGCTCGTCGTCGTCGCGGTGGTCGCGCGGACACCGGCCTTCCTGCTGGTGAACGTCGCGGGCAACCTCGTCGCGACGGGCCGCGTCGGCGCCGCGGTCCTCCTGCTGGCGCTCGTCGGCGCGCTCTCGCTCGTCGCCTACCGCTACCGGGAGCGGATCCTCCGGCTGCTCCGGGCCGTCCTGTCCGCTTTTGACCGGTGAGGAAGGTTGATACGACGACGACCGGTACGGTCGAGCATGCCGATCTCCGACGACGAGTGGGACGACGGCGCCCGGGGCGACAGCGCGACGGCGGGGACCACGCCCGTCGGCGAGTACGAGGACGAGAAGGAGCTGATCGTGGCGTTCCTCTCGGAGAACGCCGACAACGCGTACACCAGAGCGGAGATCGTCCGCGGCGTCGACTTCGGCAACGACGCGCGGCCGGAGACGCTCCGCGAGGTGCTCACCGAGATCCAAAACGAGCTGGTCGACGTCGCGGGCGACGTCGTCGCGAGCGGGATGCTGGTCGACGACGTGGACGAGGCCCTCGACGAACTGGTCGCGGAGGGGACGGTCGCCAGGAAGGAGATCGAGACGGGAGCGGGCACGACGACCTACTACCGGCTCAACACCGGCGACGCCCGGGACTGAGCCGACCTCCGGCCCCGGCCGGGCGCCGCCGGTCACACGCCGGTCCGTGACTCCGTTCGCGCCGTCACCTCGTCGGCCGCGAGCCGGTAGAACTCGAAGGGGACGTCCTTCGGCGGCCGGCCGAAGATGTCCACGAGCGGGATGTGGACCCGCCGGAGCCCCTCGAGGGCGTCCATCGCGACGGCCTCGTCCGTGGTCCCCTGGAGCCGTCCCCGGGCGACGACGCTCCACCAGGCGCCGTCCGCCTGCCCGTAGGTCACGAACGTGACCGGGTTGTCGACCACGGCCGCCTTCTCGCTGTCGGACCCGACCGCGAGCCGGAAGTAGAAGGTCGCGTCGCCCTCGTCGTAGCCGTAGGAGACGGGCACGGCGTGTGGCGGGTCAGTGTGCGACCCGGCGAAGGCGATGACGCCGGTCCCGCCGGTCCCGAGTCGCTCGTCGCGCTCCTCGGCGTCCATCGCTGTCGAGTCGGGGTCGTCCATGGCGCCGCCTACGTGTGGCAGCGCGAAAAGGCCGTCCCCGGGTGCGCGGTCGACGCCGTCGACGGCGACGGTTCGAGGTCGGCGACCGCTACGCGAACGCCCGGAGCACGCCCGCCCCGTCGGTCGCGCCGAGCCGCGGCAGCGTCGCGCGCTCGGGGTGGGGCATCAGCACCGCGACGGTGTCGCGCTCGCCGAGCAGCCCCGCGACCGCCCCGCGCGAGCCGTTCGGGTTGGCCGCGTCGGTCGTCTCGCCGCTCGCCGAGCAGTACCGGAACAGCACCCGGTCCTCGTCGTCGAGCCGGTCGAGCGTCTCCGGGGCGGCTTCGAAGCGCCCCTCGCCGTGGGCGATGGGGAGTTCGAGCACGTCGCCGACCTCGTAGGCCCGGGTGAACGGCGTGTCGGCGCGCTCGACCCGCACGTGGACGTGCTCACACCGGAAGCGCGCGCCCCGGTTGGTGGTGAACGCGCCCGCGACGAGGCCGGCCTCGCAGCCGATCTGGGCGCCGTTGCAGACGCCGAGGACGGGTACGCCCCGGTCGGCGGCGGCCCGCACCTCGTCCATCACCGGCGCGCGGGCGGCCATCGCGCCCGCCCGGAGGTAGTCGCCGTAGGAGAACCCGCCCGGGAGGACGACGCCGTCGAGGTCGTCGGGCAGGCCGTCCTCGTGCCAGACGCGCCGGGCGTCGACGCCGACGTGTTCGAGCGCGCGGACTGCGTCCCGGTCGCAGTTCGACCCCCCGAACTGGACGACGGCGACGGTCACCGGCGACCACCCCGGTCGGACGGCGACGCGACTGCCCCGGCGCTCATCGCTTCTCGACCTCGACCTCGTAGTCGTGGATCGTCGGGTTGGCGAGCAGGCGCTCGGCCATCGCGTCGGCCCGCTCGGCGGCCGCGTCGGCGTCGGCGGCGTCGAGGTCGACCTCGAACCGGTCGGCGGTCCGGAGGTCCTCCAGTTCGAACCCGAGACGCTCCAGCGCCTTCCGGGTCGTGTCGGCCTCGGGGTCGAGCACCCCGCGCTTGAGCCGGACCGTGACGGTCGCGGTGTAGCCCGTCATCGTCGTGTGATGCGCGGTCGTGGGGGAAAGACGTTTCGACCCGCTACCGCTGTGCACGTTCGTGTATCCCTCGGACGGCGGGCGGGCCGGCGCCGCGGGTCGCGACGGGCTCGCAGGCGTCACGTCGGTCGGTAGCGCGACGGGTCCGCCGGCCGCTCCCGCCCGTCGGCCGCTCGTCGCGCTCGCGTGCGTTCGTCGGCGCCGCCCTCGCCGGTCGGTGCCGTGTGTCGCCCTCCCGCGGAGGGGCGAGAACGGAAGGGGTTTAGCCGTCGCTGTCGGACCCGGTTCCATGTCCGGCCGCGAACTCGACGGGGTCCCGGAGGTGACGGCATGACGCGCGACTACGCCGAGATCACGGTCATCGGAGCGGACAAGACCGGAATCGTCGCCGGCGTCACCTCCGTCCTGTTCGAGCGCGGGGTCAACATCGAGGACATCGACCAGAACGTCCGGGAGGGGATCTTCCGGATGACTCTCCACGCCGACATCTCGGAGATGGTGTGCCGGCGCGAGACGCTGCGGGAGGCGCTCGCCGACGCCGGCGAGGAGCTCGGCGTCGACGTGCAGGTCCGATTCCCGGCCGAACGCGACACCGACCGGGTCGCCGTCCTCGTCACGAAGGAGTCCCACTGTCTCGAGGCGCTGTTCGAGGCGCGCGAGGCGGGCGACCTCGACGCCGAGATCAGCGTCGTCGTCGGCAACCACGACGACCTCCGGCCGCTCGCCGCCCGGTACGACGTCCCCTTCCACGACGTGGGCGACGAGAAGGGCGTCCCCGACGAGGACCGCCTGCTCGACCTGCTCGACGAGTACGGCGTCGACCTGGTGGTGCTCGCCCGCTACATGCGCATCCTCTCGCCCGACGTCGTCTTCCGCTACGAGGACCGGATCATCAACGTCCACCCGTCGCTCCTGCCCGCCTTCCCCGGCGCCGCCGCCTACCGGCAGGCGAAGGAGGACGGCGTCCGCATCGCGGGCGTCACCGCCCACTACGTGACGACCGACCTCGACCAGGGGCCGATCATCACCCAGCGCGCGTTCGACGTGCCCGACGGCGCGTCCGTCGAGGAGCTGAAAGAGCGCGGCCAGCCCCTCGAAGCCGAGGCGCTGGTCGAGGCGGTGCGGATGCACCTCAACGACGACGTGACCACCCACTGGGGACGCACGGAGCTCCGCGACGACGTGCCCGAGGACCGCTACCAGCTCGGCCTCTCCGAGGAGCATACGCGTCCCGAGGCGCCGACCGACGGGCCCGTCGAGCCGCTCGCCGAGCCCGACGGCGGGACGGCCGTCGGGGGCGCTGACGACGGCACGGACACGGAGGACGCGATCGATCCGGGTGCGCCGGATGGCGGCGCCGACGGGGCGGCCGACGCCGACGACGGCGCCGACTAGAGGTCCCGTATCGCCTCGACCGCCTCGTCGACCGGCGGCGCGTCGAACCAGCGGTCGTCGGTGTAGGCGTTCGTCCCGGCCGCGTACATGTCGCTCACCGCGTCGACGACGTGGTCCGGGAGCGCGGGCGGCTCGGCGTCACAGAGCGACTTCCAGTCCGCGATCCCCCGCTCGCGGGCCTCGGCTTTCGCCGCGCTCACCGCCTCGACCCACTCGGGGTGCTCGCGCTTGTAGTACTGCCGGACGACCTCCTTGGACATCTCCTGGCCGTCGCGGGCGTAGCGGTTCTCGTCGAAGGTCCCGGCCACGTCGGCGACCTTGATCGCGCCGTCGTGGTAGAGACACTCGATCTTGCCGTCCTCGTGGGCGAACCCGGCCGACTCGGCGCGCTGGGTGAGGACGTGGTTGACGGCGCGCGCGAGCGTCTCCAGCCGCTCGATGTCCGCCCGCCCGGCGATCCGGTCGGCCTCCTCGCGCGAGAGATAGCGGTCCTGCTCCTCGAACTTCGTCGAGAACTCGATGACGGCGCCCGGGAGGTCGACCGCCTCGTCGGGCCACTCCTCGCGGTCGACGTTCACGTCCCGCGGGTCGACCCGGTCCCGGAGGCTCGACCCCACGGGGACGCTGTTGCGGAAGATTATCTCCAGGGGCACGAGGAAGTGACTCCCCCGGTCGGCGACCTCGTGGTAGGCGTCGTAGTCGTAGCCGTCGTCGGTCGCGGGGAGCTCGGGGACGCGGGTGTACTCGACCGCCATCTCGCGGGGGGGCCGCTCGGCCTGCGCGAGCGGGCGAGGCTCGTCGTCGCCCTCCGTGACGACCCCGCGGAAGTGCGTCGGCGCCTCGTTCAACTCGAGGAGGACGAAGTTGAACGCCCCCATCGTACAGAGGCTCGCGCCCTTGTTCGGGATCCGATCGGGCATCTTCCCCCAGTCGAACACGGAGTAGTCGTCGGTGAACCGAAAGCGGGCCTCGCCGAGCTCGCTCGGCGTGGCCTCGCGCTCGACGACGAGGTCCTTGACGCTGAACATGGGGAGAGGGGCGACGGCCGCGACCAAGAACTTCCCGACTCGGGACGGACGCGTGGCCGCTCGTGGCGCTCGCTGCGGTCGTCCCGCCGACGGCCGTGTCGCGGGGTGGACGCCGCGGACGCGTGGCCGGCGGTCGGGCGGGCGTCCCCGTCCCCCTCGCGTTTTATTGCCCTGGACGCCCGGGGTTCCGTCGATGAACGACGCGGACGCGGTTCCCGCCGACCCGGCGTTCGACCACGTCCCCGACACCGACCAGTCGTTCGAGAACGCGCTGGCGAAGGCCCGCGACGGGACGCGGCTGTCGGTCGACGACGCGGTCGAACTCCTGACGACCGGGTCGGGGACGCCGGGCATCGACCCCGAACGCAAGGAACTGGTGCTTGAGGCGGCCGACCGCCGCCGGGAGGAGGTCGTCGGCGACGAGGTGACGTTCGTCGCCAACGTCAACAACAACGTCACGACGGCGTGTAACACGGGCTGTCTGTTCTGCAACTTCAAGGACCCCGCGGCGTCGTTCGAGGGCGACCCCCCCGAGCACGCGGGCTACACCCGGACGCCCGCGGAGTCTCGCGAGGTCGTCCGCGACGCGGTCCGGCGCGGCGTCTACGAGGTGTGCTCGGTGTCCGGCCTCCACCCGGCGCTGGCGCTCGACGACGACCACCGCGCGGCGCTCCAGGCCCACGAGGCGCCCGAGACGGTGAACTACCGCCCGCCGTCGGCGTACGCCACCGACCCGAGCACCTACGTCGAACAGATCCGCGCGATGGCCGTCGACGGCGTCCACGTCCACTCGATGACGCCGGAGGAGGCCGCCCACGCCCGGCGCGGCACCGACCGCACCTACCGCGAGACGTACGCCCGCCTGCGCGACGCCGGCCTCGACAGCGCGCCCGGCACCGCCGCCGAGATCCTCGTCGACGAGGTGCGCGACGTCATCTGTCCCG
>JBDGTB010000015.1:57867-77829 GCA_042217235.1 Haloferacaceae archaeon | reverse complement strand
CTAGTAGTTTCCAGATATGGAACGCCCACATGCCCTTCGTCCCCTACGACGACCGGCCGGTCTCGATCGACGAGGGGTCCCGCGAGGTCCGCCTCCCCCACGAGACGGGCGTCTCGCTCACCACGCGCGACCACGAGAACGAGTACAAGCGCGTCTCGATGGCCCAGCTGATGACCGAGACGAACTACCTCAACCCCGACATCGAGGTGATCGCCGAGGTGAACACGCCCGCCTCCTTCGAGACCTTCGGCGAGTCCATCAACACCGGACACGGGGTGATCGGCACGACCCACAGCGAGGACGTCGAGACGCTCGTCAACCGCGTCATCGAGCAGGGGCTCCCTCCCTACCTCCTGCGCGAGATCGACCTCGTCGTCTTCCCCCACCACGTCGACGGCGAGCGCTACGTGGCCGAGGCCGTCGAGTTCGTGTCGGCCGGCGGGACCGACGAGCTGGGAGCGGACGGCGCGGTGGCCCGCCCGGGGCTCCCCGCCGGCGTCGTCGAGAAGGACGGCCGGCGGATCCACTGGAACACCGTCGCCGAACGGGACACCGACGGGCAGTTCCACCACGACTACGCCCACCCGCAGCTCGGCGGCGCGGAGCGCGACGTCGGGCACCGGCTCTTCCATCGCATCGCCGACGCGACCGACCGGCCGGTCGAGGCGGTGGAGGCGGAGTTCCACCGGAAGCGGCGCTACGTCGAGTACCTCGTGCGCGAGGGGATCACGGACTTCGACCGGCTGTTCGAGTTCGTCTCGGACCTGCGGACCGACGAGGCGGCGACCGTCGAGCGGCTGGGCCGGCGCTGAGACCGGCGGGAGCGCGGCTCCGAGCCCGGCGGACGGCCGGTGGAGTTTTGCCCTCTCCCCCTGTCGGTCCGGCGACAGATGACGACCGACACCGGCGACAGTCCGTACGGACGCGCCGCACTCGAACCGGGGGACGACGTCGTCGCCGGGGGGTACACCGCGTGGACGATCACGTACACCGCCGGCGAGCTCGGCCTGGACGATGGAGGTGCGGTTCTCGTGGCGTTCAGCCAGACCAGCGACGTGGGCGACCCGCAGTTCGACTCGCCGGCGGCGGAGAACTACTGTCGGGTCGAGACGGCCGCCGACGCCCGCGTCGACGCCGAGTACGACCCGCGGGGCCACACCCGGCCGATGAAACACGCGGTGCGGATCACCGTCCGCGACGGGTCCGTCGGACCCGGGGAGACGGTGACGCTCCGCCTGGGCGACCGGCGCGACGGGAGCCTCGGGCTGCAGGCCCAGTCGTTTCCGGAACGGGGCTTCGCCTTTCGCGTCCTCGTCGACGCCCACAACACCGGGGAGTTCGTCGCCCTCCCCGACGACCTCACCGTCGACGTCGTCCCGGGGGCCGCGACGGACCTCGCCGCGGTCGTCCCCTCCACGGCGGCGGTCGGCGACGAGGTGGAACTCTCGGTTCGCGCCGAGGACTACTGGGGCAACGTGGCGACCGGCTTCGACGGCGACGTCCGCGTCGACGCTCCCCCCGACCTCGACGCGCCCGACCGGGTCGAGCTCGCTGGCGGGACCGGCACGGCGACGGTCACGCCGACGGCCACCGGGGTCTGGCGGGTTCGCGTCCGCGACGACGGGGGCGACCTGGCGGCGCGGTCGAACCCGCTCGTCTGTGAGGAGGCCGTCGACGCGCACACCTTCTGGGGGGACATCCACGGGCAGTCCGGGGAAACCGTGGGGACGGGGACCGTCCGCGAGTACTACCGGCACCTCGTCGACGCGGCCTTTCTCGACTTCGGCGCCCACGCTGGCAACGACTTCCAGATCACCGACGAGGTGTGGGAGGAGATCACGGCGGCGGTGCGGGCGTTCCACGACCCCGGCGAGTTCGTCGCGTTCCACTGTTACGAGTGGTCGGCGAACACGTCGCTCGGGGGCGACCACAACGTCTACTTCCGCGGGGACGACCCCGAGCTCAACCGGAGCTCGAACTGGCTGGTCGCGGACGCGGACGACCGCCACGCCGGCACGCATCCGGTCGCGGAGCTGTACGACCTGTACGACGGCCGGGACGACGTCCTGGTCGTCCCCCACCAGGGCGGGCGCCCCGCGACGCTCGACGTCCTCGACCCCGACCTGACGCCGTTCGTCGAGATCGTCTCCGTCTGGGGGGTCTTCGAGTGGTTCGCCCGGGAGGCGTACGACCGGGGCTACCCCGTCGGGGTGGTCGGGGGGAGCGACGACCACTGCGGCCGCCCGGGAACGGCGCCGCCGGACAACCTCGACAAGCACAACGTGGAGGGCGGGCTGATGGCCGCGCGGGCCGACGAACTCACGCGCGAGGGGCTGTGGGACGCGTTCACCGACCGGCGCGTCTACGCGACGACGGGGGCGCGGATCCTCCTCGACGTGGCTGTCGACGCCGGCGGCGGGACGACGATGGGCGGGTCGACGTCGGTCCCGGCGGAGCCCGAGCTCACGGTCTCGGTCCACGGGACGGCGCCGGTCGCGGCCGTCGACCTGTTCCGGGGGTCTGAACGGGTCGCGTCGCGGGACCTGACCGACGGCGACGACGCCGTCGAACTGCGGTGGCGGGGGGCCCGCAGCAGGGCGCGGGACAAGCTGATCGACTGGAGCGGCGGCGTCGCGCTCGACCGCGGCGAGATCGGCGACGTCGAGCCGTTCGGGTTCGACCACCCCGAGGACGGGGTCACGACCCGCCGCGCCGACGCGGTGTTCTGGGACGCCGGGACGACGGGGAACCACCAGGGGGTTCGGCTCCGGGTCGACGCGCCGACCGACGCGACGCTCTCGGTCGGGACGGCCGCCGCGAGCGCGTCGATACCGCTCGCGGACCTCGCGGCCGACCCCGTTCGCGTCGACGCCGACGGCATCGACGCCGGCCTCACCGTGCGCCGCCGTGGCGAGGCGACGACGACCGACGCGACGGTGACGCTCCGCGACGCGAACGCCCCGGCCGGGAGGCACCCGTACTGGGTGCGCGTTCGCCAGGCGGACGGCGAGATGGCGTGGAGTTCGCCGGTGTTCGTGACCGTCGAGGGTACCGACTCGACGGCCGTCGCCGACGACCGTCGGGCGGAGTGATCCGTCGCCGACGACCGTCGGGTGGAGTGATCCGTCGCCGACGACCGTCGGGTGGAGTGATCCGTCGCCGACGACCGTCGGGTGGAGGACCCCGCTGTGGACGGTTCCGGCGGGAGCCCGACCCCGACATATATCTGTCCGACCGCGATAGTCGCGGGACAGTGACTGTAGACGCCGGTCCACCGCGGCCGTGGTCGAACGACCGCTCGCCGTCCCCGGAGGTCGCCCCCGTCGTTGGCGGGGCGTGGCGTCCGGGTGCGGGCGTGGCGACGGTCGGAGCCGGACCCGGCCGTCCGGGTGCCCAACGATGACGGAGGTAGGCGCCGGTCCCGAGGAGGTGCTCGACCGGATCGACGACGGCTTTTTCGCCCTCGACGACCGGTTCCGGTTCACGTTCCTCAACGACCGCGCGGCGGAACTGCTGGCGGTCGACCCGGAGCGGGTGGTCGGCGAGGTCGTCTGGGACGAGTTCCCGTCGGCCGCCGGGACGACCTTCGAGGAGCAGTACGAGCGGGCGATGGAGACCCAGGAGCCGGTGTCGTTCGAGGAGCACTACCCGCCGCTCGGGTCGTGGTTCGAAGTCACCGCCTACCCCTCCGACACCGGGCTGTCGGTGTACTTCCGCGACGTGACCGACCGCGTCGAGCGCGAAAAGCGGCTCCGGACGCAGGTCGAACAGCAGGAGGTCGTTGCGGAACTCGGCCAGCGCGCCCTCTCGGCGGGGGACCTCGACGACCTGATGGCCGACGCCGCCCGGCTCGTCGCCGCGACCCTCGACGCCGAGTACTGCAAGGTGCTCGACCTCGACCCCGAGCGCGAGGAGCTGCGCCTCCGCCAGGGAGTGGGCTGGCGGGACGGAGCCGTCGGGTCGGCGACGGTGTCGGCCGTCGAGGCGGACTCCCAGGCGGCGTTCACGCTCTCGGTCGCCCACCCCGTCGTCGTCGAGGACCTCGACGCGGAGACGCGGTTCAGCGGCCCGGAGCTACTCGCGAGCCACGGCGTCCGGAGCGGCGTCTCGACGGTCGTCGGTCCGGTCGACGACCCCTGGGGGATCCTCGGGGTGCACGACACGAGCCCGCGGGAGTTCGCGGACCAGGACGTCAACTTCGTCCAGTCGGTGGCCGCGCTCCTCGCGGCGGCCGCCAGCCGCCACGAGAACGAGGCGGCGCTTCGCCGACAGCACGAGCGGCTGTCGGCGCTGAGCGACATCGACTCCACCGTCCACGGGATCGCGGAGTCGGTGTTCGCCCTCTCGACCCGCTCGGACATCGAGCGCCTGGTCTGTGAGCGCCTCGCCGCGTCGGACTCCTACGAACTCGCGTGGATCGGCACGGTCGAGGAGGGGCTGACGGTCAGCGCCGCGGCCGGCGTCGCGGGCGGCCCGGACGGGCTGCCGGTCGACGACGGCGCCGGGCCGGCGGGGGTCACCGGCCGGGCCGACCGGACCGAGGATCTGCAGACCGTCGGGGACGTCCGCGAGGACGCGGGGAACGAGTGGCAGGCCCACGCCCGCGAGCACGGCTACGGCGCCGCGGCGGCGGTCCCGGTCGCCGCCGGCGAGGACCGGTACGGCACGCTCACCGTCTGTGCCGACCGGACGGACGCGTTCGGCACCGAGGAGCGCGACGCCCTGTGCCGGCTCGGGTCGATCGTCGCCTACGCGCTGACGGCCGTCGAGCGCGACCGGGAGCTTCAGCGCGAGCGCAACCGCCTGGAGTTCGTCAACCGCCTGCTGCGGCACAACCTGCTCAACGGCCTCAACGTCGTCGACGCACGGCTGGAACTGCTCGACGGCCGCGTCGACCCGGGGCTGTCGGACCACCTGGACACCGCCGTCGACCGCACGCGGGGGATGATCGGGTTCGTCGAGACCGTCCGCGAGGTCACGGGCGTCGTCGGCGGGGCGGAGCCGGAGCTCGAGCCCGTCGACCTCGGGGCGGTGCTGACGGAGCGCGTCGCCCGCGCCCGGCGCAGCTACCCCGACACCGACTACCGCCTCGACGCGGCGCCCGACGTCGACGTCGTGGCCGACGACCTGCTCGGGGAGGTGCTCGACAACGTCCTGGTCAACGCGGCCCAGCACAACCCCCGGCCGGACGCGACGGTCCGCGTCGACGCGACCGTCGCGGACGAGACCGCCGTCGTCGAGGTCGCTGACAACGGTCCCGGGATCCCGGACGACCGCAAGGCGGCGCTGGTCGACCGGGCCACGGTGGAGTTCGACGACCCGAGCTCCGGGTTCGGCCTCTTCCTGGTCGCGGAGCTCCTCGACGTCTACGGGGGCGACCTCGCGTTCGCGGACAACGACCCGACGGGCACCGTCGTCCGGCTGACGCTCCGACGGGCCTGACCGCCGCCGTTCGTCCGCGCGGCCGATCCCGGCCGGTCCGTTGTGGCGGACTGGGAACCACCGAAGCGTGTAGTACGGGTGACACCGTACCCACGGGCGCACCATGGCACAGGACCCTGCGACGTACGAACCGATCACCGACCTCGAGGCGGCGGCGCCGACGCTGGTCGAGGGCCTCCCCGGACACGGGCTGGTGGCCGCCATCGCCGTGGACCAGATAACCCGACAGCTCGGGCTCGAACACCACGGCAACGTCGTCTCCGACGACTTCCCGCCGGTCGCGACGTTCCAGGACGGGCTCGTCCACGACCTCGTGCGGGTGTACGCCGGCGCCGACCCGGACGTGCTGACGCTCCAGAGCGACCTGGCGCTCCCGCCGGCGGCGTTCGAGCCGCTCGCGCGCTGTCTCATCGGGGAGTTCGCCGAGGAGTTCGACCGCGCCGTCTTCCTCGCGGGCGTCCCCGCCGAGTCCGAGAGCCGGATCGGCGACGTCGCGGGCGTCGCCACCACCGACGCGATGCGCGCGGAGCTCGACGACGCCGGGGTCGAGCGCGCCGAGGACCCGGGGCTCATCGCGGGCATCACGGGCGCCATCGTGAAGGAGTGTTACCACGCCGACGTGCCCGCGATCGTCCTCGTCGTCCGCTCGCACCCGTTCCTCCCCGACCCGGGCGCCGCCCAGCAGGTCATCGAGGAGGCGCTCGAGCCGCTCGTCGACTTCGAGATCGACACCACCGAGCTCCAGGAGCAGGCCGACGAGATACAGCGTCAGATGCAACAGCTCGCCGAGCAGTACCAGCAGATGCAACAGGAGTCCCAGTCCCAGTCCCCCCAGTCGATGCCCGGGATGTACCAGTAGCCGGCGTCCCTGCCGGCCAGTGAGGCCGTCTCGGACGGTGCCGACGGCCGTCCACGAGAGAGCCGACGGCGAGCGCGGCGCGGTGGCGGGCGGTGCTCACACGACGACGAACGCGAGGCCGCTCAACGCGACGACGCCGAGCACGACCGACACGAGCTTTCCCAGCCTTTCGGTGCCGAGAACCCACGCCAACGCGGCTTTGACGGAGGTGTTTGCGATCACCGCGACGACGATCCCCGTCGTCGCGACCCGCGTCGAGACCGTCCCCTCGGCTGCGAGCCGACTCAGCGTGATCGCCATCGCGTCGACGTCGGCGAGGCCGGAGAGAAAGGCGGTCGCGTACACGCCCGACGAACCGAACCACTCGTTGGCGTACTCGGAGACGAGCAACACCGCCGCGAATATCGCCCCGAAGAGGAGGGCGGGCCGGAGGCGAAACGGGTTCGTGAGCGTCTCCGCCTCCACCGTCTCCTCGGACGCGGTTCGCCAGTACAACGCGCCGGCAGCGACCGCCCCGACGAGGGTCATCGCCCCCAGCGGGAGGGCGACGCTCGGGAGCAGGTCGGGGTTGACGACCGCGATCTCGATGAGCGCTCGGGGGAACATCACGATGGAGGCGGTGACGACCGCGAAGGCACAGACGCGATCGAGCGTCGCGTTCCGCGTCGTCTTCTCCGCCATCGAGACCGTCGTCGCGGTGGACGACACGAACCCCCCGACGATTCCGGTGAGGGCGATGCCCCGTTCGGGACCGAGCGTCTCCCCGAGCACGTACGCCACGAATCCGAGGCCGGTGACGAAGACGACCATCAACCAGACGAACCGCGGATTGAGGCCGTGGAGGGCGTCGATAGACCGGTCGGGGAGCGCCGGCAGGACGACGAGAACGACGAGGATGAACTTCGCCGACGCCCGCCGTTCGCTCTCCTCGATCTGGTCGGCGAACTCGTGTATCGGATCTTTCACGGAGAGAAGAACTGTGACGGCGCCGCCGACGACGATCGCGACGAGCGCACCGCGGTCGGAGTGCAGCGCCATCGCACCGAGGAGGGCCGTGAGGAGGGCCGCCACGACCGTCGTCAGACCGATGTCGCCCTCGTACCAGACCTTCCCGACGTACGCGACGGTGAGGGGCACGACGAGCATCCCGAAGGCGACGGGCAGCACCGCCGGGAAGAAGGCCTGCACGAGCGCCCCGTAGAGGGCGACCAGCGGGAACGTCCGACTTCCGGCGAAGGTCCCCCCGGACTCGCTTTGCTCCCGTTCCAGGCCGACGAGTGCGCCCAGTCCGCCCGCGAGGAGGAGACGCAAGAGGACCTCGCCGAGGGGTGCGGCTGTCGGATCGACCATCGACTAGAACCCCTCGGCCGCGCGTTCCCTGGGCGTCCGTGTCATCTTCGAGAGATCGAGGATCGTCTCTCACCGAGACGTCATCTCGACGGGGCAAAAGGGTGTGGTCGGACGGGCGTCCGGTCGACGGCGTCGGAGAACGGCGCTCAGATCCAGCGCGTAGGCGCCCGAATGCGAATCAGCCGAGCGAGATGTCCAGGTAGAGCATCACGACCGCGCCGAGGACCGTCCCGAGGGTGGCGACGCGCTCGTGGCCCCGCGTGTGGGTCTCCGGGACGATCTCGTCGCTGATGACGAACAGCATCGCCCCGGCCGCAAAGCCCATCGCGTAGGGGAGCAGCGCCGACACCGTCTGGACGGCGTACGCCCCCAGGACGGCGAGCGGGACCTCCACGAGGCCCGACCGGACGCCCGCGAACGCGGCGTAGAACCGCCTGTCCAGCCCGGCGTTTATCGCCGCCACCGAGACGGCGAGGCCCTCGGGGACGTTCTGGATGCCGATGGCGAGCATCAGCGGGACGGCGGTGCCGAGGTCGCCGCTGCCGAACCCGACGCCGACGGCGAGCCCCTCGGGCATGTTGTGCAGCGTGATCGCCAGCACGAACAGCACGACGCCGGCGAAGCGTTCGTCGTCCACCGGCGTGTCGCCGTCCGTCCGTGCCGCGTCCGTCCGACGCCCTCCCGAGACGAGGTAGTGGGCGTGCGGGACGAGTCGGTCCGACTGGTCGAGAAACAGCGCGCCGAGCACCAGCCCGGTGAGCACCGGGAGCGGGCTCCCTCCGGGCGTGTAGGTCTCGATGCCGGGGAGGATGAGGCTCGTGAAACTGGCCGCCAGCATCACGCCCGCGGCGAAGCCGAGCGCGCCGTCCAGGGCCCGCTCGGAGGGGTCGCGCCAGACGAACACGAGGGAGGCACCCAGGAGGTTGAGGGCGGCGATGACGAGCCCCCCGACCAGCCCGTGGACGACCGGGTCCGTCCCGAACAGCCGGACGAACTGGTCGGCTACCACGGCTCGTCACCCTCGCGACGTGGACGCATTCGTGCTACAGATGGCCGTCGTCCCGGCATATGTGTTGGGGCTCGCCGACGCGGGACGTTCGAGCGCGGCCGCCGGACCACGGCGTCCGGTGTCCCCGTCTCGCGACCGGTCCGCCGCGCGGGGCGCGGCGAGCGACGACGCTCCCCGACGGCGCCTGGCGAGCACACGACTGATCGATACTGGCTCGATAGGCTAGAGATGAGCTGGAAATAAGGGTAAACTGAAAAGAAACAACTGTCTATCCTAAAATCAGGGAAAAAGTTGAACGATCGGAAGATATATTGTGCTGGGTTCGGAACGGACGGGTGCCGTGGGAGGCCACGGCCGTCTGCCGACGCCACACCCACTCGGCGAGACACGCCGGCTGACGTCCGGCTCAGGCCAGCCGGCTTTTGCTGGATCAACCGACGCGCCCCGAGCGGGCGCGCCAGGGCAACGACTTTGGTGCCACGACGAACGCCTCGACGCTCCGGCGGGTCGACGGCCCGGTGCTCGGGGTGTTCGGCGCCGAGGACCGGGTGGTCGGAGTCGAGAGCGTCCGGGAGTTCGACCGGACGCTCGGCGACCTCGGCGTCGAGCGGGAGATCTACGTCTACCAGGGTGCGGGGCAGGCCTTCGCCAATCCGAGCGGCGAGAGCTTCCACCCGAACGCGACGCGGGACGCGTGGGCGAAGACGCTCCGGTTCCTCGACGAGCACCTCCGGGCGTCGGACGCGTGAGGGACCGCGCCGCCGGCGGCTACGCCGTCGTCGACCCGGGGTCCGCGGCCGTCGCGACGTCGACGCCCGTCGCGCTCGCGACCCCGTCGCCCCAGAGCCAGCCGGCGATGATCAGGGCGTAGAACGCGACGAACAGGCCGGCGAGCGCACCGACGACGGGGACGAAGTTGAGGACGCCCGTGACGACGCCGACGACGAGGTTCAGCGCGACGACGTACGCCCACGCCACCAGGTACGCCCGCGAGGTGACGATGGTGCGGATGACGTCGACGTCGAAGCCGGCCGCGAACGTGCCCTCGCTGGCGTAGTTGGCGATCCCGGCGACGCCGACGTACCCGAACACGACGGCGAGGACCCACCAGACGACGACCCCGCCGAGGAGCCCGAGCAGCCCCAGGCCGGTCCCGGTGTCCGTGCCCGTCACCAGCGCCAGCGCCGACCCGCCCACGAACACGGCGAAGACGACCAGCGGAACGAGCTGGTAGACGAGCCCGATGACGCCGGCGACGACCCCCTCCCGCAGCAGCTGCTCCCAGTCGTCGAACCCGGGGGGCTCCGTCGCGCCCGCCATCCCGGCGCGGATGGCGCGAACCAGATAGCCCGCGACGAGAAACCAGGGGACGACGAGGACGGACAGGAACAGCGCGACGCCGCCGATCGCCACGGTGAGCAGCCAGTCGTCCGATTCGGTCGGGTAGGTCGCCAGGGTCTCGATGTCGACGGTCATGGGGATCACGTTCCGGCGGTCGTCCGGGACACACCGGCCCTTCCGGAAATAGCGGGATAAGTATAGACCGGCTAACGGTGGGTAGCGTGAAGGTTCGCGGCCGCTACAGCCGGACGGCCGGCGGCGGGCGCACTCGGCCGGGTTCAGTAGCCACGCGGGCGCCCCTCGGTCCGGTTTCGACACGACCGATCCTCCGGTCCGGTGCCCCACGATGGCGACGACCGGTCACTCCTCCAGTCGTGGCGCGGCGGGAACGGCTGTGGACCTCGTGGACGTCCGACCGGCGCGCGACAGCGTTCGGTCCCGGCCAGCGGGCCCGACGACGGCCGTCCGCGGGGACAACGTCGACCACGGCCTGACCGATCTCCGTCCGGTCCCCGCTCGTACCGAGGGGACAACACCTTATATTATAGTACCAATAAGAATATCGATAATGAGCTAACGTTCATACTAAGAAATCGTTTTATGAGATGCAATCGTGGTATTACTCGCCGAGGAGGTGTATGAGATAAGCAAACCTGACCGAGACCGACACCGGTGGCGCCGGAGGGGTCGCGGCTGACATACCCGCGACCGAACGTTCGTCATGTGTGAGGGCGCTTCGCGCCAACGGGGTGAACCGCGTGCTGGACGGTGCGCGGTCACCCGACCCTTCTCCTCGTTCGATAGTTCACTTGTCGATGCCGGGAGCGTCGCGCTACCGGGGCCGCCTGGGATCGAGCGATCCTGGCTCAACGTCGACCGGCTCGGCGGATGATATTAGAGTCACCTCTTTTATCCACAGAACACAAGCTACCTCGAGAGAGCATCGGTGTATGACCCGGCATATCGTCAATGACCTTCTGGACCAGCAAACGCTCGCCGAGGAGGTGACCGCCGGGCGAGCACCCGACTGGGTCGCCAGGCACTGGCGAACGTTTCGAAACGCACTCACAGGCGAGCGAAACGACACCCCGTTTCCGTGCTTTTTCGGCGCCGAATCGGTCCGGGACGGCGAGCCGCTGTACACGGCGGTTCCCTCGATGACCGACAAGGACGCCCTGCTCGCGCTCGGGGTCGACGCTGTGCACGTACCTCGATGTCCACCGGGACCACGGCGACCGGACGTCGCTGGTCGCATTTTTCAGGCCGCCCGACCGGTCGCTGTCCGAGTCGGAGTATCACGAGACCCTCTGGCACATCCTGCAGTTCCTCCACGTCCACGACCCGGAACCCTGGCCGGAGGAGATCCCGACCGACCCCGACGACCCCTACTGGGAGTTCTGCTTCGGCGGCGAGCCGATCTTCCCGACGTGTCGGGCACCCTTCTACGAGCGCCGGACGAGCCGCTACTGTCCGGTCGGCCTCGAGATCACGTTCCAGCCGCGGGCCCTGTTCGAGGAACTCGACGTCACCGCCGACACCGAGGCCGGCCAGCGTGCCCGCGACGTCATTCACGACCGACTCGAGGATTACGAGAACTCCGGTGAACGCACGCGTCCCGTGGATTCGTGCGCTCCTCGACTGGAGGGGGCGCCGAACGCGGGGCCGACGCCGGCTCCACTCGTCATCGAGGGGCATGTAACATTGAAATAATATGTGCCTTATATGCTTGCCAGAGATTGCATCACTGTCGATGCTTTAACGGCAAAACATATATATTCGGTATTCTTCGGATCGAACCGTGATTCAGAAGATGGAACCAAACATATACGTCGATATAGTCCACGATAATCCGGAGAATAACTCGAAAACAAAACGGGTGTTGGTGACGTGATGGCACCGCTCCTGCAGGCCGACGTGACGGCCATCGCCAACGGCGTCAACTCGGTGTGGGTGCTTCTGGTCTCCTTCCTGATCTTCTTCATGCAGCCGGGGTTCGCGCTGCTGGAGGCGGGGCAGGTGCGGGCGAAAAACGCCGGCAACGTCGTGATGAAGAACATGACCGACTGGTCGCTCGGCGTCCTCGTGTACTTCTTCGCGGGCGCGGGCGTCGCGGCCGTCGCCGGCTACGCGACGACCCCGGGTGCAGCCCTCGACGTCGGGAGCGCGTTCGCGTACATCAGCGACCCGACGGCGTGGGTCGGCTGGCTGTTCGGCGCGGTGTTCGCCATGACCGCCGCGACCATCGTCTCGGGCGCGGTCGCCGAGCGGATCAAGTTCGAGGCGTACGTGTTCTACGCCGCCGTCCTCGTGGCGGTCATCTACCCCGTCATCCAGGGGTTCGCGTGGGGCGGCAACGGACTGCTCTCGTCGAGTGGCTACCTCGGACAGGTCATCGGCGCGGGCTACAAGGACTTCGCGGGCGCGACGGTGGTCCACGCGCTCGGCGGCATCGCGGGGCTCACCGCGGCGTACATGGTCGGCCCGCGGACGGGCCGCTTCGACGAGAACGGCGACCCACAGGCGATCCCCGGCCACTCGGTGCTGTTCGCGGTGATCGGCACCCTCATCCTCGCCTTCGGCTGGTACGGGTTCAACGTCGGCACGCAGGCGACCGTTCTCACGGCCGAGGGGACGTTCAACGGCGCCGCACTCGGGCGGGTGGCGCTCAACACCACGCTCGCGATGGGCGCCGGCATGGTCGCCTCGACGGTCGTGACGACGGTCACCGAGGGCAAGCCCGACCCGCTGTTCGGCGCGAACGGCCTCCTCGCGGGGCTCGTCGCCATCACCGGCGCCTGCGCCCACGTCACCTGGTGGGGCGGGATCGTCATCGGGCTGGTCGGCGGCGCCCAGACCCCGCTCGTGTACCGCTGGGTCGTCGAGTCGCTGGAGATCGACGACGTCTGTGGCGTGTTCGCCGTCCACGGGAGCGCGGGGTTCATCGGCACGATACTGATCCCCTTCTTCGACGTCGCCGGCTTCTCCGTGGCCCAGCTCGCGATGCAGGTCGTCGGGTCGCTCGTGATCGGCGTCTGGACGGTGCTCGCGACGGTCGTCGCGCTCTCGGTCGCGAAGGCGCTGTTCGGCCTCCGCGTCTCCGAGGAGGAGGAGGCCGCGGGGCTCGACCGCGGCGAGCACGGCATCGCCGCATACCCCGAGTTCGGCGAGGGGGAGGGGACCCCGCTCGCGGACGGCGGCCGGACGATGACCGACGGCAGCGAGGAGGGGGGCTGAGATGTCCCCGTCCAGCGAGGCGGTGACGGGCGACGTCGAGATGGTCGTCGCCGTGATCCGCCCGGAGAAGCTCGGCGCCGTCAAGCAGGCGCTCGCGGAGGTCGGCGCGCCCCACCTCACCGTCACGAACGTCTCCGGGCGCGGCTCCCAGCCCGCGGACACCAGCCAGTGGCGCGGCGAGGAGTACGTCGTCGACCTGCACCAGAAGACGAAAGTCGAGTGTGTCGTCGCCGACGTGCCCACGGCGGACGTGGTCGACGCCATCGCCGACGCCGCTCACACGGGCGAGCCCGGCGACGGGAAGATCTTCGTCCTCCCGGTCGCGGAAGCTCACCAGATCCGCACCGGGGCGACGGGACCCGACGCCGTCTAGCCCGTCGACGGCCCCGCCCGCCACACGGGACCGAACGCGAACCGACCGAGTAGCGCCCGTCCACCACGGCGGACGGATCAGCGACCGCCGTCGTCGCGTGTCCGCCGTTCGACGACGGCCCCGATCCCGTCTCCATCGATCATCCGTGCCCGACTCCAGCCCCGCCACCGTCGACGGCGTCGACTACCACGTCCTGAACACCCTCCTCGCCGACGGCCGTGCGAGCTTCCGGGCGGTCAGCGACCGCGTCGGCGTCTCCGCGACGACCGTTTCGAACCGCGTTCGCGCCCTCGAACGCCGCGGCGTCATCGAGGGCTTCGAGCCGCGGCTGGACTACGCGGCTCTCGGCTACGACACGGTCGCCGCGTTCCAGCTCCGGGTCGCCGGCGCGGCGCGCGACCGCGTCCGCGACCGGCTCGTGAGCTACCGGACCGTGACCGACGCGTTCGAGGTTGCCAGCCACTTCGACCTCCTGGCGGTCGCTCGCTTCCGCGACACCGACGCCGTCGGCGTCTGTGCCCGCGAACTGGCCGCGACCGAGGGCGTCACGGAGCTGCAAACCACGATCGCGCTCGACGTCGCGCGCTCCCGACGGCAGTTCCGGCTCCCGCCCGACGGCCTGTCACGCGACGTGACGCCCGGTCGGGAGTGAGAATTATTTAATGACGTTTGCACATCTATATCTGTATTTGGACAACGCTTATCGGTTCATTCGCGAACCACCGACGGGAATGAACTCGACGCGCGGACCGGTCCCGGTGCAGGTCGTTCGCCCCCAAACCGACGCGGAGCGCGGTCGTCCCGATGTGCGCGCCCCGGCGTAACGTCGCGGGTCGGCCCGGCGACGGGGGACTCGCGACCGCGCCCGACGCGCTGGCCGACCTCGAAACGACGGTCCACGGGTTCCTCGCGGCGGCGGTCGACGACGCGGACGCCGAACGGGTCGTCGTGGGGCTCGACGGGAGTCTCGGCGCGGCGGTGACGGCGACGCTCGCGGCGGACGCCGTCGGTCCCGAGCGCGTCACCGGCCTCGTGATGCCCGCCCGCCTGCGCCACGCGGTCGCCGCGCGGGAGGCCGAAGCCGTCGCCGAAGCGCTCGGCATCGACAGCGCCCGGGTCCACCTCCAGCCGCTTCTCGCCGCGTTCCAGAGCGCGATGAGCGCGAGCGCGGGCCCGACCGACGATCCCATCGCGACGGAGAACGCGCTCGTCCGCCTCCGGGCGGCGTGTGCCTACTACGTCGCCAACGCCACGAACGGCGTGGTCGTGGGGACGTGCAACCGGACCGACCGCCTCCTCGGCACCGTGACGAAACACGGGGACACCGGCGTCGACTTCCTGCCGCTCGGCGACTGCTACCGAACGGAGGTCCGGGCGCTCGCGGACGCGCTCGAGGTGCCCGTGGACGCCGGCCCGGAAACCCGCGTTCCGGGGCCTCGGGCCGGCGAGACCGACCGCGGGGACCCGGAGCTGTCGGACGAGGAGCTCGACCGGCTGCTCCACCTGCTCGTCGACGAACGGCTCGCCGTCGACGTCGTCGCCGCCGACGTCGGCGTCGCGCCCGACGTCGTCGAGCGGGTCGCTGGCTGGTGTGTCGCCACGCGCCACAAGCGCCGGCGCCCGCCGACGCCGACGACCTACACGGGGTAGGCGGCGCGAGCCTCCCGCGGCCGACGCGGGGATCGCCCTACTCCGCCCGCGCGGACACGGTCAGCTCCGCGACCTCGAGCACCACCTCGTCGCCCGCCTCGTTCACCTCGGTGACCCGCCCGGCGAGCAGGAGCCCCGCGACCGGCGTCGGGCCGACGGCGACCGGGTCACCCGGCTCGAACTGCCGGTCGACCTCCTGGAAGTGCACCCGTGCGGTACAGCGGTCCGGGTGGTTGAGGTCGGGGAGGTCGATCTCGTCGACGGTGGCGTCGGCGCGGTCGAACTCGCGCGCCAGCGTCACCGACTCCGGGTCGTCGAGTCCCTGCCGGTCGAGCACGTCGTACCCGGCGGCCGTCGGCTTGTACCCGCCCTTCGGGCCCTGGATCCCCTCCACCAGCCCGAGCGCCGTCAGGCTCTGGACCTGGCTCCTGATGGTCGCCGGCGACCGGTCGAGCGCCTCGGCGAGGACCGCCCCCTTCACCGGCGCCTCCGCCGACCCGTACTCGTCGACGAGCGTGGCGAGCAACCGGCGCTGGCTGTCGGTCAGGTCGACCTGCTCCATGGGGGACCCCGGGGCCGTTCGTACTTAGGGGCACGGGTCGCCCCACCGGATCGCCAGCGTCCCGGTCTTCCCGGCGTCCGGGCGTTCCTCGCCGACCGGACGGGGGCGTCGCGTGCCAAACTCGTTAGGCCGGCGACGTAACCTCGACAATCCCCGTCCACCGTGTGGAGGCTGAGCGAATCAGCCCGCTTTTGACTATGACCGAACCCAGCGACAGCGACCGCTCGCGGAGCACCGTCGACAGGCGTCGATTCATCGCGGCCGCCGGGGCAGCGGGCGTCGCCGGCGTCGCCGGCTGTATGGGCAACGGCGGCGGTGGCGGCGACGGGACGACCCCGGGGGACGGCTCGGGTGGCTCGGGCGGCTCGGGCGGCGGCACGACCACCGGCCAGAACGGCGAGTCGACGGTCACGCTCCGGGTGTGGTCCGGGAACATGACCGACGAGCCGGCGAACAAGAAGTACTGGCAGAACGCCATCCAGCGGTTCAACGACCAGTCCAACGACGTCGAGGTCGAGCTGCGCGGCGTGCCCTACGAGAGCCAGTTCAAGAAGATCCGCGCGGCCATCCAGGCCGACAGCGGCGTTCCCCACCTCAACGAGATCGGCTCCCGGATCGACACGATCCAGGCGGGCGAACTCCTCAGGCTCAAAGAACAGGGGCTGTGGGGCCAGTCGACGATCTCCGAGAAGGTCACCGACGGCGTGTTGAGCCTCAGCCAGGCCTGGGGACAGCAGGTCACGGGGGCGGAGGGCAAGCTGGTCACGTGGCCGCTCGGCCTCCGGCCGTACATGAACGTCTACCGCCGGGACTGGCTCGACGCGGCGGGGATCTCCCCGAGCGACATCCCCGGCACCCCCGAGAACCTGGACGCCGGCGCGCCGACCTGGCAGGGCGGCGGCGGTGACACGTTCACGATGTTCGAGGACCTGTACAGCCCGATGAACGGGACGGACCTCGCGTCGGGCGACGCCTCGCCGGACTCGACGGGGATGAAGGAGGGCGACGAGGAGATCCTCTCGCACTACAACGGCCAGTGGGGGATCACCAAGATGGGGACGGTCAACAACGCCGGCACCCACTCGATCCTCACGACGGAGCGCGCGCGTGACGTGATCCGCTTCCAGAAGGAGGGCATCGAGCAGGGCTACTTCCACCCCAACTCGATCAACCACGGCGACGAGGAGGTCACGACGCTGCTGTGGTCGAACAAGCTCGGGATGTGCCACGTGCAGGACGTCTCGGACCTCTGGTCGAGCTTCCGCCAGCAGCTCGGCGACCAGACGTACCTGGACAACTACACCTGGGGGCTCGAACCCAAGGGGCCCGGCTCCGACGGCCGCCGGTCGGTGTACTCGGTGACCCCGGTGTTCGCGCCGTTCGAGGCCGCCTACGAGAACCAGGCCCAGAAGGACGCCTCCGTGGAGTTCTCGGACTGGTTCGCGGCCAGCGACACCGAGCCGCTCCAGCGGACGAAGAAGATCGGCTGGGTGCCGATCGACCCGGCGATCATGACCGGCGACTGGTTCACCCAGGACGAGCTCCACACGAAGTTCTGGAACACCATGCAGGAGATAGTCGAGACCTACAGCATCTCCGCCCAGCCGGCGGTGCAGGGCGCCTCGAAGATCGGTTTCCAGATCCCGCGGACGATGCACCAGCGCATCTTCCAGCAGGGGATGAGCATCGAGCAGGCGACGAAGCTCGCGTCCGAGGAGATCAACCAGATCCTCAGGGACAACGGCCGCTACGAGCCGATGAACTGACCGCGGTCGGTATCCACTCCCGACGGTTCCCCTCTCCCCGGCCCGTCGCGGCTTTCCCGCCAACCCGGCCCCCCTCGCCCGCGCGGGAAGCGGGTCGCCGCCCCGCGAACGGCCGGGACGCCGACCGCCGAACGGCGAGCTACCCGCGAAGCGACACAGTCCGATCGCGTACACGATCGACTCCGCCGGTCGCGGAGACCGGGGGGAGACGACATCCGTCGGCCACGAGGCGACACTCCGGGGCGACCGGGAGCACGTAACGAAAATTTGATAATCAACGTCCGGCCGCTTCGACCCCGACAGTCGGCGGGGGATCCACGGTACCGATCCACGTGGAGATCGCGGTGATCGTCACCGCGAATCGTGGTGACGTATGCCAATCTGAACCTGCATTCAAAAAGTATATCAGTCTGAGCGACCGCCACCTTCGACAGGGCTGAGCGGATCAGCCATTCCGTAACACATGACGGACGACAAACATACTGGCGGACGTTCGGGACGTAGCGTGAACAGGCGTCGATTCATCGCGGCCGCGGGTGCGGCCGGCGTCGCAGGCCTCGCCGGCTGTTCCGGTGGCGGTGGCTCCGGCGGCTCGGGCGGTTCCGGTGGCTCCGGCGGCTCGGGCGGTTCCGGTGGCTCCGGCGGCTCGGGCGGCACGACCTCCGGCGGCTCCGGCGGCTCCACGGTCGAGCTCCGGTTCTGGAACGGGAACATGACCGACGAGCCGTCGAACAAGAAGTACTGGGAGGCCGCCATCCAGCGGTTCAACGACAAGGACAACGGCATCCAGATCAACCTGCGCGGCGTCCCCTACGAGGGGCAGTTCAAGAAGCTCCGCGCGGCGGCCCAGTCCGGTCCGGACTCCACGCCGCACCTGGTCGAGATCTCCTCCCGGAAGGACACGATGCTCGCCGCCGAGCCCCTCCGCATCGACGACATGTACGAGGGCTCGGAGATCCAGAAGAAGGTCACGTCCGGCGTCCAGAAGCTCGTCGAGAGCTGGGGCCAGCAGCGGACCGGCGAGGAGGGCGCGGTCGTCACGTGGCCGCTCGGCGTCCGTCCCTACATCAACGCCTACAAGAAGGACTGGCTGAGCGCGGCCGGCCTCTCGGTCGAGGACGTCAACGTCGACGCGGGCTCGCTGAGCTGGGACGACATGTTCCAGAACGTCTACGAGCCGATGAACAACACCGACCTCGCCGCCTCGTCCGACGCGGCGCCGGACACGACCGGCATGAAGGAGGGCGACGAGGAGATCCTCTCGCACTACATGGGGCAGAAGGGGATCACCACGATGGGGACCCTGAACAACGCGGCGACCCACTCGATCCTCGACACCCAGGAGGCCCGCGACGTCATCAAGATGCAGAAGGAGGGCATCGACAAGGGCTACTTCCACTCCAACTCGATCAACCACGGCGACGAGGAGGCGACCACGCTGCTGTGGTCGAACAAGCTCGGCAGCATCCACATACAGGACGTCTCCGACCTGTGGGCGAGCTTCCGCCAGCAGCTCGGCGCCGACACCTACGAGAAGAACTACACGTGGGGGCTGCCCAACACCATGGGCACGAAGTCCACGTACGCGCTCGTGCCGATCATCGTCCCGTTCAAGAAGGCGTTCACGAGCCAGGCCGAGCGAGACGCGATGAAGGAGTTCATCACCTGGCTCGCCGTCAGCGAGCAGGAGCCGGTCCGCCGCGTGAAGCAGAACGGGTGGGTGCCGGCCGCGCCCGACGTGCTCAACGCCGACTGGTTCTCCTCGACCTCGCTCCACGAGAAGTTCTGGAGCACGATCCAGAAGACCGTCCAGGACTACCGGATCACGGAGCTGTCGGCCGTCCGGGGCGGCTCGAAGATCAACTTCCAGATCCCGCGGACGATGCACCAGCGCATCATGCAGCAGGGCATGAGCGTCGAGAAGGCGACGAAGCTCGCCGCCGAGGAGCAGAACCAGATCCTCAAGGACAACGGGCGCTACGAGCCGCGGTAAGCGACCCTCGCTTCACAGTGTGCCCCGCCCACCCGGCCTGATCGTCCCCGGGTGACGTCCCCGGCCGTCGCCGGGGACGCGTGGCGGTTGCCCGGACCGACGACGCCGAGCGACGCGACGGTCGTTCGCCGTTTTCGCGTCCCGAAAACCGGGCGTACGGTTAACAACTCCCCAGCGACGCGTGTCCGGTGGGGACCAGCGACCCCGCGCCGCGACCGGCGATGGCGGTCCTGACGCCCCGAGCAGGCTCACTGGTGTGATCGCAGTCTTACCCCCCCCACCGCCACCGCGACCGGTGGCGCCCCTTTTGGCCGTCGCGGACGGTCGACGGGGACGAGGCCGTCCGGCGAGGGCCATCGCGGCAAGCGAGGCGCGAGCGTAGC
>JBDGTB010000015.1:6324-57767 GCA_042217235.1 Haloferacaceae archaeon | reverse complement strand
GAGGGCCTCGAAGAGCGAGCGGGGAGGGAAGACCCGCGAGCAGCGAGGCGCGAGCGTAGCGAGGGCCTCGAAGAGCGAGCGGGGAGGGAAGACCCGCGAGCAGCGAGGCGCGAGCAGCGAGGGCCTCGACGGCGCCGACGGACCGCGAAGAACGCGTCGTCTCGACGCCTCAGTCCTCAGTCGGACCGGGGGACGATCCGCTGGCGGGGACCGCGAAACAGGCTCTCTAGGCCCACCCCGAGCGTCTCGTCGGTCGTCGCCATGCTCTCGGCCTGGGGGGTGTCGCCGACGAGCGCCCGGACGGCGTCGACGTTCTCCGGCACCACGTCGCTCTCCTGGTGGATCGACTGGAACAGGTAGAGGTCGTCGCCCTCGACGGTGAGCGACTCGTCCCAGATGCAGTTCTCCCAGAGGTCGCCGCGGGGGCGCCCGGTGTCCATCGCGAACTCCTTGAGCTTCCCCGTCCCGTCGATGCCGGCCTCCTCGGGCACGAGGAACAGGCGCGGCTCGCCCGAGAGCAGCTCGCGGACCGCGTCGACGTCGGGCGCGGCCGACAGCGTCACGTTGACGCTGTGGAGGTGCATCAGCGTCGCCGGCACCTTCACGCCGAGCGTGTCGATGTCCACGTCGGGGAAGATCGTCTGCACGTCCGGGCCGTGGTGGGAGGGGATGGTCGTCGGGTCCGGGAGGATGTCGTTTATCGGGCCGCGGTCGGTCTGGCCGGGGTCGCCCCCGCGCCGGACGAGGGTCACCCGGGCCTTCTCGACGCCGTACTCCTCGCGGAGCGGGGCGAGCAGCCGCGAGAGTCCCGTCGTGTTACAGGAGACGACGCGAAGGTACGACACGTCGTCGGCCGCCGCGACGTCGAAGTTCGAGCGGGCGTTGAAGCTCGCGTCGGCCGTGTCGGCGTCCTCGCCGCCCTGGAACACCGCCGGGGTGTCGTAGCGCTCGTAGAGCGCGCGGTTCTCCGCGCCGACGCCCGACGGGGTGGCGTCGACGACGACGTCGCTCGCCATCACCAGGTCGTCCACCTCGCCGGCGAGGTCCATCCCGGCGTCGTGGAACCGCTCGGCGCGCTCCGGGATCGCCGCGTACAGCGGGTACCCCTTCCGGACCGCCGCCTCCGCCTCGTAGTTCGGTCGGGTCTTGGCCACGCCGACGAGCTCCATGTCGGGCTGGGCCTCGACCGCGTCGGCCACCCGCTTGCCGATGGTTCCGTAGCCGTTGACGCCCACCTGTATCATTACCCGAACTGCCGCCGCTGCGGTCAATAATGTTTCGGGAGTTGGGGTGGGAAATTAACTTCGTATCGAGTACCATCTGTCCGCTCCCGGTCGCGTCGGGAGCGGTCGCGCCCTCGCGCCGCCGGCCGGCCCCCCGCCGACCGGGCCTCCCGCCGACCGGAAACGCCATTTGCTCGCCGTCCCGACGGGCGGTCATGAGCGACGACGACGGCGGGCCGGACGCGGCCGCGCTCCGGGCCGCCGCGGAGACGGCGATAGGGCAGTGTCTCGGCCTCGGCGCCGGGGAGTCGATCGCGGTCGTGACCGACGACGAGCGCCTCGCCATCGGCGAGACGATCTACGACGTCGCGAGCGGGACCACCGACGACGCCGTCCTCGTGCGGTATCCGCCCGGCGACGAGCACGGCGAGGAGCCGCCGGCGCCGGTCGCGGGCGCGATGGCCAACGCGGACGCCTTCCTCGCGCCGACCACCCGGAGCATCAGCCACACCCGAGCGCGGGGCCGGGCGACCGAGGCCGGCGCCCGCGGCGCCACGATGCCCGGCATCACGCCCGAGGTGCTGGTCGCCGGTCTCGACGCCGACTACGACCGGATCGCGGCCCGCTGTGCGGACGTGTACGACCAGGTCGCCGGCGCCGAGGAGGTCCGCGTCACCGCCCCCGCCGGCACCGACATCACGGTCGAGCCCGGCGACCGACCGTGGCACCGCGACACCGGGCTGGTCCGCGAGCCGGGCGACTTCTCGAACCTCCCCGCCGGCGAGGTGTTCGTCAGCCCCGCGACCGCGACCGGCACGTACGTCGTCGACGGGACGATGCGCCCGCACGGCCTGATCGAGGAGCCGATCCGGATCGAGGTCGAGGACGGCACCGTCACGTCGGTCTCGGACGAGGGGGTGCGCGAGGCGCTGGCGGCGGCCGCCGAGACGGCCGGCGACGCGGCGTACAACCTCGCCGAGCTCGGCATCGGGACGAACGTCGGCGTGACCGAACTCGTCGGGTCCGTGCTGCTCGACGAGAAGGCCGCCGGCACCGTCCACCTCGCCATCGGCGACGACGCCAGCATCGGCGGCGACGTGGAGGCGCCGATCCACACCGACGGCGTCGTGCGCGACCCGACGGTGTACGCCGACGGCGAGGCGGTCACCTTACCCACTCCCGAGCCCTGACCGGCGCGCCGCGCCCGGCCGTCGGGCGTCGGGTCGTCCGGGGTCGGAACCCCGGGGCGTGACCGTGGCCGCCGTCGGTCGCGGCGGCGCAACGGAGCCGCGCGAACGGGACGAACCGAGGGTTCGGCGCCCGACGCGGGCAACGGATCGGTTTTCAGGCGCGGGCACCTACGGCGGGGCATGGAAGACGTCGCGGAGCGCGTGGCCGTCGACTGCCCGGGCTGTGGCGCCGAGACCGTTCACGAGGTGCTCAAGCCGGGCGGACGGGCGACCGTGCGCTGCACGGACTGTGGACACACGCACAAAACGCGGATCGAACCGGATCCGACCGTCGAGCGGGAGGTCGTCGTCTCCCAGGAGGGCGAGTCGATCACGACGACGACCGAGCGGGAGCCCGACGAGGAGCTCGCGGTCGGCGACGAGTTCCTCGTCGACACGCCGGCGGCGATCCAGCAGGTGCGGGTCACGTCGCTCGAGGTGGGCGACGAGCAGCGCGCCGAGTCGGCCGCCGCCGAGGCGGTCGACACCGTCTGGACGCGCGTGGTCGACAACGTCGCGGTCCCCGTGACCGTCCACCCGAAGGAGGGCGACGGGCGCCACGAGCAGACGCGGAGCCTGACCGTCCGGGTTCCCGGCGACCACGAGTTCACGGTCGGCGAGACCGTCGCCTTCGGCGACGAGGAGTTCGAGATCGAGGGCGTGCAGGTCCGCGACGACGCCCCCGAGTACCGCTTCGAGAAGCTCGACCACGACGGCGACGCCGCCTTCGCCCGCGACGTCAAGCGGGTGTACGGCCGGGACACGACGACGAGCGCCTGGTCCGGGTGGTGAGCCGGCCGTGGCCGACGACTTCGCGGCGCAACGCGACCGGCTCGTCGACCGGCTCGACGAGCGCCGCGACCTCGGCCCCGCCACCCGCGAGGCGGTCCGGTCGGTCCCGCGCCACGCCTTCGTCCCCGAGGACCGTCGCGACCGGGCCTACGAGGACCGCCCGCTCCCCATCGGTCACGGGCAGACGATCAGCGCTCCCCACATGGTCGCGGTCATGGCCGACGCGCTCGCGCTCGAGGCGGGCGACGAGGTGCTCGAGGTGGGCACCGGCTGTGGCTACCACGCCGCGGTGACGGCCGAACTGGTCGGGGAGGGGGGTGCGGTCCACAGCGTCGAGTACGTCCCCGAACTCGCCGAGCGGGCGCGCGAGCGCCTCGACGCCCTCGGCTACGACGTGCGGGTCCACGTCGGCGACGGCCGCGAGGGGTGGCCCGCGGGGGCGCCGTACGACGCCGCCTACCTGACATGTGCGCCCGCGTCGGTCCCCGACGCGGTCCTCGAGCAGGTCCGCCCCGGCGGCCGGGTCGTCGCGCCCGTGGGCACGGGCCGCCAGCGGCTCGTCCGCCTGACGCGGCGCGCCGACGGCGGGGTCGAGCGGGCGGACCTGGGCGGCGTGCGGTTCGTCACGATGCAGTAGGGCCGACCGCGCCAGCACCGCGCTTATTACCGGTCGGTGCCGAGCGGGGGGCATGGACCCCGCGGTGCTGCGCGAGGACATGATCGACGGGCTCGAACACGCCCTCGACGAGGTGTCCGAGACCGTCGTCGACGCGATGCGGACGGTCCCCCGCCACGAGTTCGTCGCCGACCGCCCCTACGACAACCGCGACGCCGCCCACGAGGGGACCCGCGTGCTGGCGCCGCGGACGGTCGCCCGGCTCTGCACCGCGCTCGACGCCGACCCGGACGACGAGGTGCTCGTCGTCGGCGCCGGCGTCGGCTACACCGCCGCCGTCCTCGCGGAGGTCGTCGGCCCCCGCCGCGTCCACGCGGTCGACATCGCCCGCCCCCTCGTCGTCGAGGCGCGCCGGAACCTCGGCGAGACTGGCTACGGGGAGGTGCTCGTCGACCGCCGCGACGGGAGCGACGGCCTCCCCGCGTACGCCCCCTTCGACCGCGTGCTCGTCGAGGCCGCCGCGGTCCGTCCGCCGCGGGCGCTCCTCGACCAGCTCGCCCCCGGCGGGCGCCTGGTGATGCCGATGGGCACCGCCGACCAGACGCTCGTCGCCGTCGAGCGGACCGGCGACGACCACGACGTCGTCGCCGAGTTCGGCGCCGTCGCCTTCGACCCGCTGCTCGTCGACGGCGAGCAGGCCGGGACGACCCCCCGCAACCGGACGGCGCGGGAGGACCGCGAGTTCGCCCAGCAGGGCTACTTCGCGCCAGCCGGCTGGGAACACGAGTGGATCGACTGGGACGAGCGCCTCGACGGCGGACGGGGGCACCACTCCACGCGGCGGTAGCGGGGCGCCCGGGCGAAGGCCGATCAGAACCCGCCCCACCGCAGGTACACCATCAGGGCGACGATGGCCAGCTGGAAGCCGCCCTGGACGCCGCTGAGCTTCGCGTTGCGCAGCCCCAGCCGGCCGATGCGCTCCCGGTCGGGGTCCTCGGAGATGGTCTCCAGGTAGACGAGCACCTCGTTGGGCAACAGGAAGCCGAACCCGAGGACGGTCAGCACCACCATCACGGCCAGCACGAGGACGATGATCGGTCGGGTCCCCGGCAGACGCGTTCCGGCGGCCGCGAGCTCCGCGGCGAGGTAGGCGCCGTTGCCGACCGCCACGAGCGCGAGAAACGCCAGCCACCGGCGGTCGGTGAGCGCGTCGAACACCCGGCCCAGGAGGAGGGTGGCGGTCACGAACGCGACGAAGGTGAACAGGCCGATCCAGGGGCCCGCGTTCGGGAAGACGCCGATGCGGACCGCGAGGGTGATGCCGGCGAAGATGGTGACGGTCGCGAGCGTCGGCATCAGAAACGACATCTTCGGCGTGAACCGCTCGAACCAGCTGGCGCGCTCCTCGACGCCCAACGAGCCGATCACCGGGCCGAGCACCAGCGCCATGAACACGTCGATGCCCGTCCACAGCACCCCCGCCATCACGTGGACGTAGGTGAGCAGCTCGGTCGTGCCGACGGTCGCCGCGAGCGCGAACGCCGCGAGCGGCACCGCGACCGCGCCGGCGGCGAAGGCCGGGTTCGCGCGCGTCCCCATCCCCCGTATCGTCCCGCGAACTGTCATGTCGGATCCGGCGACCCCCCGGTCAATGACGCTTGTGGAAGGACGGCGCGGCGGCGGCCGCCTCAGCGCGTCACGACCTCGTCGCTCCCACAGTCGGGGCACACGTCGCGGTCGGCGTAGATCAACGCCCCGCAGGCGGCACACTCGTGGGTCGCCTCGTCGGCCGTCGCGTCGGCCACCTCGCGCCTGAACCGCTCTGCCTTCCGGCCGAGCGTGTTGAAGATGCCCATGCGTCCACGGAGGGGCGCCACCCCGAAAAGCCTGCCCGCCGACCCCCGCTCCGGCGCGGCGCGACCCCGGCACGAACGTTCAAGTCGCCTCCCCCGTCTCGTCAACGGGATGCCGACGACCTACCCGCCGCGGATCGAACCGAGCGCGACCATCCGGATGGGCGACCGGGCCCGCGAACTCGCGGCCGCCGGCGCCGACGTGATCAACCTGGGGAGCGGCTCGCCGGACTTCACCTCGCCCGACCACGTCAACGAGGCCGCGACGGCGGCGCTCGAGGCGGGACACACGCAGATGGCGGCGACCGCCGGGGTCCCGGAGCTCCGCGAGGCGATCGCCGAGAAGCTCGCCCGCGACAACGGGATCGAGGCGGACCCGGCGGACGTCGGCGTGACCCCCGGGTCGAAGTTCGCCCTCTACGCCGCGGTCCTGAGCCTCGTCCGCGAGGGCGACGAGGTGGTGCTGCTCGACCCGTGCTGGGTCTCCTACGAGGCGATGGTCGACCTCGCGGGCGGCGACCTGACCCGGGTCCGGCTCGACGCGGACACCGGGTTCTCCCTCTCGGACGTCGACCTGGCCGCGGCGGTGAGCGACGACACCCGGGCGCTGGTCCTCAACAACCCGTCGAACCCGACCGGGCGGGTGTTCTCGCGGGCCGAACTCGAGCGGGTCCGCGACCTCGCGGTCGAGCACGACTTCTGGGTCGTCGCCGACGAGATCTACGAGCGGATGACCTACGGCGCCGAGCACACCTCGGTCGCCGCGCTCGACGGGATGGCCGACCGGACGGTGACGGCGAACGGCTTCTCGAAGGCGTACGCGATGTCGGGCTGGCGGCTCGGCTACTTCACGGGGCCGTCCGACGTGGTCGACGCCGTCCAGACGATCCAGTCCCAGACCGTCTCCAGCGCGACGACCTTCGCCCAGCACGCCGCCGTCGCCGCGCTCCGCGGCCCGCAGGCGCCCGTCGAGGCGATGCGCCGGACCTACGACGAGCGTATCGGGGCGGCGATGGACGTGCTCCGCGACGCCGGGGTCGACGTGCCGCGCCCCGAGGGCGCGTTCTACCTGTTCGTCCCCGTCGCGGGCGATGACGACGTCGCGGTCGCCGAGTCGATCCTCGACGAGCACCGCGTCGCCACCACGCCGGGGAGCGCGTTCGGCGTCCCCGGCTACGTCCGGATCGCGTGTACGGTCCCCGAGGACCGCCTCACCGAGGGCGTCGGCCGGATCACGGACCACCTCGCGTCGCCCTGACCGGTCGCTCCCCCGTGCCCTCTACGGTTTTCCGTCGTTCGCGTCGCCGGCGCGCCGGCCGGCGGACGAGTCGCGGACGGCCTCGCCGGTCGCGCCGCCGGCGGCCGGGCCGGGGGTTCACGCCCCGCCGCGAGCGCGCTCGTTGATGCTCGACTGCACGAGGAACCACCAGACCGGCGCGAGAAACAGCCACAGCAGGAACGACGTCGTCGCGTCCCTCCCGAGCGTCTCCTCGATCCCCTGGCAGTCCTGCCACATCACGTACAGGTTGTACAGCGGGATCGCCATCCCGACCGTCCGCACCAGCGGACTGAACTCGTCCTCGCCCTCCGCCCGGAGCTCCGTGTGGAACCGGTGGATCCAGTAGATCCCGTAGAACCCGAGCGTGATCACGAACAGGCCGACTGCCTTCCCGATGCTCCGCTCGGCGAACCCGTCTCCGTCGGCGGACATGACGTTTTCCGAACCTGACAGCAATAGTGATAACTGTTTCGCCGGATCGGCGTCGTCGCGGCGCCGGCGCCCAGCGGTCAGATGAACGCGATCGCGTACGCCACCGAAGAGCCGAGCATCAGCGCCGCGAGGACGAGCGCCAGCACCTGTTGGCGGTCCATGCGGCGACCTACCGGGTCCGACGCCATAACTGCGCCGCCGCGCGGCGACGGCGGCGCTCGCGCCCGGTCGCGTCGGCCGGCGTTCCCGGAGGCCGATCGTCACCCGGCGGGCGTCGCCCGGACGAGCGCCTTGAGGTTCGCGAACGACTCGACCGACCCGTCCTCGACCCGGATCTCGAACAGCTCGGTCGCCTCGTCGCTCGCCTCGAGCAGGAGGCGCTCGACCCGGTCGCGCTCGGCGTCCGAGAGCGACTGCGCCTCGACCCACGGGTCGAACGCGAGGGTCTTTTTCATCGTGACCGTCTCGCGCACGTCGAACCCGGCGTCGGCCAGCCAGTCGTGCCACTGTGCGGTCGTGTACGACTCGACGTGCGTGGGGTCGCGGAGCCCCTCGACCCGGTTGAGGAACTCGCCCAGGTCCGCGTCCTCGGGCGCCACGTTGTCCTCCAGCGCGAACGTGCCGGCGGGGGCGAGCACGCGCGCCACCTCGTCGACGAACGCCCGCGGGGCCGGGAAGTGGTGGGCGGCGATCCGACAGGTGACGGCGTCGAACGCGTCCGCGGCGAACGGGAGGCGCTCGGCGTCCGCGACGGCCCCCTCGACGCCGTCGAACGCCTCCTCGGCCGTCGCCACCATCGCCGGCGACGCGTCGGTCGCCACCACCCGGGACACCCCCGCTTCGGCCACGGCGCCGGCGGTGTGCCCCGCGCCCGTCGCCACGTCGAGCGCGCTCGTCGCCCCGCGACACCACGACGCCAGGCGGTCGAGGTCGGCGCCCCGTCGGTGGACGTCGCTGTCGAGGTACGCGTCGGCGGCCACGCCGAACGACGCCGCGGCCGCGCGCTTCCGGTCTGTCCCGTCGGTCATGACTCCCGGTTTCGCGCCCCCCGGTCAAAAAGCCGGCCGACGCGACTCCCCAACCGATATTAGCCGGCCCGCGTACGTCGACGCATGAGCAACGTCGTGGCGGCGTTCGCGAAGAACCTGTTCGCGTTTCTCGGGTTCCTCTACCTGCTCGTGGCGCTGGAGCTGGTCGCCCTCCCGGCGATGCTGCCGGGGTTCGACACCCCGCTGATGAACGGTCTGGTCGGGGTCGTCGCCATCCTTGCCGCCGTCGCCATCCACCTCTCGACCGAGACCGAAGCGCAGCTCTGACCGCGGCGGGCGTCGGCCGGCGACGCCCGACCACGTCGGTCTTCGAGCCCACGCCCGCGAGCCGACACGCGCCGGGCCCGACGGCGTGGAGTCGTCCCCGCGTCGCCGTCGAGCCACGCGTCGGCGACCCGCTCACGCGCCCCGGATCACGTCCGTCGCGCCGGCGGACTCGGCGACGACCCAGCCGACGAACACGAGGTAGACGGCGAGAAGACTGTAGGATTCGAGGTCGGTGAGCGACAGGTCCGTCCGGAGCACGGTGAAAAGGAGGATCGTAGCGACGGTCAGAACGCCCATCATCGGTGCTGCGACGGTGAACGAGACGGGGGCACTCCCGGCGATGAGCACCCCGAACGGGATGGCGACCAGCAGGTCGAACGTGTTGCTCCCGAGCACGTTCCCGAGGCTGGTTACGCTCTTTCCACCCTGTGCAGCGCGGACGCTGACGAGCGCGTCCGGTAGGCTGGTGGCTGCCGCCAGGATCGTCACCCCGGCCAGGAACTCCGGGATGCCGAACCTGGCGTTCAGCCCTTCGACGGCACCGACGAGCGACTCGACGGCGACGAGGATGACGAGCAATCCGACCGCCAGCCGTCCCCACTCGCGGCGCACGTTCACGTCGCCCCCGTCGTCGTCGCTCTCGTGGTCGCCCACGTCCTGCCACTGGATGAACAGATACAGCCCGTACAGGCCCAGCGGGATCAGGGCCAGCGGACGGGTCACGTTCCCGTCGAGTTCCGCTCCGCCGTCCACCGGGAAGTAGATGACCGCGAGGGCGAACGTGATGACGAGTGCAGATACCGAAAGCATGTAGAACTGCGCTTCCTTGTAGACGACCGTTCGGTTGATGTCGAGGGGGTCGCCCGTCGCTATGCCGGACAGGGCGGGAATGACGAGGATGTTGAATATCGCGGACCCGACGATGGCGCCCACCCCCATCCCGAACGAGTCCCCCAGGGCGGTGACGACGACGCTCGCAAGCTCGGGGAAGCTCGACCCGACGGCGACGACGACCGACCCCTGCACGACCGCGGGGAGCCCGTAGTACGTCGAGAGGTGTTCCGCCGAACTCTCCAGCCACCCGCTCCCGAACCAGATCATTCCCGTCGTGACGGCGATCACGAGCACGTGAGCGACGGGCGTGTCCGGGAGGCCGAGTACCATGGACGTTCACGACGCGGAGCGGTCCCCGGATGAATGCTCCGATGGGGCCTCGGTCGCCGGCCGTCGTGGCGGCGCCGGACGGCGCGAGAGCGGGATCGGTCGCGGCCGCGGTGGCCAGTCGATCCCGGGTTATGGACTCCCTACGGCCGCGTCCGGGCCGCTCGGGCGGCGCATAACTTTAGTGGCTCCGACGAACGCCCGGTCGGGGGCTCCCCCCTCCCCCATCTTCGGTCCCCAGGCCGTTCCCGTCCGTCGCGTCCCCGAGCCGTCGCGCTCGGCGTGGCGACGACGGACGGGTCGACGGCCGGCATCGAGGGCGGGTCGACGGCGTGCAGCCCCGTCGACGGCGCGGGTATCCGGCTGTTAACTTTACCCCGATTCCCCCATGACGAGGTCATGCAGACGGTCGTGCTTGCCGCCGGCCGAGGAACGCGGATGGGGCCGCTCACGGACGAGCGGCCGAAGCCGATGCTCCCCGTCGCCGACCGCCCGCTCCTCGCACACGTGCTCGACGCCGCCGCCGCCGCCGGGGCGTCCCGGTTCGTCGTCGTCGACGGACCCGGGGCGACCGGCGTCGAACCGTACGTCGGCGAGACGTACGCCGGCGCTCCGGTCACGTACGTGACCCAGCGGGAGCGACGCGGGACGGCGGACGCCGTCGAGCGGGCCGCCGACGCCCTCGACGACGCGCCGTTCGTCGTGCTCAACGGCGACGTGCTGTACGACCCGGAGGGGCTCGCCCGCCTCTACCGGGAGTGCCCGGCGGTGGGGGCCACCCGGGTCGCGGAGCCGAGCGAGTACGGCGTGTTGCAGCCGGCGAACCCGTCGGCCCCCCACGCGGACCGCCTCGTCCGCGGCGTCGTCGAGAAGCCCGCTGACCCGCCCTCGAACCTCGTCAACGCGGGCGCGTACGCCTTCCCGTCGGCCGCGCGCGAGTGGCTCGACGTCCCGGTCAGCGACCGGGGCGAGCGCGAGCTGACCGACGTGCTGGATCGGACCTGCGAGGCGTTCGACGTCCGGGCGGTTCCGTTCGAGGAGTGGCTCGACGTCGGGCGGCCCTGGGAGCTGCTGGCCGCCAACGAGCGCGCGCTGGCGGACCTGTCGCGGGACCTGGCGGGCGAGGTGAGCCCCGACGCTCACCTCTCGGGCGCGGTCGTGGTGGAGGAGGGCGCGACCGTCGAGCGGGGCGTCACCATCGAGGGGCCCGCCCTCGTCCGGTCGGGCGCCACCGTCGGGCCCAACGCCTACGTCCGCGGGCGGACGCTGCTCGGCGAGGACGTGAGCGTCGGCCACGCCGTCGAGATAAAGAACAGCGTCCTGATGGCGGGGACGAACGTCAACCACCTCTCCTACGTCGGCGACAGCGTCCTCGGCCGGTCGGTCAACCTGGGCGCCGGGACGGTCGTCGCGAACCTCCGCCACGACGGCGAGCCGGTCGGGCTCACGGTCAAGGGGCGTCGCCGCTCGACGGGTCGACGGAAGTTCGGCGTCGTGCTCGGCGACGAGGTGGCGACCGGGGTCGACACAAGCCTGAACGCGGGCGTGACCCTCGGGACCGGCGTCACGACCGACCCGGGCGAGACCGTCCGCCGGGACCGATGACGGCGGACGACGCCGAACCGACGTTCGGGACCAGCGGCGTGCGCGGGCGCGTCGGCGAGGCGGTCACCGCCGACCTGGCGCTCGCGGTGGGCCGTGCGGTCGCGTCGGACGGCTGTGACCGGGTCGTCGTCGGCCGCGACGTCCGCGACAGCGGGGGGATGCTCCGGGACGCGGTCGTCGCCGGGCTCCGCGAGTGCGGGGCCGACGTCGTCGACCTCGGCGTGGTCTCGACCCCGACGCTCGCCCGGAGCGTCGGCTGGGAGGGCGCCGCGGCCGGCGTCGCGGTCACCGCCTCCCACAACCCGCCCCGGGACAACGGCCTCAAGCTCTGGTCGGCGGACGGGAGCGCGTTCGCCCGGGAGCGACAGCGGCGTATCGGCCGCCGCGTCCGGGACGCGTCGTTCGATCTCTCCCCCTGGGACGAGGTCGGGTCCGTGACGGAGCGGGGCGACGCGCCCCGCCGCCACGCCCGCGCCCTCCGGTCCGCCGTCGACGGGATCGACCCGCTCGACGTCGTCGTGGACGTGGGAAACGGGACGGGACGGCTCACCGCCGACGTCCTCGACCGGCTCGGCTGCGACGTCGTCACCCTGAACGGCCAGCCCGACGGTCGGTTCCCGGGGCGGCCGAGCGAGCCGACGGCGGCGGCCTGCACCGCGCTCCGCCGACACGTCGAGCGCACGGACGCCGACCTGGGGGTCGCCCACGACGGCGACGCGGACCGCACGATGGCCGTCACGGAGCGCGGGGAGTTCGTCGACGGCGACGTGCTGCTCGCGCTGTTCGCCCGGGCGGTCGCGGGCCGGGGCGACGAGGTCGCCGCGCCGGTCAACGCGAGCCTCGCCGTCGACGAGGCGCTCGACGCCGTCGGCGCCTCGGTCGTCCGGACC
Organism: Haloferacaceae archaeon; assembly: GCA_042217235.1. GTDB lineage: Archaea > Halobacteriota > Halobacteria > Halobacteriales > Haloferacaceae > A07HB70. The sequence continues at coordinate 45,371 of JBDGTB010000015.1, read as the reverse complement.
CGGGTCGGCGACGGGTTCGTCGCGGCCGAGACGGCCCGCGAGGGCGTGGTGTTCGGGGGCGAGCCGAGCGGCGCGTGGATCTGGCCCGACGCGACGCGCTGTCCGGACGGACCGCTGGCCGCGTGTCGCCTCGTCGAACTGCTCGGCGGCGGGCGGTCGCTCGGGGAGCTGGTCGACGGGGTCGAGACGTACCCGCTCCGCCGGGAGAGCGTCGCCGTCGACGACGGGCGGAAGGCGGCCGTCCTCGACCGCGTCCGCGAGCGCTCGACGGCCCGGTACGACGAGGTGGACACGACGGACGGCGTCCGGGTCGAGCGCGACGACGGCTGGTTCCTGGTCCGGGCGAGCGGCACGCAGCCCCTGGTTCGGATCACGGCCGAGACGCGCGACGCCGACGCCCTGGACCGGGTCGTCGGCGAGGCGCGGTCGCTCGTCGAAACCGCCGTCGAACGGGCGTGAGTCCGTCGGTCGCGCCCCTCTCTCGTACCTGTACCTTCGGAATCACTACTATTATAAGCCGTCTCCGACCCGGGAGTTTAATACAGGGCCTGCCTCATTCGTCCCTGTCGGCCACCGCAAACATATGAACCCGGCTCGAAACAACCTGGAGCGCCCGAGCGGCATCGTCGGCAAGCCCGACCTCGTCACGCAGTGTTCGTCTTCCGCCCCCGACGACCTCACTCACGTCGTTCTGGACGCGGTCGCGACGGTCGCTGGCGTCGACCCCATCGACATCGACCAGCAGATCTACGACGTGGTAGACCTCGACGCGATCGGACAGCTGTTCCCCGAGTTCGGCGCGTCGGACGCGCCGTCGGGACACGTCCAGTTCGACTTCTACGGACGCAGGGTCGTCGTGTACGACGACGGCACCGTCGAAGTGTACGACGAGGCCACGTAGCGGCGCTCCACGTCGACGCCCCCGGCCCGCTCGCGGTGGGTGAACAGTGGGACCTGGCAGACTCCAGCCGGGGCGACTCCGTTCTCGCCGGAAACGCACGTCACTCCGTCGACGCCGTCGGCCGGTCGGCCGGCTCGCTCGCCCACGCCCGGCGCAGGGCCGCCGGCGACCCGACCCAGCCGTCGGCCGCGAGCGCGCGGCGGACGAGCAGCTCGTAGACCCCCGCGAACCCGGGGAACTCCGTCTCGTTGAACAGGCGCGGGTGCCAGAGCACCGTCGCCACGGCGCCGCGCGCGGCCGCCTCGGACACGAACGAGCGGACGGCCTCGCGGGCGGCGGCCGGCCGACGTCCGGGGTCCGGGAGCGCCTGGTCCATCAGCGCGAGCGGGAAGACGACGAAGTCGTCGCCGAACGGGCGGAAGGGACGGTCGCCGTGGTCGAACCCCCACGTCTCGCGCGCGCCGTAGCTGGCGTCGTACCGGAGGCCGACGTCGCGGTAGTGGCGCCAGGTGTCGGGCACGGTCAGCCGGAGGTAGTGCTGGCGTCCCCCGAGTATCCCGTGCCCGAGCTGGGCCTCGATCCGGCGTTTCCCCCGCGCGAGTAGCTCCGGGTCCTCGGCGGTTCCGAAGGGCCCGTGCAGTCCGACCTCCCAGCCCCCGTCGTCGAGCCGTCCCAGGACGTCGCGGATCGCGGGGTCGGCGACGTCGTACCGGCCGATCTGTTCGACCCACTGTCTCGGGTCGCCGAGCGCCCGGGGCCCCTTCCGGAGGAGGTGTGGCTGGTCGAGGAAGTAGAACGCGGAGCGAACGCCGAGGTCGTCCTCCAGGTCCATCAGGGTCTCGAACTGCCAGTAGGGGTTCCGGTCGGGGAGCGACGTCCGGAGGTGATAGCCCGGCCGTTCCCGGAGGGCGTAGTACAGCCCCTGGACCGACTTGTAGGGTCGGTCGACGTCGTGGGTGAGACAGAGCGCGAACGCGTGGCCCTCCGGCACCGGGTCCGCGACGGGGACGAGGTCGGGACACGCGCGTTCGAGGGCGTCCCGCGACGGCGCGTCGGGGTCCTGCGGCGCCGTCATCGACCCTCCCCGCCGATCTCCGCGGCGAGCGCGCGGGCGATGCGGTCGGCCGCGTTCCCGTCCCCGTAGACGTCGGGCCGCTCGTCGGGCACGGCGGGGCGGTCGAGCGCCCGCCGGATCGCCGCCTCGTCGGCGCCGACGAGGCGGTTCCACCCCGACTCGACGGTCTCGACCCACTCCGTCTCGTTCCGGAGCGTCACGCAGGGCGTGTCGAGGTAGAACGCCTCCTTCTGGACGCCGCCCGAGTCCGTCGCGACGGCGGCGGCGCCGTCGAGCAGTCGGACGAAGTCGACGTAGCCGACGGGGTCGGCGAGGGTCAGCGCCGCGCTCGCCCGCTCCCGGAGCCCATACTCCTCGAGCGCCTCGACGGTGCGGGGGTGGGCCGGGAACACCACCTCCCGCGGCGTCGCCGCGAGCGCCGAGACGATGGCCGCGAGGCGGTCGGGGTCGTCCGTGTTCCCGGCCCGGTGGACGGTCGCCAGCACGTAGTCGCCGTCGGTCACGCCGAGGCGCTCGACGACCGTCGAGCGCTCGACCGCGTGGTCCCGGACCGCGAGCAGCGCGTCGTACATCACGTCGCCGACCCGGTGGACGCCCGCCGTGACCCCCTCCGCGCGCAGGTTGTCCACGGCGGTTTCGGTCGGGACAAAGAGGAGGTCGGCGCAGTGGTCGGTCAGGACGCGGTTGACCTCCTCGGGCATCGACCAGTTGTTGCTCCGGAGGCCCGCCTCGACGTGGACCAGCCGGGGGGCCGACTTGGCGGCGACCAGCGCGCCGGCCAGCGTCGAGTTCGTGTCCCCGTACACCAGCACGGCGTCCGGGGCCTCCCGCTCGACCACGTCGTGCAACCCGACCATCATCTCGGCGGTCTGCCCGGCGTGTGACCCGGACCCGACGCCCAGGTCGTACGCCGGCTCCGGGACCGACAGCTCCTCGAAGAAGACGTCCGACAGCTCCTCGTCGTAGTGCTGACCGGTGTGGACGAGCACCTCCCGGTGGGACCGCCGGAGCGCCCGCGAGACGGGCGCGGCCTTGACGAACTGGGGGCGCGCGCCGACGACCGAGACGACCGTCGCGGTCACGGGCGGCTCTCCTCCGTCGGCGTGCCGGTCAGTCCGGCTCCGCCGGGCGTCGGTCGCCTCCCGGTCGTCCCGTCTCCGCCGGGCGTCGGTCGCGTGCCGGTCATCCGGTCTCCTCCTCCGCGAACCCGCCCGCGGTGAACTCGAGGGGCGCGTTCCGGCGGCGGTCGAACGTCGCCGCCGCGACCGACGCGAGCACGCCGACCAGCAGCGCGCCGCCCGCGAGCGAGGGCCCGGGCGTCGGGTCGACGACCAGCGGGACCAGGGCGAGCGTCGCCGCCCCGCCGAGGGCCGTCGCCGCCCCCAGGAGATAGAGGGCGATCAGGGGGTAGCCGGTGGCCGGCGAGTGGTCGGCGCGGAGCCGCCAGAGGAAGTTCCGGAGCAGGAGAACGGAGACGTTCGGGACGAACGTGCGATAGCGGATGCCGCTCTGCTCGTCGCCGTAGACGGCCCGCATCGGGACGTTCGCGACGCGCAGGCCGGCGACGTTGAGCTTCGCGAGCACGTCGTTGAGGAACCCGTACTCGGGGTACAGCCCGTCGAGGTCGAGAGACCGGAGCGCGCCGGCCGAGATGGCCGTGTACCCGTTCTGCGGGTCGGTCATCCGCCAGTACCCGCTGGAGACGCGTGTGAGCACAGTGAGCAGGGCGTTCCCGAACAGCCGCCACCCCGACATCGTGCGCCGGTCGCCGGGGCGGGTGAGCCGCGTCCCCTTGGCGTAGTCGGCCTCCCCGGCGACGACCGGGTCGAGGATCCGGTCGAGGATCGCCGGGTCCATCTGCCCGTCGCCGTCGAGCACCGCGACCACGTCCATCCCGTCGGCCAGCGCGTGGCGGTAGCCCGTGGTGACGGCGCCGCCGCGGCCGCGGTTCGTCGCGTGGCCGATGCCGACGACCCGCGGGGCCGCGTCGCCGCCGGCCGACGGTCCCCCGTCGTCGTCGACTGACGGCTCCTCGACGGCGTCGCCGGGGCGGTCCGGCGGTCGAACCGCGGCGGCCCGGGCGCGGATCTCGCCCCAGGTGTTGTCGGTCGAGGCGTCGTCGACGGCGTACACCCGGTCGACGAACGGCGGTATCGAGTCGAGGACGTCCCCGACGAGGCGCCCCTCGTCGTACGCCGGGACGACGACACCGACGGTCGCGCCCCCGTACATGTCAGTCCTCACCTCCCGTCCACGCGTCCGCCGTTGCTCGCTGTCCGGTCATCGTACTCGATTCTCCCCCGCGAGTTCGGCCGGCAGCGGGCGACGTTCGGCGGGGACGCCGGCGGCGAGCGTGTCCGGCGGCACGTCGGCGGTCACCACCGCGCCGGCCGCGACGAACGCCCGCTCGCCCACCGAGACGCCGGGGAGGATCGTCGCGTTCGCCCCCACGGTGACGTGGGGGGCGAGCGTCGGTCCGTCCAGGTCAGCCTCCCGCCGGAGCGGGTACGGGTCGTTGGTGAGCACCGCGCAGGGGCCGAGGAACGCGTCGTCCCCGACCCGCGTCTCCGGGGGGACGTACACGCCCGACTGGATGCGGACGCGCGACCCCACCTCGACCGACCCGTCGAGGATCGACCGCGTCCCCACGAGCACCCGGTCCCCGACCGTGGTGTGCTCGCGGACGAGCGCGCCGTGGCCGGTGACGAACCCGTCGCCGAGCGCCGTGTCCGCGTAGATGGTCGTCCCCCCGCGCACCCGCGCGTCGTCGCCGATCACCGCGGGCTCGCAGTCGTCGGCGTACCGGTAGCCGACGGTCGCGCTCTCGTCGATCTCGGCGTCGCGCCCCACCGTGGCGTAGGTCACGAGTGGCGCCCGCGCGACGGGGGTGCTCCAGTCGGTCCGGCCTCGGTTCGTCGCCGTTCGTTCCCGCTCGTGCGTTCGGTTCCGGTCATGGGTCGGGGACGCGTCCGACGGCCCGGATCGCCGGGAGCCGTCGAGTGCTTACCCGCGTGAACCGTCCCTCGTCGTTTTGTTATGCACCGCTTGCCGGGCGTTGGGACCGTCTACTCCCGGCGACGCCCCGGCGCCACGGCGCGTGGTGTTCCCCGCGATCGCGTGGCGACGGCGCGTGGACCGGGCGAACAGCGCGACCGTTCACTCGCGGCCGGGCGTCGTCCCCCGGCGCACGTGCCCCAGTCCGGGGTAGCCGTCCGCCCGCCAGCGGAGCAGGGCGGCGCCCACGAGGACCGCCTCGCCCCCGAGGTACGCGCCCCCGGCCGGCGTCGCGAGGTACGCCGCGAAGCTCCCGAGCAGCGTGACCACCTGCTCGCCGAAGCTCTCGGTCACGGTCGGCCGCGCCACGAGCGGCCACGCGAGGAACGTCCACGCCAGCCGACCGCTCGTGAGGGAGTTGAAAAGCATGTCGCCGAGCAGGTGGGAGCCGTACCCGACGCCGAACGCGACCCCGCTCGGCCCGTGGCCGGCCCGCCGGGCGACCGCCGCGACGACCAGCGAGAGCGGCAGCGCGACCAGCGCCGAGTGGGCGAGCGACAGCCCGTTCGGGAGCACGTGGAGCCACCACGCGAGGGGCTTGTCGACGAGGTCGGGAAACTGGGTTGCGAACGCGAGCACCAGCACCGGCCGGTCGCCGAGCGCGACGTCCCCCCGGGCCCGGCCGACCGACCAGTGGAGGAGGTAGCCGAAACACAGGTGCTCCCAGGGCCACACGATCAGTCACCTCCCCGCGGGTGGGGAAACGGGTCGTCCATCGACGGGCCGCTGACCGGCCCCGGCGACCATAGTTACTCTCCCCGTACCCACGGGGACGCGACGCTGTGTCGGCACGGCCGGCGGCGGACTCGGGGCGGTGGGTGGCGCTCCCGCCGCGGTAATCCGTCTATAACAAATGCCCCGCTGGTCGATCCCGGCGCCAGGAGCGACGTGAACTGTCCGCAACCCATGAACCGCGTTCTTCCCGCCGACCGTCGTCAGTGCTCGCCCGCCGTCGCCGTACCGTCGGGCGCGCCCGCCAACCCCACATGAGCGACGACGCCGCCCGCGACGACGCCGGGGCGCTCGACCACGACCGCGTCTCGCGGGTCACCCGACGGGCGCTCGAGTGGGCGCGCGGCGACGACTACGCGGGCTGGGACCCGTACGACGGGCTCAACAGCCCCCTCCTCTCGGCGCTGGGGGTCAACTGGCTGACCCGCCTCGTCGGCATCCACGCCGTGCTCCGCAGCCCCGTCAACCTCCGGCCGCTGCTCGGCGTCCCGCGCGAGCGCAACCCGAAGGGCGTCGCGCTGTTCGCCCGGTCGTATCTCAACCTCTACGAGCACACCGGCAACGAGGCGTACCTCGACGAGGCAGACGCCCTGCTCGACTGGCTGGCGCACAACGAGTCCTCCGCGTTCGACCCGGCGTGCTGGGGGTACAACTTCGACTGGCAGAACGGCCGGAAGTTCTTCCTCCCGGCGAACCACCCCTCGACGGTCGTGAGCGTCTTCTGTGGCCGGGCGTTTCTCCACCGGTGGCGCGTCGGGGGGGACGCCGACCACCTCCGTCGGGCCGAGGGGGTCTGCGAGTTTCTCACGACGGCGGTCAACACGTGTCGGTACGAGGGTCACGAGGTGTACGCCTACACGCCCGACGACTCGTTCGTCGTCGTCAACTCGAACGCCCTCGTCGCCGCCTTCCTCGCCGAGGTCGGCGACGCGGCCGGTCGCGACGCGTTCCTCGAGCGCGCCGACGAGCTCGTCGCGTTCCTCCTCGACGCCCAGGCGTCGACGGGCGCCTGGTACTACGCGATGCCGCCGGAGGAGTCACACCTCACGCACGACAACTTCCACACCGGGTACGTCCTCGAGTCGCTGCTCGACTACCTGGGCGTCCGCCCGGACGACGAGCGGGTCGAGGCCGCCTACCGCGAGGGGCTCCGGTTCTACCGGGAGAGCCTCTTCGACCCGGACGGCGCTCCCTGGTTCGACCACGAGACGCCCTACCCGCGGGACGTCCACAGCGCCGCCCAGGGCATCCGGACGTTCGTCCGTGACGGCGGCGACCGGGAGCTCCACCGGGCCCGGACCGTCGTCGAGTGGTCGCTCTCCAACCTCTATGACCCGGCCGGCTACTTCTATCGCTACCGCGGCCGGCTCTACGACGACACGACGCCGTACATCCGGTGGGGGCAGGCGTGGATGTGTTTCGCGCTCAGCTCGTATCTCCGCTACGCCGACAGACCGACCGCGTCGACTCCGGACCGTGTTCACTGACCCAGTCCGACGGAACGAACCGAGCGAGGGAACCGGACATACGCGGGGACGCCGCCCGACCGGCGCAGGGACGCGGCGGTCCCGCCACCCGGGCGTCCGTCGGGCCGCCGGCCGACCGCGTTCGGCCCACGCGCCTCGCCTCGGATGACCGACTCGCTGCTCGACCGCGCCGTCGACGGGCTGACGGCGATACTCACCGCAAACGTCCTCGGGCTCGTCGTCAAGGGGGCGACGATCCTCGTCCTGGTCAGGTATCTCCTCTCGCCCGACGAGTACGGGTTCCTCTTTTTCGCCCTCTCGATCGTCACGTTCGCCCAGCTGTTCTGTGACCTGGGGTTCGCGCGGTCAGCGGCGAAGTACGTCTCCGAGTACCGGGAGTCCGACCCCGCACAGGTTCCTCACATCCTGCGGACGGCGCTCGCGTACAACCTGGCCGCGATCGCGGTCGTGGCCGCACTCCTCCTCGTTTTCAGAGGCGGGATCGCCAGCCTGCTCGACACGCCGAGGCTCGCTCCCCTCCTCGTGATCGGTGCCGGATACGTCGCGGTCCGATCGCTGTTCGTCTTCCTCAAGACGATCTTCCAGGGGTTCAACCGGGTCGCCTGGAGCGCGCTCGTCACCGGCGTCGCGAGCGTCGGCGAGTTCGTCTTCGTCGTCGGCGGCGTCGTCCTCCTCGGCGGCGTCACGGGCGCGTTCGTCGGGTACGTCGTGGCGTACGCGCTCGCCGGCGTCGTCGGGTTCGCCGTCCTGTATCGTCGGTTCTACACGCGCTTCCGGCGGGCGCCGGCGGTGGAGGCCGGCCTCCCGCGCCGGATCTTCGAGTACAACCTCCCGCTCACGCTGACGAAGGGCGCGGGGCTCGTGCTCTCGAAGACCGACATCCTGCTCGTCGGCCTGTTCATGAACACCGCCGCAGTCGGCTACTACACGCTCGGGCTCCAGATCGCGGAGTTCGTCATCATCCCCGCGACGTCGCTCGGGTTCGTCATCTCGCCGGCGTTCGGGGAGAGCCGGGCCAGGGGCGAGCTGGACGAGGCGCGGACCGTCTACGAGACGAGCCTGAAACACACGCTCCTCCTGTATCTGCCCGCCGCGGCGGGCCTTTTCGTCGTCGCCGAGCCGGCGGTCCGGCTCGTCTTCGGCGCGTCGTACCTGAACGCCGTCCCGGCCATCCGCGTCCTCACCCTCTTCGTCGTCTTCAAGGCGATCGACGACATCACCCACTTGGCGCTCGACTACCTCGGGGAGGCGCGCCTCCGGGCGGTCGCGAAGGGCGGCGGCGCGGTCGTGAACGTCGGCCTCAACGTCCTGCTCATCCCCCGCGTCGGGATCGTCGGCGCCGCCGTGGCGACCGTCTGCACGTACGCGGCCATCGTCGCGGTGAATCTCGGACTCATCCACCGCGAGCTCTCGCTGCCGCTCGGCGACCTCGCCCGCGCCGTCGCGCGCATCTCCGGCGTGACCGTCGGCATGGCGGTGGCGGTGGGCGTCCTCGTCCGGTACGTCTCCGACGTCCTGACGCTGGCCGCGGTCGTCTCGTTCGGGGTCGGCCTCTGGGCGCTGCTCGCCGTCGCCAGCGGTCTCCTGGACCGGCGCCAGCTGAACGCCCTCCTCCCGACCTGAGCCGGGCCACCCCGCGAGCGCCGGATCGAGCGCCAGTAAGGCGTGCATTACCAAAGTGATAGCGCCGGTTGGTGCCGCGTACAATGTTCGAGTCGGGATCACGAACGCGTCGCGTGTCGCTCGCGTCCGAATCCATCCTCGCCGTCGGGTTCCTCGCCCTCGGCGTCGGCGTGCTCTCCGCGGTCCTGGACCCGGCGACGGGGTACCGGGTGTCCCTGTACCGGGCAACCCCGGCACCGTTCTGGCTCGGGGTCGGCGTCGCCGCGGTCGTGGCGGTGCTGACGGCGTTCGGCGACCGCGACGCCGAGTACCAGTACCTCGGCGCCCTCCTCGGCGGCTTCGCGATGGTCGCCGTCGTCGGACTGCCCCTGCTCCGTGGCTATCACTTCTACGGCTCCGCCGACCCCTTGACCCACCTCGGCTGGGCGAAGGACCTGGTCGCCGGGGACATCAGCCCGTTCGCCATGATCTACCCGGGCGTGCACACGGTCACGGTGTTGCTCGCCGAGGTGACCGGCTACTCGATCGCCCGGTCGATGATGGTCGTCGTCTTCGCGTTCGTCGTCCTCTTTCTCCTCGTGGTCCCGCTCGCGGTACACCGGATCGTCCGGAGCCGCCACGCCGTCACCGTCGGCGCGTTCGCCGCGATCCTGCTGTTGCCGATCAACCACGTCAGCATGCACCTGCGCGCCCACCCGTTCACGCAGACGGTCCTGTTCACCGCGCTGGTGCTGTTCCTGGTCGTCCTGTACGCCACGCGGTCGACCGACGACGGCGGGGCGTTCTCCGCGTCCGGCGTCCTCCTGGTCGTGGCGGCGCTGGCGACGATCCTGTATCACCCCCAGCAGGCGACCAACGTGATCGTCGTCCTGGTCGCCCTGAGCGCGCTGCAGTTCGTGGTCGGCCGCCGACGGCCGGCGACCGACCTCGCGACCGACCGGCCCCTCTACGTGCCGACCGCGATCGCCGTCGCCGCCTACGCCGCCTGGACGCTCCCGGCGGAGTGGTTCCACCGCGCGGTCGCGCGACACGGCTCGGCCGTGGTCGGCTATCTCACGGGGTCGCCCCCGCAGCTGGGCGACCGCGTCGCCTCGCAGAGCGCGTCGCTGCTGGCGATCGGGGCCAGCCCCGTCGAGCTGTTCCTCAAGCTGTTCCTCCCCGGCACGGTGTTCGTCGTCCTCGCGGGCCTGTTCGTGGCGCGACTCGCGACCGGCTCGCTGGACCCCCGGTCGGACCGCGAGCGCACCGTCGGCACCTACCTCGCCGTCGCGCTGGTCGCCATGCTCCCGGTGTTCGTCGTGTACGTCCTCGCGAGCGTCGCCGAGATGTACTTCCGCCACCACGGGTTCATCATGCTCCTCGTGACGCTGCTCGGCGCGGTCGCCGTCGCGCACGCGCTCGCGACCGCCGACGGCCGCTCCCGCCGGGCGTTCCGGGTCAGCCTGGTCGCGGGGATGCTCGTCATGCTCCCGCTCGTCGGCGCGACGGTGTACCAGTCGCCGTACATATACAAGGCCAACCAGCACGTCACCGAGATGCAGGTGACCGGCTACGAGGCCAGCCTCGAGTACGCGGACGACGAGGTCACCCTCGCCGGGATACGCTCCAGCGCGACCCGGTTCAGCGACGCCGTCCACGGCGTGCGGGGGAGCACGACCTACGACACCGAGATCGAGGGGCGGACTTTGCGTCGGCTCCCGAGCGCGTACGAGGGCGGCGGCTACCTGGTGGTCACGGAGGCCGACCGGAAGCGGGAGGTCGTCGCCTATCGGGGGCTCCGGTACACCCGCGACCAGTTCGCGTCGCTCGACGACCAGGCGTCGGTGAACGTCGTCTTCGCGAACGGCGAGGTCACGATGTACCAGGTCCCCGGCTGAGCCCTCGTCTCACGACGTGGGTCCCCCGGAGCGCCCGGCGACGCCCGTCCAGCCGGACTGCCGGGCCGCACGGCCAGCCCGGGGTCGTCCCCGCCGGCCGGCGAGGCGGGGCCGTTAGACGGTGCCAACCGCCGTTTGGCCGGACATAACAATGGCCGTCGACGGCGACGACCGTCTCGGTTGCTCACGACATGTCACGAGACGACACGACTTCCGGCCTCTCCCGTCGAACGCTCCTGCGACAGGGGGCGATAGCGACCGGCGCGGCGACGATCGGCGTGGGAGCACTCTCCGGAAGCGCGGCGGCGACGTACTGCCCCCGGACGCCGGGGTTCTGGGCGAACCACGACTGGTGTGAGGTGGTCGCGAATTCCGGTAACGGGAACTCGGTCTGGGAGTCGATCGGGAACACCTGTCCGGCCAGCGAAGGCGAGTACTACACGATCGCGGGGCGGTCGGAGACGATGAGTGGCTGGCAGGCGTTCCTGACGGCGCCGACGCGCGGGGACAAATCGGTCATCATGGGGCAGACCGTCCTGGCGACCGCGCTGAACTTCTACCGGCTCCCCGGGCTCCCCGAACGCTGTGAAAACGCGGAGGAGTGCGACGAACCCGGGTCGTGCGTGTACGAGAAGCTGGACCTCTCGTCGTACGGGATCGAGGAGGAGATGAGCATCGCCGAGGTGAAAAACGAGGCCGTCCGGTGGCTCGACGAGGCCGGCTGGACGAACACCGACGGTGCCAACGGAAACGGAAACGGCGACGAGGCCAGCAACGGAAACGGAAAGGGAAAGGGAAAGGGAAAGGGAAAGGGAAACGGAAACGGCGACGAGGCCAGCAACGGAAACGGAAACGGCGACGAGGCCAGCAACGGAAACGGAAACGGCGACGAGGCCAGCAACGGCAACGGCGAGAAGTCCTCGTGGACGGACGGCGGCTTCGACGGCGAACCCTACAAGGACGTCCTCGACGCGTTCAACAACGGGAACCTGAACGCGGCGAACTGCTTCTGTCGAGAGTCGCGGGAGTGAACCGCCTCGGGGTCACGCCCCGAGCGCCCGCCTCGCTCGTCCGTGGAACCGCACCGACGGCACCCCGGCCGCCGCGCGCGGCCCGTCCGCGGAACGAGACGCCCTCAGGCCGCCGAGTTCGCGGACGGCCGCGACGACCGTGCGCGCGGGGTCAGCTCGGCGTACAGGTCGAGGAGGTCCCCGCTGACCGACCGCCAGGAGTACGTCTCGCAGGCGGCCGTCCGGTTCCGTCGCGCCATCGACTCGACGCGCTCGGGCGAGCGGACCAGCGTCTCCAGCGCGTCGGCGAGCTCCTCCTCGTCGCCCGGCTCGACGAGCAGGCCGTTCTCGGGGCCGATCACCTCGGGGATGCTCCCGACGGCCGTCGTGACGACGGCGTTCCCGCCGGCCATCCCCTCGAGCATGGCGATCGGCAGCCCCTCGGCGTACGTCGGGAGGGCGAATATCGACGCCTCGCCGAGCAGCTCCCGCTTCTCGGCCTCGGAGACGTAGCCGAGGTACTCGACGCCTTCGCGTCGCGCGGCGAGGTCCTCGGGCAGGTGCGAGAGCGGCCCGCTGCCGGCGATGCTCACCCGGACGGGCGTCTCGACCCGGTCGGCGACCCGGTCGACCGCCGCGGTCAGCTCGCGGATGCCCTTGCGCTCGATCATGTTCGAGACGAACACGACGTGGGGCGGCGACACGTCGAACGAGGGGTCGTACCGCTCCGGTTCGACCGCGTTCGGGAGGACGCGGATCTTCTCCTCGGCCGTCCGGTCGCTCAGGACCCGCTTCCAGTAGGGAGAGAGCACGACGATCCTGTCGCTCGCGTCGAAGACGGCCCGCTGGAGCCGTCGAACGGCGCGCGAGTCGGTCCGGACGAACTCGTCGAACGAGGAGCCGTGTACGTGTACGACGAGCGGGCGGCGCCAGACGTGCGCGGCGAAGAGCGCGTACACGGCGGCGCGGTAGAACGACAGCCCGTGGGAGGTGTGGACGTGGACGACGTCCGGCGGCGACCGGAACGGGAAGGCGAGGGCCGCCCACCCCGAGAGGAGGAGCGAGCGGAGGAGCCACCGGACGCCCTGCCCCGTCGAGTCCGAGTACATGTCGTACACCTCGGCGTCGAGTTCGGTGTGCAGCTTGTCGTACTGCTCCTCGACGTACCGGTGGATCCCGCCACCGCCCAGCGTCCCGACGATGAGAAGTTCCGTGTCGTCCATGCGTCTCCCGGTGTAGTCCGTCGGCGCCCCCATTGTTATGTCTCGACTATCCGCGACCACGCCAGCGGCGCGTCGGCGGCGGTTCCTCGACGTCGGCGAGACGCGACCCGCCGGCGGGGCGGGCCGGATCGCCGGCGGTTCAGTCCCCCGAGCGAACGCCCGGACACCGGTGTCCGGCCGGAACGCGGGCGTAAGGGTGCGAATAACAAGGTCGTTTCCGGGTGCCCAGTCACGGGAGTCCAGTCACGTCGCCCGAACGACGACCCACACGGATACACATGAGATTCAGCGAGACCCGAACGACCTGGCGGAACGCTGTCGGAACGATCGCCAAGCAACTCCCCGCCCACCTCCTCGCAGTCGGTGGGTTCGGCGTCGCCGTTCCGGTGGTGCTGTTGGCCCTGCCGCTGCCGGTGCCGGTCCGCGCGGCGCTCGGACTCCCGCTGATCCTCTTCGTCCCCGGCTACCTCCTGGTCGCGGCCACCTATCCCGGACGGTATCGGCCGAGCGGGTCGGGGACGCAGTTCACGACGGTCTCTCGCTCCGGCTCCGGCGTTCGGCCGGTCGAACGACTGGTCCTGTCGTTCGGGATGAGTCTCGCCCTGGCCCCGATGTTCGCGCTCGTCCTCTGGTCGGTCCAGGGGTCGATCGATCGCGGGCCGGCGCTCGTGGGGCTCGGCGTCCTCGCGCTCGCGGAGACGGTGGTCGCCGCCGTCCGCCACGTTCGGCTCCCGTCGGGCGAGCGGTTCGACCTCCCGGCGGGACGGCTGTCGGCCGCCGTCCGGTCGTTCGTGGACGGGCGGTCGCGGCGGGGGCTGACGCTCGGCGGCGTTCTCGTGGCGAGCGTCCTGATCGCCACGGCCGTCATGGGCGCCGGGCTGCTCGTCCCGACCGACGCCCAGACGTACACCAGCGCTGCGCTGCTGACCGAACGGGACGGCGAACTCGTCGCCGGCGACTACCCCGCCGAGTTCACCGCGGGGGAGGCGGAGCCGCTCACCCTTCGGGTCACCAACAACGAGGGCGGCGAGGTCGCCTACACGGTCGTCGTCGCCGCCGAGCGCGTCGACCGGTCCGGCGACGCCGCCACCGTGACCGACCGCACCGTCCTCCGGCGCGAGAGCGAGCGCCTCGCCGGGGGCGAGACCTGGACCTGGGAACACGAGGTCGCCCCGGAGCTGACGGGGGAGGACGTCCGCATCTCCTACTACCTCTACCGCGGCGAGGCGCCGGAGCGGCCGTCGGCCTCGTCCGCCTACCGCCACCTGCACTTCGGGACGTCGGTGTCCGACGGATGAGCCCGGTCGGTCGGCGTGCGGAGCGCGCGAGCGGCCGCGCCCGCCGGTTCGTCCGATGAGGTACCTCGTCTTCACGAACACGCCGGCACACGTCCACCTCTACAAGCACGTCGTCGACGCGCTCCGCGACCGGGGCCACGACGTGCTCGTCCTGGGACGGGACTACGGCTGCACGGTCGACCTGCTCTCGTGGTACGGCCTGCCACACGAGGTGTACGGGCGCTGTGGGACGACGACGGGGTCGCTCCTCCGCAACCTCCCCCGACAGTACCTGAACATCGTCAGGGCGGCCCGTCGCTTCGACCCCGACCTGATCTTCGGGATGGGGAGCTACGCCGCCCACGCCGGGGCGGTCGTCCGGTCGCCCGTCATCCTCGTCCTTGACTCGGAGCCGACATCGCTCGACCACGCCCTCTCGCGGCCGTTCGCCCGGGCCGTCCTGACGCCGGAGGCGTTCCGGCGCGATCTGGGGGCGAACCACTACGTCTTCTCGGGATTCAAGGAGAGCGCCTACCTCCATCCCGACGTCTTCGAGGCCGCCGCCGACGTCCGCGAGGCGCTCGGGGTGCCGGCGGACGAGCCGTACGCGCTCGTCCGGTTCAACGCGTTCGGCTCCCACCACGACGTGGGACAGAGCGGGTTCGCGCCCGCCCAGCGCCGCGAACTCGTCGAGCGCCTGGCCGAGCGGGGCCGGGTGTTCGTCTCCGACGAGGGGGGGCAGACGCCGGTCGAGGACCTCCCGGCCGAGCCGTTCGACTGTCACCCCGCGCGGATCCACGACGTGCTCGCGGAGGCGTCGCTTCTCGTCGCCGACACGCAGACGATGGTGACCGAGGCGGCGCTGCTCGGCACGCCGGCGATCCGGTCGAACTCCTTCGTCGGGGAGGACGACATGGGCAACTTCCTCGCGCTCGAGCGGGCCGGGCTCGTTCGCAACCTGTCGACGTTCGAGGCGGTCCTGACGGACGCGACCGACCTGTTCGCCGACCCGGCGGCCGCGGCCGACTGGGAGCGTCGACGGGACGAGTTCGTGCGGGAGATGGTCAACCTGACCGACCTGCTCGTCGAGGTCGCGCAGGCCCCGTCCGGTCTCGACCGGGTCGAGGGTCTCCGGCGTCGGTGACGGAACCTCCCGCCATCGACCCGGCGCCCGCCCCCACGCGGCGGGATACGGGGGACATAACAAACTGACTCTGCGGGGTAGTGCTGGCGACGTGATGAGCAACGCCTCGCAGCCCCCGGCCGGAGACGCCGCGCGCCGATGAGCCTCGAAGCACCGACCCGGCGACGGGACGGCGAGTACACCAGCGACCGGACGTCCGACCGCGCCCTGTTCTCGACGCTCCGTGCGACGCTCGCGTACGCACGGGAGCGAGAGTACACCGGGTGGGACTACGGGGACGGGATGAGCAGCCGGCTCCTGCAGGCCGTCCCCCTGGACAGTCGGCTGCTCAACCTCGTCGTCCAGGAGACGATAAAGCGGTCCCCGGTGAACCTCCGCCCGCTCTTTCTGGTCGAACAGCGGCGCAACCACAAGGGGGCCGCCCTGTTCGCGATGGCGAACCGGACGGTCGACGAGCTGGCGCCGGCGGTCGACGCCGACCCGGAGCCAGTCGACTACCGCGCGGAGACGCGAACGCTCCTCGACTGGCTCCTCGAGCAGGACGCCGGCGGCTACCGCGGCTTCTGTGTGGGCCACCAGCATCCGATCCAGGACCTGCAGGGGCTGGCCGAACGGAACGAACCCGACGCCGTCTGTACCTCCTACGCGGTCAAGGCGCTGTTGCGGGCCGCCGACCTGGACCCGGCGTACCCCAGCGCCGCCCGCACCGCGGCGGAGTTCGTCGTCGACGAGCTGGACTACCGACCGACCGACCACGGCGCGCGGATCACCTACAGCGGGAACCACGACGGCTCCTACTACACGCTGAACGCCGGGGCGCTCGCCGCCCGGCTGTTCGTCGACCTGTACGACCACTTCGGGACCGACGAGTTCCGCCGACGGGCGACCGAACTCCTCGACCACATCGACGCGAAACAGGAGCCAAACGGCGGGTGGCAGTACCGCGACCCGCCGTCGGCGTCGCACCTCTCGATGGACACCCACCACAACGGGTTCATCCTCGAGACGTTCCAGCGATACGCCGACGTCGTCGCCACGTCGCGGTACGCCGACGCGGTCGAGCGGTCGCTCCGGTTCCACCGCGAGACGCTCTTTCGCGACGACGGCGCGCCCAACTTCGACGAGTCGTCCGCGTACCCGAGGGACATCCACGCGAGCGCGCAGGGGGTCCTCGTGTTCAGCTACGCCGGCGACTTCGAGCGCGCCCGGCGCGTGATCGAGTGGACGCTCGACAACCTCTATGCCGGCGACGGGCGCTTTCACTTCCGCAAGCACCGGCTGTTCACGAACCGCGTGACGCTCATGCGGTGGTGTCAGGCGTGGATGGCCTACGCGATCGCCGAGTACCTCGCCGCGCGACACCTCCGGACGTGAGGGCTCCCCCGAGCCGATCCCTCCTTCCCACGCCGTGCCCGGGACGCGCTCGTCGCCGCTGACCCCCGCTCCCGGCCCTCCTGCCCCACGTCTCTCGGTCTCCTTCCCCCTCCCGATCCAGCCGCATACGGCCCCGTAAGGGGTGCTTAACGGCGGGAACTGGTCGAGGCGAGCCGCAAAAGAGGCCCTTTCCGCCGCCGCAGACCTGTTAAGGGAATAATACCCACACGTCGCCTTCAGTAAGTGAACGTTACCGAGCCGGCGACTCGTGGCGTGTAGCTGGATAGCAAGCGGTACGGAAGTAGCATGCAATTAATTCCGACTGGTTGAAAGAGATAAATTAGAAAGGTCTCATTACCGGGACGTGGCACGAAACGACCGAAACGACGGATCAGCGAAGGACGCGCTTACCGAGGCTGACGGAACGAAAGACGACGCTACCGACCGGAAAGGGACACCTATCGGCCGCAGGTCGGTGCTCAAGATGGTCGGTGCCGGCGCGATGGGCGTCGGGGCCTCGGCGCTCGCGACCGGCGAGGCGGAGGGGGCCCAGCTGCAGGCCAGCACCGTCTACGACGCGGTCGACGACCTCGGGATGGACCCCACGGGCAGCGACCCGATCGACGACGCGCTCGACGAGGCGTACGGCGACGACGTCCGCATCGAGTTCCCGCCGGGCGAGTACCTGTTCACCCGGTCGCACGGGTACAACGACGACGTCGACACCTTCGAGCTGGTCGGCCTCGGAAGCTCCCGCCGGGACGTCCAGTTCGTGGTTCCCGACGGCTACGACTCGTATTTCCTGAACGTCAGGAGCGGTCGGAACCACGTGCTCAAGAACTTCAGCATCGACATCACCGACGACTCCGTGACGGGGGTCACCACCATCGTCAAGCAGGACGACGGGCTCCTCGTCGAGGACGTCGAACTCATCGGGTTCAGCCCTGACGACGAGAAGTTCGACGGGGCGGGGCGCGACTTCGCGTTCTCGATCGACACCCGCGACGGGGTCGGGACCGTCCGGAACCTCGTCGACACCGGCGGCGGGATCATCAAGGACTACCCCTATCGGCGCATCGCGATCTGGGTGTCGGGGTCCCACGTGGGCGAACTCGACATCGTCGACTGTCACGTCGAGAACTGCGGGGGTGCGCCGGTGTACGGGACGCGCCACCAGGGCTGCGTGCGCGTCGAGGGCGGCCTCTGGAAGAACAACGACCACCAGCAGCTCCGCGTCTCCGGCGGTCACCCGGAGAAGCGCTCCTGGATACGCGACGCCCGCGTCGTGATCGACTTCCAGAGCGTTCCCGACGACCTCATCCGTGACCCCCTCACCGGCATCCGGGGGATCTGGGTCGAGTCGAACCGGCACTGGAACGAGGACCTGCTCATCGAGAACGTGCAGATGGACGTGGTCTCCCTCGCCGGCGACCAGACCCTGCCGGCCTGTATCGAGGTCGACGAGACACACGGCAGCGTCGACGTCGTCGACTGCACCATCAACAACGCGGTCGACGCGTCCGCCGTGAGCGCCCGCCCGCCACGGAGCGAGCTCGACGGTCCGACCCGGGTCAACGTCCAGGGCTCGTCGTTCACGGGCACCGCCGGGTCGATCGAGTTCGACGCCCGGGACGGCTCGCAGGTCTCGACGACCTGCCTGTCGCTGACGAACGACGACGGCGTCGTCGTGCGGGACTCGGACAACGTCGCCGTCTCCGACGCCACCATCGACGTCTCCGGCGACGCCCTGGTGACGAGCGGCTCCACGGTCAGCACCTCGAACATCTCCTACGACGGCGGCTGCTCGACGGACTCGGGGTCGACGGATTCGGGCTCGACGGACTCGGGGTCGACGGATTCGGGCTCGACGGACTCGGGGTCGACCTCCCTCCCCAACACCCTGGAGATAGTGGGGACGGGCGTGGAGACGAACTACGAGTTCGGGGTGAGCGAGAGCCTGGCGGGGGCGGAGGGCTCGGTGGAGTCCTGGGACGAGCTGTCGGGGACGACGGCGAACGGTTGGGTCACCGACTCCGGGGACAGCGACGTCTACCAGTACGCGGGCGAGGTGACCGAGTTCACCTTCCGCTCCGGCGAGGCGACCGTCTACCGCAACGGCACGAAGGTCGACCCGAGCCAGTTCGCCGAGACCACCCACACCCTGGAGATAGTGGGGACGGGCGTGGAGACGAACTACGAGTTCGGGGTGAGCGAGAGCCTGGCGGGGGCGGAGGGCTCGGTGGAGTCCTGGGACGAGCTGTCGGGGACGACGGCGAACGGCTGGGTCACCGACTCCGGGGACAGCGACGTCTACGAGTTCGTCGGCGAGGTGACCGAGTTCACCTTCCGCTCCGGCGAGGCGACCGTCTACCTCGACGGCACGCGGGTCGACCCGAACGCGAAGTGGGGAACCCCGGACAACCGCATCGAGATCGAGGGCGGGTCGAGCACCACGGCGGTCGATTACGTCTTCGAGGTCGACGGGACCCTGCAGAAGGGGTCCGAGGCCGAGTCCCAGGACACGGTGGGTTCGGGCCGCGCCGAGGGGTCCGTCACCGGCGACGTGGACAGCTACACTTTCTCCGGCTCGGTGACGAACTTCTCCACGAACGGGGCGGTGACGGTGCGGGTCAACGGCTCCGAAGTCGACCACACGGCCTGGCAGCTCCCCAACACGCTGGTCTTCGACGGGACGGTCGCGCCGGACCAGGAGACCGAGTACGTCGCCGAGACGACGGGCGAGGTCCGGGTCGACCCGGCCGTGGCGGCCGTCGAGTCCGGTGACAGCGCCGGGGACGGCAGCGTCGGCGGCGTCGTCGGCGACGACCGGGACGCCTACCGCTTCGCCGGCGACCTCTCGCGGCTGCTGGTCAGGGGCAACGCCTCGGTGTCGTTCGAGGACAATGACGGATGAGGACGCCGAACTCGCGCTCGCGGAGCGCGACTGGTGGAGCGAGTGCGACGACGCGCTCGCCGTCCGCGAACGGTGGGAGTCCCTGCCGACGAACCCCGACCCGACCGAGGACCTCGGCTACCGCGCCATCGACCTCGACGTCATCTCGTCGAACGTCGACCAGGACACGGTGATGGTGATGCCCCACGACGAGGACCTCATCCGGGAGGAGAGCTTCCTCGTCGTCGACAGCGGGGCCGTGCGGGACCTCGTGGAGATGGTCTGAGGGACGCACGCGTCGGCGCGGGTCCCGGTCGACCGGCCGCGGGACGCGCCGGTGCCGGTCGCAGTGCGGGGCGTAGCCGCGAGTAAGCTACCCATACTAATGCGACCGCGTCACGCCGGCTGACGCAATGACCGGTATCGCCGGCGGGACCGTCACGGGCGACGGACTGGACCGGATGGTGGAGACGATGGCCCACGAGGAGTGGCACGAGGACGACCGGTTCGAGCCCGGCCCGTTCGGACTCGGCGTTCAACACCACGGCGAGCGCGACCCGGGGGGGCACGTGACCTGGTCCGACGGTCGGGCCGCCGGCGTGCTGTACGGCGCCGTGACGAACCGCGACGCGGTCGGCCTCGACGACGACGCGCTGTTCGGCGGTCTCCTCCGCCGGCCCGAACGCCTGCTCCGGACGATCGACGGCCCCTTCCTCCTCGCGGTCGTCGACGCGAGCGACGACCGGCTCCTGGTGGCGACCGACAAGATCGGCTGCCGACAGTGCTACTACACGACCGAGCAGGGGTTCCTGTTCGGCTCCGAACTGACGGCCCTGCTCGCCGAACTCGACGACCCGCAGGTCGACCCGCAGGGCGTCAACGACCTGGTGCTGACCGGCCACCAGTGGAGCGACACGACGCTCGTCCGGGACGTTCGATCCCTCCACCCCGCGACCCTCCTGGAGTACGACTACGGTGCCGACGCGGTGGAGCGCTCGCGGTACTGGCGCCCCGACTTCTCCCCGGCCCCTCCGACCGAGGAGTACTTCTACGGCCTGGTCGACCGCTTTCGCGCGGCCGTCGACCGCATCTCCTCGACCCTGACCGGCGACGTCGGGATCTGGCTCTCCGGCGGGCTCGACAGCCGCGCCACCGCCAACGAGCTGGCGCGCAACTTCGACGACGCCGCCTTCGACTCGCTTGTCGCGTACACGTACGACGCGAACCCCGCGGGCGGCGACAACCCCGCGCTCGCCACCGCGGTCGCCGACGCCCTCGCCGTCCCCATCGAGGAGGTTGCGCTCACCCCCGACCGGTTCGTCCCCCGGCTCGAGGAGGGGATCGCGCTCGTCGACGGCATGGTCCGCTGGAGCACGTTCCTCAACCTCTCGGCCGTGTTCAACGTCGAGCGACAGCCGGCCGACGTCGTGATGGAGGGCCTGGAGGGCGCGCTGGTCGGTCACCACCTCGGTCGCCACCACCTGACGGGCTGCTCGTCGCTCGTTGAGTCGATGTACCGAAGCGAGGCCGCGGTCCCCGCCGACCTGGCGCGGGACCTGCTCGCCGTGGACGTCGACCCGCTCGCGTCCTTCCGTCGGGAGGCCCGTCGTACCGACGCGTCCTCGCTCGCGGAGGCGGCGGTCGACGCGCACTACCAGAACTACTACATGCGCGGTGCACACGCGAGCAACCGGGTCGCCGCCGGTCGCGTGGGCACGCGCGTCCCCTACGCAGACGGCGAGTTTCTCGAACACGTCGCCCGGCTGCCCCTCGCCTACCGGATGGGGTCGGTCCCGCTGACGGGTGGGGAGATCCCCTTCGGCGTCGTGCGGTCGAAGCCCCGGCTGATCCGGGCGCTGAACAGCGACCTGGCGGAGATACGCTACGAGCGGTCGTCCCTCCCGCCCACGTACCCGTTCCCGGCCCACGTCGTCGGCTTTTTCGCCAGCACCGCTCTCTCGCGGCTCCGCTCGCAGACGACCTACGGGGGCAAGAGCATGGCCGGCGAGTGGTACCGCCACCACGACGGCCTCCGCGGGACCGTGAACGACCTGCTCGCCGACGCCCGGGGGCGGTCGCTGTTCGACGGCGACGCCCTGGTCGACCTGCAGGACGCCCACCTCGCGGGGAACGCCGACAACGTCGGCCCCATCGCCGCCGTCACGACGGCCGAGAGCTTCCTCCAGCAGTTCGTGGACTAGCCGTCCCGCCGTCGTCGTCTCTGGACTAGCCGTCCCGCCGTCGTCTCTCCCTGCGCGTAGGGCGGCTCTAACAAAGTGACTCTCGCCCCACCGTCGCACCCATGTCAGCGGATCCGGACGTCCTGTTTCTCGTGCTCGACTCCGTGCGGAAGGACCGGGTCTCGTGGTACGGCCACGACCGCGAGACGACGCCGACGCTGGACGCGTTCGCGGAGCGGGCGACGGCGTTCGACAACGCCTACGCGCCCGCGCCGTGGACGCTCCCGTCGCACTGCTCGATGTTCACCGGGCTGTACCCGTCCGAACACGGCGTGACGAACGGGTTCGCCGACGGCACGCCGCGGCTCCCCGGCGGGACGCGGACGCTCGCCGAGCGCCTCGCGGACCGCGGCTACCGGACCGCGGGCTTCTCGAACAACCCCTGGGTCGGACAGCTCTCGGGGCTCGACCGCGGGTTCCGGGAGTTCGTCGAGTGGGACCTGGAGATCGGGCGGTCGGACTCCGGGGCGGACGTCCACGACCGCCCAGCCCGGCTCGCCTCGCGGGCCCACGCCTTGCTCGGACAGGCCGCCAGACAGCCCGTCTTCCTGCTGAAGCGGCGCTTTTTCACCCGTCGCCTGGTCGACCGTGCGTGCGACTGGTTCGCGGCCACCGCGGACGGCGACCGGCCGACGTTCACCTTCCTCAACCTGATGGAGGCCCACAGTCCCTACTTCCCGCCGGGGGCGGCGTTCGAGCGGCTCGGGCTCGCGTCGCCGTCGCCGGTCGAGCCGCGCGTGCTCAACACGAAGCTCCTGGCGTACGTCATGGGCAAGCGCTCGCTCCCCGAGGCGGAACGCCGGCGGGTGATGGCCTACTACGACGCGAGCCTCCGGTTCCAGGACGGGCAGGTGGCCCGACTCTTCGAGACGCTGCGCGACCAGGGCCGCCTCGACGACGCGCTCGTCGTCGTCTGTGCCGACCACGGCAAGACGCTCGGAGACGTCGACCGCGACAGCACCCCGCCTCACTACACGCGGGACGTCAACGTCAACGTCCCGCTGTTCGTCAGCCGGCCGGGACAGACGGACGCCCGCGCGGTGACCGACCCCTTCGAACTCGCCTCGCTCCACGACCTCGTCCTCGACGGCGGCGAGCGGCCCGCCGACCGCTCCCGCTCCGACCCGTCGGCCGCGCTGGTCGAGGACCATCTCCCGCACACCGGTCGGTCGTCGCCGGACGCGGTGACCCGGTGGCGCGTCCTCGCGGCCGACCGCCACAAGTACGTTCGCAGCGATGACGGCGACGAGTTCCTCCTCGCGCGCCGCGACGGGACGGAGACGCCGGTCGCGGACGAGTCGACCACGGCGACGTTCCGGGAGGCGCTCGCGCGCCGGACCGGCGACCTGGAGCCCGTGACCGGGGACGGCGAGGCGGCGGCCATCGACGACGCCGTCCAGTCACAGCTCCGGGACCTGGGCTACATGTGAGGGCCGCGGCCCGCGCTCACCCGAGCCGTTCGAAGTACGCGGGCGGGTAGTTCCGGATGTCGCCGTCGTGGCGGGCGGTGTTGTACGGGTTGACGAACAGCCCCGCGTCGCCGTCGGCGCCCAGGAAGACGTAGGCGTTCGCCGACGGGAGGCGTCCGTCGAGCGCCCGCCCGTCGGCGGGCACCCGGCGTCTGTCGTACGCCGCGAGCTCGTGCCACTCCT
Source organism: Haloferacaceae archaeon (assembly GCA_042217235.1). Taxonomy (GTDB): domain Archaea; phylum Halobacteriota; class Halobacteria; order Halobacteriales; family Haloferacaceae; genus A07HB70. The sequence continues at coordinate 21,809 of JBDGTB010000015.1, read as the reverse complement.
CGTACCCGCTGCTCGCGGCGGCCGCGACGACGCGGGCCCGGTCGGTGTGGGTCTCCCGTCGACCCGGCGGGGCGGTGCTGTCGGTCCCGGGCTCGGTCGCCGTCGAGAGGACGACCCAGCGGTCGCGTTCGGTTTCGAGGGTCGCGCTGTAGTACACCGACCCCTGGAGCGCGCCGAGGGTCCGCACCGGCGGCGACGGCGTTCGGTCGGCCCCCCCGCGGCCGCCGTCGCTGGCGGGGCGGCGACGTCCGGTGCGGTCGAGGTCGGCCCGGTCGATGGCCCGTATCTCGTTGCGCTCGGCGTAGACGCTGTCGACGCCCCAGAGAACCGCCGACGGGGTGAACGCGAGCGAGACCGCCCGCCACCCCTGGTCCCCGCCGCCGACGGGCAGGAACGCCCCGTCGCGGACCCGGCCGATCCGACACTCCTCGCCCGCGTCGCCGGTCGTCAGCCAGAGGTCGTCGCCGTACGGGTCCGACTGGACGGCGTGGACGTGGCGCACGTCCTCCAGGACGAGCGCGGGCTCCCACGAGCGTCCGCCGTCCACCGAGCGGAGGAGGCGCGGGCGCGCCGACCCCGCGAGCGGGTACTCGCCGAGGTAGAGCGCGCCGTCGTGTTCGCAGAACGCCGTCGGCAGCACGCCCATCGGTCCCGACGAGCGGTGGAGTCGACACGCCACCTCCCAGTCGTCCCCGCCGTCCGTCGAGACCAGCAGCCAGCGGTCGGCCGACGCGACCAGCGTCCCCCGGCTCGTCGGCCAGACGTTGACGACGGGGAACCGTCCCACGACCCGGGTCACGGCGGTTCGCCAGGGGGGCGTAGTCTTCGCGCGGTAGCGCAGGCCGTCGACGCCGCCGGACGGGACCGGGAGCCGACCGATCCGATCGATCCCGCCGCCGTCGGCCGCGTAGACGGTCCGGTCGCGCGTCGCGTACACCGTGTCGCCGAGCACTGCCTGAAGTTTCATCGAGTTCCGGGGCGCCTCCCGCTCCGGGGGGACGTCGCTTTGTTATGCGCCGCCTGATTCGTCGGCCCTGACGACCGTGCCGTAGTACCGCCCGTTCCGGACGTCGACCACGACCGCCGTCCCGCCGCGTTCGCCCTCGAGCGCGAGGCAGGTGCTCCCCTCGCCGCCGTCGCCGGCGACCGGGAGCCGTTCGAGGCCCCGGAGCGGGATGGTCGTCGCGAGGTAGACGTTCCGGAGTTCGACGAGACACCCGCTCGCCGACCCGGGCCGGCCGGAGACGCGGAGCGGCACGCCGCCGGTCACCACCTCGCAGTCGACCAGTTCGCAGGCGGGCGCGTCCTCGACGACGACCCCGTCGCGTCCCGTTCCCCGCTGGGTGACCGTCACCGCCTCGAGGTGCGACTCCGGGCGCCCCACCACCGCGACGGCCCACCGGTCCGCGGCCGTTCCGGTGACGCGCACCCGGCGGAGGGTCACGGCCCACGGGCGGTCCGGCGGACCGCCCATCGGACTGTCCCCCGGTCGCCGGACCGCGATGGCCTCGAACCCGTCCGCGTTCACCGCGAAGCTGCTGTCGCGGACGGCCATCCCGCCGGCGGTGCCGTCGACCTCGAGCAGTCCCCGCGGGGTCGGGGCGGAGTTCGCGACGAACGTGCAGTTCTCGACGCGTCCCCCCGTCTTCCCGCGCGACCCCGACTCCCACCAGATGCCCCGGACGGTCTGGTGGGTCCCCCGGGCGTTCTTCGAGCGCGCCGTGTCGATGACGACTCGCGCGTCGCGCACGTACGACCCCTCGCCGGAGACCCGGACCTGTGCGACGTCGCTGTTCTTGAACAGCCCCCCCTCGACCTTCACGGGGCCGTGGGTGCGCCCCGCGTAGATGCCGGTGCTCCCACAGTCCTCCAGGTGACAGTCCACGAGGCGCAACGTCCCCCAGTGGTCGAGCCCGGCGTAGAATCCGGGGTAGGCCTTCGGGTAGACGCCGACCTCGCCGCCCCCCTTCGAGACGTACCGCTGGACGACGCCGACGCCGCCCGGCTCGGTGACCTGCACGATGAGGTCGATAGAGCCCTGTTCCTCCGTTCCGGGCCCCTCCGAGGGCGAGAAGCCGGCCACCTCGACGTCCGTGACGCGGATCCCGTCGCTGTTTTTCACGACCAGCCCGGAGTTGGTCCACCTGTCGTCGGTCTGCTGGGCGGTGAACCGCTCGAACACGCAGCCGCGGCCGCTCCTGACGTTGACGAGACGCCCCGAGTACCCGCGGGGGTGGACGAACTGCACCGCGCGCCGGTCGTCCCCGAGGCCACGCATGCCGAAGCGACGGACGTCCCGGAGGACGAGCGACTCGGTGACGAGATACTCCCCCGGCGGGAACTCGATCAGCGTGTCGTCGCCGGCCGCCGCCCGGAGCCCGTCGTCGATCGGGTCGCGACCCGTGGCGTCGAACCCGAGGTCGTCGACGGCGTTCAGGACGCGCCCGAACTCCGCGGGCGCGGGCGTCGTGGCCGTCCCCCCGTCGCCCGCCGTCGGCGTCGAGGTCACCTCCGTCCCGTCCGTCGACGTTTCCGTCCGCGGGGTCGACGCTCCCCCTCGACCCAGCCACCCGCTCGAACAACCCGCGAACGCCCCGAGACCGGCGACCGCGCCGAGCGACGAGAGATACCTTCGACGCTTCACTGTTCTCCCGGGCCCGTCTGCGCCGCCCACAGTTTGTTATGCGCCCTCAAATCCGGGACGGACGCGGACGCGGCGATCCACGCGGCCGTTTCGCCCCCGCGTCGCGACCGGCCCGTCCGAGCGGTCGCCCGGCGACGACCGCGGGGAAACGACCGCTTACCGGCGACGGTCCCGGTCTGTGGCTCCGTCGCCCCGCGGCCCCGCGGGTCTCGCTCGTCCGCCGGCGGGTAACCGCTCAATAACTTTTCGACGGACGCGGCTACGTCCCCACGTCCCACCCGCATGAGCCACACCCGCGACCCCGAGGACCCCTACGAGAGAAACGTCGAGAGCTTCTCCTCGGACGGCGTCCTCACCCACTACACGGAGCGTGCCGACACCGGCCTCTTCCCGCACGAGGCGGAGATAATCGAGCGGTACTTCACCGACCGCGACGCCCGGGTGCTCGACGTCGGGTGTGGCACCGGTCGGACCACGGAGCCGCTCGCGGCCGCCGGGTTCGACGCCGTCGGCGTCGACGTCAGCGAGGCGATGGTCGAGCGCGCCCGGGGGCTGTTCTCGGAGATCGACTTCCGCGTCGCGGACGCGACGGACCTGCCCTTCGAGGACGACGCGTTCCGGTACGCCCTGTTCGCCCACAACGGGCTGGACTACGTCCACCCGGTCGCCAGCCGGCGCCGGGCGCTGCGGGAGCTCCGCCGGGTGCTCGCCCCCGACGGCGTGCTCGCCTTCAGCACCCACAACGCCTGGTACCGCTTCCCCGCGCTCCTCACGGACCCCGGCTTCGTGCGGCAGTTCTACCTCGCCGACGGGAACCTGACCCGCCTGTTCCGGCGGTACAAGACGGACGTGGTGGCCGGCGACCGCCTGACGACGTACCTCTCGAGCCCGGCGAAACAGCGGCGCCAGCTCCGGCGGTGCGGGTTCGAGCCGGTCGAACTCGTCGGGAAGCGCGACTCGCTCCTGAAGAACTTCGAGGCGATGCTCTACTACGTCGCCCGCCCGGCGTAGGTGGCCGTCGGGGGACGACGGCGGTCGGGCGACGACGCCCGGCCGGCGGACTTCAGGGCAGCCAGGTGCGGAGCGACTCGACCCCGGCGTACGCCGACTTCGCCACGGACATGAACGGGCCGCTCGACTCGACGACGTAGTAGGGGACGAGGTCGGGGGCGAACTTCGATTTGTACTTCGAGAGCCGGTACTCCCCGGCCCCGACCATGTCGTAGGTGGAGACGGACGCGAGCGCGTCGTCCTCGGCGATGTCCCTGACGATGTTCCAGTGGAGCAGCGTGTTCAGCGAGATGTTCTCGTAGGTCGCCCGGACGCCGCCGAGCCAGAACGACGCCGCGTCGTTCGAGTAGAGCGCGATGATGCCGCTCAGAAACTCCCCGTCCGGCGCGCGGGCGACGTACACGCGCGCCCGGTCCCCGAGGGCCGTGACCAGGTCCTCGACGAACGACCACGTCATCCCGAAGTACTCGTTCTGCTCGGAGAACCGGTCTTTGGTCTGGTCGAAGACGTCGCGCGCGTCCGCGACGGTCCCGGTCTCGACCGTGACGTCGAGGTCCTCCCCGTTCCGGATCTCGCGGCGCCGGCTCCGGCTGAACGACTGCATGACGTCCGCCGCCGACCCGTCGCCGACCGGCAGGCTGTACGTGAACGAGACGTCGACCGCCTGGTCGGCCCACTGGTAGGGACGCGGGTCGTCGTACTCGGCGCTACAGAGCACGAACAGGAGCGTCCGCGCGTCGACCCCGAGCTCGTCGAGGAGCTCCCGCGTGAACGTGCGGTTGACTCGCTCGCGCTTGCTCTGTTTGGGGCTCGTCGGCATCACGAGCGGCCCGAGGTGGGGGACGTGCATGCTCGGCGGGGGCGAGGCGACGACCGTGACGCCGAACTCGCGCTCGACGAACATCGGCGCGAGCCCCACCGGCTGCTCCCCCTTGAACCCGCCGTAGAGGCGGAGTCGGCCGACGGTCGCGTGCTCGTCGAGCACCGAGAGCGCCTCCGGGGTGTGAAACACCTCGAACCCCGTGTCCGGAAGCAGCTCCCCCCACTCGTCGAGATCCAGTTCCCTGAGTTCCATTGCCCCGTGTTTCGATTCGTGACGTCCCTCCGACCCTTAGTTATCACTCGCTTACCGGACGAACGTCCGACGACGGAAGAGCGCGCCGCGATCCCGTGCGAGCGAACCGCGAGCGCGCCGGACGCGTCGGGAACACGGCCGGTCACGCCAGCCGTGCCCCCCGAAACGTCAGCGACCCCGTCGTGTAAGCGGGTAGTTACTATCCCCCTGGCCGAGGTGGGGTGGACACGAGCGGGGCGGTCGGACCGCCCGTCGACCGCCGAGCGCCACACCCATGTCATCGACGCCAGCCAGGATGGAACGGCTCTACGCGACCCTGCCCGACTGGCTCCAGCCTCACGTCCGGAAGTGGTACTACCTGCTGAACCCGCGGCTGTCGTGGCTGGACCGACGGAAGCCCGACGCCGTCGACGAGTCGTTCGTCCGGCGCTTTTTCGACGACCGCGCGGAGTTCGAGCGCTACCGCGACGAGTTTCTCGCCGGGCCGATCGGCGACATCTGCGCGACCGCCGCCGAACGGGCGCCGGAGGGGCACACCATCTTCGACGCCCACCGCGAGGACTGCATGAAACACTACGCGCTCGTGCGCAAGCGCGAGCCCGACGTGGTCGTCGAGACCGGCGTGTACAACGGCGTCTCGACCGCGTCGATCCTGCTCGCCCTGGCGGCGAACGACCGGGGGCGGCTCCACTCGATCGACAACTCGCGGGCGCTCCGGGCGGGGCTGGGCGACGCCGAGAGCGCCGACGGCGCGACGACGGACCGCGAGCTCGACGGCCGGGCGCGCCACTACCGGCGCGAGCGCCCCTCGTGTGCCGAGCCCGGCGGCGCCCGGCTGGTGCCGGACCGGGAGCCGGGCTGGATCGTCCCCGACCGGCTCCGCGACCGCTGGGCGCTGACGGCCGGTCGGAGCCAGCGCGAGCTGCCGCGGCTGCTCGCCGACCTGGGCGGGATAGACGTCTTCCTCCACGACTCGGAGCACTCGGTCTCGGGCATGCTCTTCGAGTTCGACCTCGCCTACGAGTGGCTCCGTCCCGGCGGGCTCGTCCTCTCCAGTCACGTCGAGTGGAACGACGCCTTCGAGACGTTCGTCGAGGAGCGCGACTGCGAGCACGGCCTGACGACGTTTCACTACCTCGGCTACGAGGGCGAGCGGGTGCCCTGCAGCACCGGCTACGTGGTCAAACCCGAGGCGTGAGCGGCCCGCCCGAGGGGCCGCGTCGCCGGCCGAGCACACGTCCGACGACGCCCTCGTCGACGGGACGCGACTCCGTCACTCGACGCGGCCGGCGGACCTCCGTAGCCCCTACTCGACGGTGACGCTCTTGGCGAGGTTCCGCGGCTTGTCGATCGACCGCCCCAGCGCGTCGGCCGAGTGGTAGGCGAACAGCTGCAGGTGCACGTTCGCGAGGACCGCCCCGACGTCGGCGCGGGTCGACGGGATGGCCAGCACCTCGTCGGCCTGGCGCCTGACGGCCGTGGCGTCCTCGCGGGCGATCGCGATCACCGGCGACCCCCGCGCTTTGATCTCGTGGATGTTGTCGACCATCTTCTGCTCGTGGGCGCCGGGACAGATCGCCACGACGGGCGTCTCCGGCGTGACGAGCGCGAGCGGTCCGTGTTTCAGCTCGCCCGCGGGGAACCCCTCCGCGTGCTCGTAGGTGATCTCCTTGAACTTGAGCGCGCCCTCGAGCGCGACCGGGTAGCCGATCCCCCGGCCGACGAAGACGTACGACGCGCTGTCGAGGTAGCGCGCGGCGATGTCCTCCGCGTTCGACTCCACGAGGATCTGGTCGACGTACTCGGGCAGGCGGTCGAGGCTGTCGGTGAGGTCCCAGTTCTCGACGCCGCCACCGTTCTCGAACCAGTCCGCGAAGACGAGCAGCGAGGCGACCTGCGAGGAGAACGTCTTCGTCGCCGCGACCCCGATCTCGGGGCCGGCGCGGATGAACATCGTCTCGTCGGCCTCGCGGGTGGCGGTCGACCCGACGACGTTCGTCAGCGCGAGCGTCCGCGCGCCGGCCCGGTTCGCCCGCCGGAGCGCCTCGAGCGTGTCCGCCGTCTCGCCGCTCTGGGTGACCGCCACCACGAGCGTCCCGGGCGGGATCGGCGGCGCCGTCGTCGTGTACTCGCTCGCGAGGAACGCCTGCGACGGGACGCCGCGGTCCCCCAGCATGGTGACGCCACAGAGCGCCGCGTGGTAGGAGGTCCCGCAGCCGACGAACTGCACCCGCGAGACGTCGCCGACGTCGCCGAGCGAGACGTCCTCGACGGTCGCGTGGCCGGTGGCCGCGTCGACCCGGCCTTCGAGGGTCTGCCGGAGGGCGCTCGGCTGCTCGTGTATCTCCTTGAGCATGAAGTGAGGGAACCGCCCCTTCTGTGCGTCCTCGGGGTGCCAGTCGACCTGCTCGACCGGCCGGTCGACGGCGGCGCCGTCGTCGTCGGTGAGGTCGTAGCCGTCGGCCCCCACCGCGACGACGTCGCCGTCCTCGAGGAACACGACCCGGTCGGTGGACTCGAGGAACGCGGGGACGTCGCTCGCCAGGTAGAACTCCCCGTCCCCGAGGCCGAGCACGAGCGGGGACCCCCGCCTGGTCGCGTACAGCCGCTCCTCGCCGTCGAGGAGCGCGGCGACGGCGAAGCTCCCCTCGAGCCGCTCGACCGTCCGGCGGAACGCCCGGTCGGGGTCGCGCCCGCGGTCGAGCTGGTCCTCGATGAGGTGCGGAATGACCTCCGTGTCCGTCCCGCTGGTGAACTCGTGTCCGCGGTTCCGGAGCTCCGCTCGCAGCTCGTCGTAGTTCTCGATGATGCCGTTGTGCACGACCGCGACGGCGCCCGAACAGTCGGTGTGGGGGTGGGCGTTCTCGTCGGTGGGCGGGCCGTGCGTGCTCCAGCGCGTGTGGCCGATGGCCGCGCGCCCGGACAGCGCCGGCTCGTCGATGGCGTCGCGGAGGCGCTCGAGCCGCCCCTCGCGCTTTCGAACCGTCAGTCCGTCGTCGCTCCGGACCGCGATCCCGGCCGAGTCATACCCCCGGTACTCCAGGTTCTTCAGCCCCCGGAGGACGGTCGCGGGGGCGTCGTCCCCGCCGATGTGGGCGATGATCCCGCACATCAGTACCACTCGGGTGCGGGCCGGGGACGCCGTCCCGACCACCCGTGGCGTTCTCGTGTCGGCGCGAGACTGGGGTCGCGTGGCGTTGGATGGGTTGAGTACATGAGTGAGGGTGTCGGAGGAGGCCTTCGAGGGCTGTAACCACCCCACGCGTCCCGGCACGGACCCTTTGTTATGTAGCGGTTTGTTCGACGCTACCGGGCGATCGCCGCGATAAGCTGTCTGTACGGACCGCGAGCGACGGGGCCGTCCGGCCCGGCCGGTCGGACGCCGCGCTGGCGTCGCGACGCCGCGGTCACGGCCCGCCGGTCCGGCGGAGTAGTCGGAACGTAACTCGGGAGCGACCGACACGTATCGCGAGAGCGACCGTCGCGGTCGAGCCCTCGCGACGCCCGGACGCGGTCGACGGCCCCGTATCGCGACGTCCCCCGCGACCTGCACGCGCCCGTCGCGACGTCCCGACGGGCTCAGCCGTCGTCGGCGCCGTCCGGGCCGGGGCGACCGGCGTTCGACTCCTGTTCGACCGTCCCGGGCCGACCGACGTTCCACCCCTGTCCGACCGTGTAGACGCGGTGGTCGGTGTCGGCGAGGTCGAGCGCCTGGCGCCCGTCGACGACGACGAGCGGGGGGAACGCCGTCCAGTCGATCCGGTCGAACGCCTCGTGGGCCGTCACCAGGACCGCCGCGTCCACGTCGAGGTCGGGCACGTCGGCCAGCGGCGTCGGCCGCAGGTCGAACCCGTCGCCGTCGACGACCGGGTCGACCCCGTGTACCGTCGCCCCCAGCCGCGAGAGCCGCCGGGCGATGGGCCGCGCGGGGGACTTCCGCGTCTCGTTCACGCCGGGACGGTACGCGAGGCCGAGCAGGAGGACCGACGCTCCGTCGAGGGTCGTCCCCGTCCGCGCGAGCCCCTCCCGAAGCTTCCGGACGACGAACCCCGGCATCGCGTCGTTGACGCGTCGGGCCGTGTGCAGGAGCGACGCGTCACCCGACACCTGCGCCGTCAGGAAGTACGGGTAGTACGGGATGCAGTGGCCGCCGACGCCGGCGCCCGGCCGGTGGATGTCACAGTACGGCTGGGTGTTCGCCGCCTCGATGGCCTCGGTCACGTCGGTGTCGAGGTCGTCGACGAACGTGGCGAGCTCGTTCGCCAGGGCGATGTTGACGTCGCGGTACACCCCCTCGAACACCTTGACGCACTCGGCGGTCGTCAGGTCCGAGACCGGGACGACCTCGTTGTCGGTGAGCTCGTCGTAGACGAGCGTCGCCGCCCGGGTGCTCTCCGCGTCCGCCCCGCCGACGATCTTCGGGTGGGCGCCGCGCACGTCCCGCACCGCGCGGCCGCTCGACGTCCGCTCCGGGCAGAACGCGAGGCCGAACTCGCCGAGCGAGCGCCCGCTCGCGCGTTCGAGGGTCGGGAGCACCCGGTTCCGGCAGGTCCCTGGCGGGACGGTGCACTCGACGACGACGAGGTCGCCGTCGTCGAGCTCCGCCCCGACGTGTTCGGTCACCGAGAACAGCGCCGAGAGGTCCGGCTCGGTCCCCCGGACCCCCGTCGGGACGATCACCACGTGGATCCGCGCGCGCTCGGCCGCCCGCCGGTGGTCGGTCGTCGCCTCGAGACTGCCGTCGGCCACCGTTCGCGCCACGAGCTCCGGCAGCCGTGGCTCCCCCTCGACCGGACACTCGCCCCGGTTGACGCGCTCGACGACGTCGGGGTCGACGTCCACGCCGACGACGGCGCCGGTGCAGTCGGCGTACACCGCGGCGAGGGGGAGGCCCATCTTCCCGAGCCCGTAGACGGCGACGGGGGTCCGGGCGCCCCCGAGCGCTCGCCGCTGGTCGGCGTCCGACAGGGGGGTGTCGTACAGCGCGACCCGCTCGCGTCGCGTCACCGGGCGTCGACCTCCGTCCGCGAGCGGGTCGCCCGGCGGTCGATCTCGCGGGCGAGCTCGAGCGCCCGGAGGCCGTCCTCGCCGGTCACCGGCGGCGGCGTCCCCTCGGCGACCGCGTCGACGAACGCCGACAGCTCCCGCCGGAGCGGCTCGTCGTTGCCGACCGCCGGATGCTCGACGACGCTCTCGGTCCGGTGGCGGACGTCGCCGTCCGTCTCGACGTACTCGGGGAGCGACCGGCGGTGGATCTCGACCGACTGGTCGATGTAGTCGACGGCGACGTAACAGTCGGTCGTCGTCAGCTCGACCGTCCTGACCTTCCGCTGGGTGAGGCGGCTCGCGGTCAGCTGTGCGACGACGTCGTCGAACCGGAGCTGTGCGCCGACGAACCGGTTCGACCGCGTCCCCGTCGCGGCGACGACCTCCGGGTCCGGCCCGAGCACCGACAGCAGGACGTCCACGTCGTGCAACATCAGGTCGAGCACCACGCCGTCCGAGATCGACCGGTCGACCGGCGGGCCCAGCCGGCGGGCCGACACGCCGACGACGTCGCAGGGGGCGACGACCTCCGAGAGGACCTCGACCGCGGGGTTGAACCGCTCGACGTGTCCGACCTGGAGGACGAGCCCCCGCTCGTCGGCCCGCTCGACGAGCCGTCGCCCCTCCGCGGGCGTCTCGACGAACGGCTTCTCGACGAGCGCGTGGACGTCCCGGTCGAGCGCGCGGCTCGTCAGCTCGTAGTGGTGCCCCGTCGGCACGGCGACGGAGACGAGGTCGACCCGGTCGAGGAGGTCGTCGAGCGGGCGGGCACGCGTCCCGTACGCGTCGGCGACCGTCGCCGCCCGGTCGGGGTCGGCGTCCGCGACTCCGGCGAGGCGCACGTCCGGGAGCTCCCGGTACACGCGGGCGTGGTGGCGCCCCATCGACCCGACGCCGACGACGCCCGCGCGCAGGTCCGGCTCAGTCATGGGTCGCCTCGTACTCGCTCAACGCGTCGACGATCCGCGACCGGTCGTCGTCCGTGAGCCCGGGGTGGACGGGGAGGGAGAGGACGCTCTCGGCGGCCCGTTCGGCCTCGGGCGCGCTCGGGTCGTGGTCCGCGTACGCGGGCTGGTCGTGGATGGCGCGCGGGTAGTAGACCGCGGTGTCGACCCCGGCGCGCTCCAGGTGGGTCCGGAGCGCGTCCCGGTTCTCGGCCCGGACGGTGTACTGGTTGTACGCGTGCCGGGCGCGGGGGGGCTCGCCGGGGGGCCGGACCGCCGTGTCGGCGAGCGCCGCCGTGAACTCCCGGGCGGCCGCCCGTCGTCGGTCGACGAACTCCGGCAGCCGGTCGAGCTGTGCGAGGCCGATCGTCGCCGCGACGTCGGTCATCCGGAAGTTGTGGCCGAGGCTCTCGTGGAGGTACCCGTCCGCGCGGCCGTGGTCGACGAACCGGGCCGCGCGGTCGGCCAGCGCCTCGTCGTCGGTGACCACCATCCCCCCCTCGCCGGTGGTCATGTTCTTCGTCGGGTAAAACGAGAAGCAGGCCACGTCGCCGAACGACCCGACCGGGCGGCCGTCGTACTCGGCGCCGTGGGCCTGGGCGGCGTCCTCGACGAGCGGGACGCCGTGGTCGTCGGCGACGTCCCGGAGGTGCGCGAGGTCAGCGGGGAGGCCGTAGAGGTGGACGGCGAGGATCGCGTCGGCGTCGTGCTCGCGGACCCGCCGTTCGACCGCGACGGGGTCGAGGTTGTACGTCGCCGGGTCGATGTCGGCGAACACCGGCGTCGCGCCACAGAAGCGCACGGCGTTCGCCGTCGCGACGAACGAGAACGGGGTCGTGACGACCGTGTCCCCCTCGCCGACGCCGAGCGCGTGCAACGCGGTGTGCAGCGCCGTCGTCCCGTTGCTCGTCGCCACCCCGCGCTCCACGCCACAGAACGACGCGAACGCCGCCTCGAACTCGCGGACCTCCGGCCCCGCCGCGAGCATCCCCCCCTCGAGGACGTCGCGCACGCGCTCGACCTCCCGCGAGCCGATCGCCGGGGCCGCGATCGGGATCATCGCGCGCCTCGCCGGGGGTCGCCGGCGGTCCCGGCCACTGCGGGCGTGGTCGCCTGCTGGGCGCGACGCTCGGCGCCGGTCGACGCTCCGTCTTTGCTCCGCTCTCCCGGACGAATCATCGTACTGCCCCGGATCTGGCCGTGACGTCCTTTTGTTATGGACGCCCTTTGTCGGCGACGGGCCCGACCCCCACCGACTAGGCGGCTTCTATCCCCGACCCCGCCGGAACCCGGATCCGCCTACGAGCCGCGTTCCCTGGGGTAGCATATCCATAACAAAGTCCCACGAAAGGGGTACGGCACACGGACCAGCCCGAAACCTCTCCACGTTCAATGATAACACGGAGTTGACAACTACACCAGTAATGGCCTCGTCGCAAGAGGAGTTCGAGAAAGACCAGATCTTCGACGTCCTGAGCAGCGCCCGGCGTCGATACACCATCTACTACCTCCGCGAGCGGGACGAGGAGGTCCCGATCACGGAGCTCGCGAAACAGGTCGCCGCCTGGGAGTACGAGATCGACCCGGAGGAGCTCACCGACAAGCAACAGAAGCGCGTGTACGTCTCGCTCTACCAGACGCACCTCCCGAAGCTGGCCGAGCTCGGCATCGTCGACTACGACAAGGACCGGGGGGTCGTGGCCGCGGCCGAGAAGTCGCGCGTGCTCGACGCCCACCTCACCCGGGAGGGAGACCGGGACCCCCAGTGGCATCTCGGGTATCTCGCCCTCGCGGCCGTCGACGTCCTGCTCCTGGTGGCCGCGATGCTCGACGTGTGGGTCTTCGCCGCGGTCGACGAGGGGCTGTTGGGCGTGCTCGTCGTGGCCTCCTTCGCCGCCCTCGCGGGGGCACAGGAGCTGTACCAGCGGCGCTCGGACCGCGCCATCCCGGAGGAGCTGCAGGTGAGAGACTGACGTCCTCCCACGGCTAAAGCCGGGGGTCCCGGTCACCGCGGCGTCGGAGTCCGCGGTCACCTCGTACCCGCAGTTCTGGCACTCGACGTGTCCCCCCCTGGCGGTCGCCCTCGTGAGTGACCCCACAGTCCGTCCGAGAGCAGCGGCGGGGATGCGCGTCGACCGGTGCGGTCGGCAGACGGGACGAGCCGCTCAGGCGGCCGCCTCGACCGCCGGCTCCTCGTCCGTCCGGCTGACGTCCCAGTAGTGGGCGACGCCACAGACCGCGAACGTGAGCAGCAGCACGGCGGTCACGAGCGGCGAGGCGACGATCGAGAGCGAGGCCAGCTGCCCGAGGAGGAGGACCCCCACCCAGGCGCCGGCGAGCGCGAGATAGTAGCGCGGCCACGGGCGCTCCTCGTCGGTCTCGTGGTCGAGGTACTCGAACAGGGCGGCCGCGTCCTCCGTCAGCTCGATCGTCCCCCGGTGCTTGTCGAAGTCGACGATGCCGCTGTCGTCCAGCTTGGGGAGGTGACACTGGTAGAGGCCGACGTACACGCACTTTCGCTCCCGCGAGGTGAGGCTCTCGACCTCCTTGTCGTTCTCCCGCGCCGCGATGACCTCCGCGACGTCGCCGAGCACGGCCGTCCCGTCGCGGTCGCGGAGGATCCGGAGCAGCCACCGCCGGCGCGTGTTGCTGAGGAGGCTGAACACCTCGCTCAGCGACAGCTGCCGCGCGGGGGCCTGCTCGGCCCCTCCGTCGTCGCTCGCGACGGCTTCGACCGTGCCGTTCGACCCGTTCGCCGTATCGCCGTCCGCGTCCGGGCTCCGGGCGCTCTCCTCGCGCTCCTCGCCGGACCGCCGTGCGGACTGGTTCCCTTGTGTTAAGCTTCCCATTTTGGATCCTACCCCCGGCTTATCCACCCAGCGCCGTGTCGACGATGGTAGAGGTGTCATTCAATAAAACTTCGCATTTATTCAATACAGATCATGACGGTAAAGGTACACAAGATCCGACACCGATTCCGGCGTTAGAGAGCGTTTAACTCGGTGATCGGGGGTCCGCAGTCGGGCGATCCGTCTCGGCTTTCGTCGGGTATCGGTCTACAATAGTAAGCCATCGGATACGATCGTCGTCGCCCGGAGGGCGGCTCCGCGGTGGGGTCGAACCGCCCGCCCGGTGCCGTCGCGCCGACGCCCGGAGCGCGGCCCGTGCGAGGGCCGCCCCGTTCGAGACCGGCGGTTTGCTCGACCGCGGGCCGCGACCGCCGACGACCGGGGCGCGTCGCCCGGGTGGAGGGAGGTGCCCATCGCCCGCGGCCGGGCGACCCGAGTTTCGTATCGAGGTGACGATAGATCTGGCCGAGCGGGGTCGACGCGGCCGTCCCGGCGGTGGCGACGACGGACCTGCCGACGCGGCACACGACAGTCGCCGCACCGCGCGGTCGCCGTCGCGCTGCCCGTAATAGACTCGTACGTCTGTCACGATCGGATTCGACGGGAACGTCCGCGCCGTGGGCGCTGACGACCGTGCGGGCCGCGCGTCCCCGCGCTCGGGCGTCGGGTGTCGCCGTCGCCCTCGACGTCTCCCGCCCGCCGCTCCCCGGTTCGGCCCGCAGGCCGTCCGTTCGACCCGCCGGGCTGGCCCGTCGCCCCGGGGTCGCGGACGCTCGCGGGGAAAGGCGGCCTTTCGCGGCGCCGCGTGCGCCCCGTCCCGCCGGGTCCCCGGGTATGTAACCAATTACCAAGTAACGGATGCCCGACCATCCATGCACCGACGATGCTGCCAGACGCTTCGTGCCCCCGATTCACTCCCGGGCGGTGGACGGGTTCGAGCCCGGAGTCGACCGTTCCCGTCGAACGGCCGTCACACCGATGACGCCGGACTGGGACGAGATCGGCTACGTCATCAGCTCGAGCTACCGCGTCGCGGTGTTGCAGCGCCTGGCGGACGGGCCGGGCACGCCGACGCAGATAGCCGCCGACACGGAGTTCTCGCTCGCGCACGTCTCCCGGGCGCTGCAGGACCTCCGCTCGCGCTCGCTCGTCGAACTGCTCGTCTCCGAGGACCGGAAGAAGGGCCGAGTGTACGGGATCACCGAGCACGGCCAGGACGTCTGGTCGACCATCCAGGCCGAGAACCTGGGCTGACCCGGGTGCCGGCTGACGGCGGCGTCGCCGTCGACCGGCACCCCTCGGCGGTCGCCGCCGTCCCCGGGAGCGCCGTCCGTGCCACCGGCGGTCGGGCCAGGTGACGACCTGCGGCGGGTCGCGCGGGGCGCGGAGGGGACTGCTGGCGGCAGACGGGATCGCCGCTCGTGGGGGTCGAACCGCCCGATAGGCGGTGTTTACTCTTATACTCCCCCGGAGAATGCCCGGCCATGGACCCGTTCCGCTCCGCGGAGCTCGACGGGTCGTCCGGCACGCCGCCGGGCGATCGGTACGGGGGCTCCCCGACGCGGTCGCAGCTCGTCGCGATCCTGTCCGAGCGCGGCGACATGACTCTGTTCGACCTGGCCCGCGAGTGGGCCGACCGGTGGGGACCGGGGGAGTCGGGCGACCTGTCGACGGCCCGGTACCGCGACCTCTATCTCGACCTGCACGCGCTCGTCACCCGTCTGTCGCGCTCGACGCGCGCCGTGCGGTACGAGGAGTCGACGGGCCGGGTCTCCCTGACCGGTGCCGACTGGCCGGGAGTCCCGCGAGCGGCGAGGGAGGGGGACGTCGGCGAGTCGGCGAAGCGGTGGGAGTGAGGGGCGTCTCGCCGGGAGTCCCGCGAGCGGCGAGAGAGGGGGACGTCGGCGAGTCGAGAG
>JBDGTB010000015.1:2684-6224 GCA_042217235.1 Haloferacaceae archaeon | reverse complement strand
GTCGGCGAGTCGAGAGGTCGGAGCGAGTCTCGCCGGGAGTCCCGCGAGCGGCGAGAGAGGGGGACGTCGGCGAGTCGAGAGGTCGGAGCGAGTCTCGCCGGGAGTCCCGCGAGCGGCGAGGGAGGGGGACGTCGGCCGCGGCTCACTCCTCTTTCAGGTCGACGACGTCGCCGTACCGCTGTGCCCGGCGTCCCGCGGCCCCGATCCCGACCGGCAGGAGCAGGACGACGGTCGGGACGCTCAGCCCGAGCACGACCCACGCGGGCAGCACCACCACGAGTCGCGTCGAGAGGACGAGCAGGAGCGTGCTTCCCATCCCGAGCAGCCCGGCGACCAGGACCGGGACGGGCGCGGTGCCGACCCGCGAGTCGCGGGCGATCAGGGCGCCGAGCGCGACGAACTGCTCGCCCGACGACCAGTCCCGCTCCCGCCGTTTCGCCGCGAACCGGACCCAGGCGTACCACAGGTAGCCGAGGACGTACGCCCACGCGACCGCCGTCAGGACGGTCAGCCCGAGCAGCCACCGCCGGTAGACGAGGAGGGCGGTCCCGACGAGCGCCCCGAGGAGGGCGAGCGCGTGGGCACCGTTCCGTTCGAACGCGAGCCTGACGGATGACACGCCGACGCGGTGGACGGCGCGGGCGCATAACTCGTTCGGCCCGTCCGGCCGCCGAGGCGCAGGCCGGAGCGGCCGGGGCGGCCCGCGGACGGCGTGTGGCGCGACGGCACCGGACCACGCGGCGGACGCGTCGCCGCAACGGCAAGGCCTATTCGCCGCGCGCGTCACGACCTCCCGTGGCACGAGTTCCCTACCGGTCCCCCGAGGACGTCCCCGACGAGTACCGCGACTACGTCGTCTCGACGCTCCAGCCCGGCAAACGGGTCAACGTGTACGCGGCGATCGCGAACAACCCCGAGGTGCTCGAGGGCGTCCGGGCCCAGCTCGGCGCGCTCTGGGACGACTCCGGCCTCACCGACCGTCAGCGCGAGCTCGTCATCCTCGCGACGGCCGCGGAGACGGAAAACGAGTACGAGTGGCACCAGCACGTCAACGTCGCGACGAACGCGGGGCTGTCGCCCGAGGAGGTGACCGCCGTGGCCGCGGACGACCCGGAGCCGTTCGACGCGACCGAGCGGGCGCTGATCGAGTACGCCCGCGCCGTCGTCCGGGGCGCGGTGACCGACGACCTCCACGCGACGATGGCCGAGCGGTTCGACGACCGCACCGTCGTCGGCGCGGCGGCGACCGCCGCGGGCTATCTCGGTCTCGGGCGGGTCATCGACGCGCTCGGCGTGACGGTCGAGGCGGACGACGAGTTCGTGGGGTGGGACGTGGCGTAGCTCACTCGCGGCCCGTCTCGTCCCGGTCTCCGGGTGCGAATCGGGTGATCGCGGTGCCGAGCGCGACGAGCAGCGACGCGCCGCCGGCCCCGAGGTCGCTCGTCTCGCCCCGGCCGACGACGACCACGCCCCGCATCCCCTCGCCCCCGTGGTCGGCACACTCGTATTTCACCACGCCCTCGCCGTCGAAGCGGACGGCGTACCGGTTGCCGACCTGCCGTGAGCGCTCCGCGGTGAACGAGCCGTCCGCCGCGGTGATACCGTGGGGACCCCGCTCGGTCATCCACTCCCAGACGACCGTCGTGCCGGGGTCGACGCGAACGGCCGGCGGGTCGAAGACGTAGCCGCCGCCCGGCTGGCCGACGGCCACGCGCACCGCGTCCGCGCCGGTTCGGTCGACGACCGGCTCAGCAGGAGCAGTAGTAGGTCCGCTCGCCGAACGCCGTCGCGAGCAGGTCGGCGGTCGGGCCGGGGTCGTCGGGGTCGAAGACGGCGGTGCCGAGGCCCGCGGCGTCGAACGCCCCCGCCGCGAGCGCCCGCCACTCCGCCCGTGCGAGGCGCGGGCAGTCCCCGGGCTCGGTCGACAGGCGTTCGAGGTAGTCCCGGAGCGACACCCAGCGGGCGTCGCGGGGCTCCCGTCGACCCCCGTAGCTCGCGCCGGTCGCGTCGGCGTAGGCGGCCATCGGGAGGTTCTGCTCCGCGGCCGTCGGCAGGCCGATCCACTTCCACGGACGGGTGTTCAGGTCCAGCAGGACGTGCTCCTCGCGGTCGCCGTCGCGGACGTACTCCACCTCGCTGATGCCGTGATAGCCCGCGGCCGCGAGCAGCGACAGCGACCGCTCGCGGACCGACGGCGCGGCCACGACGTCGACGAGGCAGGCGGTGCCGTACCCCGCCGGCTGCCGCGTCGAGGCGCCCACGAGCCCCAGGGTCTCCCCCTCGCCGTCGGGCGGCCGGTAGGAGGCGAGCGACCGGTCGCCGCCGGGGACGACCGACACCTTCTCCTGGGCCATGACGCGGACGCCGGCCTCGCGGGCCCGTTCGACCGTCTCGCGGTACGCCTCCGCGTCCCCGACCTCGACCACGTTCGTCCCGACGAGCTCCTCGAATTCGCGTTTGCGCGCCGGCTTGACGACGAGCGGGAAGCCCAGCTCCGCGGCCGCCTCGTCGGCGGACAGCGTCGCCGGGGGCGTCCCGGCGGGGTCGACCGAGCCGTCGTGCGTCTCGGCCACCCGGTAGGTCTCGGGGACGGGCACGTCGAGGTCGGCGGCCAGGCCGTACAGCGACTCCTTGTCGAGCACGGCGTCTATCACCTCGCGGTCCGAGAAGGGGAGGCGGACGCCCGCCGGCTCGGTCGCGGCGAGGGCGTGGACCCACTCGTCCATGCAGGCGAAGGCCACCGGCTCGTGTGCGACCCGCTCGGCGACCCGTTCGAGGTCGTCCCGGAACCCCGCGCGGTCGTCCAGCGGGTAGGTGACCCGCCCCGCGAGGTCGACGGCGTCCGAGGCCGGGGCGACGCCGTCGCCGGAGCGGTCGAGCGCGACGACGGGGACGTCGTGGCGCGCGAGCGCCCGCGCGACGCCGAGCCCGGTGATGTGGGCGTTCGCCACGAGCGCGGGCGGGCGGTCGAACGACGTCGCCTCGAGTTCGGTCAGGAGGTCGTCGAAGGGGAGCACGGCGTCTGCCATCCGCCCGCCGTTCGTCGGGGGCCTACTAAATCGTCCCGTTGCCCCGGGGCGCTCGGTGCGGCCGTGACGCGTCTGGGCCCGCGCCGCTACCCGTTCGCGACGACCCGCTCGGGACGAATCCGCAGGATCACCCGCTCGGTCTCGACGGGGTTCGGGTACTCGTCCTCGCCCAGGTACCGCGCGGCGAGTTCGTCGATGTGCTCGCCGGCGCCCTCGGTCGTGACCGCCTCGACCTCGCCCATCACGGACACGTGGCGGTACGGGTCGTCCGGGTCGGTCATGCTCACCCCGACCCGGGGGTTCTCCCGCACGTTCACCTCCTTGCGCCGCCCGCGCTCGGTGTTGACGAGCAGGCGGTCGGCGTCGGCGTCGTAGTCGATCCACACCGGCGTGACGTGGGGCGTGCCGTCCGGCATGACCGTCGACACGTGGGCGAACGTCCGCTTCTCGAACAGGTCCAGATACTCGTCGGGGATGGAGGCCATCGTCGAACGGAGGGTCGCCAGCGACT
>JBDGTB010000015.1:0-2584 GCA_042217235.1 Haloferacaceae archaeon | reverse complement strand
GCGACTCCGTTCCACCGGCGACCGCCGGGCGAGGATCGTAGCGACGTACCGGCAGGCTAGCTTTTTGTGGGGTCGGCGCCGACGGCCCACCATGAGTTCGGTCACCCGCAGCGACGACCCCAACTCCGTCGTTCGCGAGACCTACGAGCGGCTGGGCCGCCTGCTCGAGGAGGGCGACGACGTCTTCGTCGAGGAGGGGCCCGAGGTGCTGAAGGAGGCGGTCGAGCGGGACGGGTTCTTCGAGAACGTCACGACGGACCCGGCGGCGCCCGACGAGTACACGCGCAACAAGGTGATCGGCGACGAGGGCAGGCACGTCATCCGCTACATGGAGTGGCCGCCGGAGTACGCGCTCATGCCCCACGAGCACCACGGCCGGCCCTGCTTCGAGGTCGTCACCGAGGGCCATCTCGTCTGCACCGACCTGGAGCGCACGGCCGTCGAGGGCGGGTACACGTTCGACGTGCTCGACACCTCGGTCGCCCGCCCCGGCGAGTCGGCGGTCATCGACCCGCGGGAGAACGAGATCCACACGGTGTACACGCCGGTCCGGAGCAAGTCGCTCCACGTCTACCCGGACGACAGCTGGACCGCCTACGGCTACGTCCTCGACGACGACCGCGAGGGCGACGTGTACGAGCGCCGGGAGTTCGAGCTGCGCGAGCCGGCGACTGACGGGGAGTAGCGGAAACGCGGGACGCGAACGATCGGAGCGACGTGCGTCCCGGGAGCGAAGCAACCCGCCCCGGACCGGGGGTCGACTACCCGTTCTCGGCGATGAACTCCATCGCGCTCTCGGCGGCGATCCGGCCGTAGACGGCGGCGTTCGTCAGCCCCGTGCCGCCGGGGTAGTTGTGGTAGAACAGGCCGCCGGTGACGTTCCCGCCGGCGAACAGCCCGGGGATCGGCTCGTCGCGCGTGTCGAGCACCTCGGCGTCGGGGGTGATGGCGATGCCGCCGAAGCCGAACGTCATCCCGCCGGTGACCGGGTAGCCGGTGTACGGCGGCTCGTCGAGCGGGAGCGCCCAGTTGGACTTGGGCGGCTCGATCCCCTCGGCGCTGTTGCCGTCGAGGACGTCGGGGTCGTACTCGCCGGGGTCACACGCGGCGTTGAACGCCTCGACCGTCTCGACCCCCTGCTCGACGTTCTCGACGTCGAGGCGGTTGAGCAGCGACTCGATGCTGTCGCCGGTGATCGCGCGCCCCGGTCCCATGTGTGCGACGTCCGGTTCCGTCTTCGAGTCGACGACGATGAACGCCTCGTGGTAGGGCTGCTGGAAGATCTCCCGGCCGAACTTCGCGTACGTGTGCGCGCGGGCGTCCTCGCCCTCGTCGACGAACCGCTCGCCGTCGTGGTTGAGGATGACGCCGTACTGGTAGCCGTCGATCCGGGTGATCCCGCCCTCCACGTCGGGGGAGGCCGCGTCGATGATCGCCATGTGGGCGTCGCCGAACTCGCCGGCGCTTTTCGCGCCGACCTCCATCGCCGCCTCGATCGCCTCGCCGGTGTTGTAGCGGCTCCCGCGGACCTTCATCGACCCGAAGCCGGGGCCGTAGTAGCGGCTCCGCTTCTCCGGGCTCGAGCCGTAGTCGCCCGCCGCGAGGACGACCGCGTCGCCGTGGAACCGGGCGCTCTCGCCGTCGATGCGGGCGTCGACGGCCGTCACGACCCCCTCGTCGTTGCGGTGGACGCCGTGAGCCTCGGTGTTGTAGTAGACGTCCGCCTCGCCCTCCTGCTCGTCGAGCAGGTCGACGAGGTCGTCGACCATCTCCTCGCCGTCGAGCCAGACGCGGCTGACGGTGTAGCCCGGGTGGGGCGCCCGGTACTCCCACTCCAGCCCCTTCTCGGTCAGCCACTCGAAGGTCTCGACGGAGCCCTCGGCGACGCGCTGGGCCAGGTCCTCGTCGGCCTGGTAGTGGGTCACCGCCATGATGTCGGAGTAAAAATCCGACGTCGAGTAGTCCTCGACGTTGAACTCCGCGTCGATGTCCAGGTCGGCCGCCGGGATCCGGAACGACTCGGTGAACTGGGTGTGCCCGCCCCGGCGTTTCTTCGGCGCCTTCTCCAGGATGGCGACGGAGTGGCCCTGCTCGGTCGCACGCAAGCCGGCCGCGAGTCCCGCGATGCCACAGCCGACGACGACGATGTCGTGAGTGATCTCCCGCATGGCACGGCACCACTCCGTGTGCGGTTGTCAAAGTGTCGGGTTCCGTCCCGGGATGTGGACCGCTATCACTTCGGCGACTCCCGATCGCCGCGACGGGGTCCTCGACCGTCCGCGCGGTCGCGCCGCCGACGCGACCGTCCACCGCCCCGCCTGCCACACGGACGGTCGTCGACCGCGGTCGCCCGCAAGTTCGCGGGCCTCGCAGGTACACCCCGCGTTCCGCAAGGGGTTTGTCGCCCGCCGTGCGTGAACGTCCCATGGACATCGCGGACGCCGCCGCCACCGTCGAGACGGTGCTCGACGAGGTTGGCGAGGCGGTCGTCGCCGACCGGCAGGTGCTGGAGACGGTGGTGCTCGGCGCGCTCGCCCGGGGGCACGTTCTGCTGGAGGACGTCCCCGGGACGGGCAAGACCCTC
>JBDGTB010000037.1:0-79888 GCA_042217235.1 Haloferacaceae archaeon | reverse complement strand
GTGACAGGTCGGCTCGTCGACGAGGATGTTCTCGCGGACGTTCTCGCCGGAGACGCGCTCGGCGTCGATGTTCGGCTCGTCGGGCGACGCCTCGGCCTCCGAGTGCGTCGACGTGTAGCGGGCGTTGCGGGTCGGCAGCCCGTCCATCTCCTCGGAGATGTTCATCAGGACGTTCGTCCCGTACACGGAGAGCCCGCCCTCGTTGGGCGCGGTCACGTCGGACTCGCGGATCACCTCCAGGGCCTGCTGGTACCCCTCCTGGAACGTCTCCGCGTCGGCGGGCTTCGGCATCCGGGTCCCCGATTTCACCACGACCGCCTTGAGCCCCTTGTTGCCCATCACGCAGCCGGTGCCGCCGCGCCCGGAGGCGCGGTCGTCCTCGTTCATCACGCAGGCGTACCGGACCTCGTTTTCCCCGCCCGGCCCGATCGCCATCACGGAGAGGTTCTTGCCGACCGACCCCTCGCACTCCTCGCCCAGCGTATCGATGGTGTCGTGGACCCCCTCCCCCCAGACGTGCGAGGCGTCGCGCAGTTCGACCTCGCCGTCCTCGACGAAGGCGTACACGGGGTCGTCGCTCTGGCCCTCGAAGACGAGCCCGTCGAACCCCGACCACTTCAGCCGGGCGCCCGACCACCCGCCGTGGTGGGAGTCGGTGACGGTGCCCGTGAGCGGCGACTTCGTGGTCAGCGCGATCCGGCCGCTCATCACCGTCTGGGTGCCGGTGAGCGGGCCGGTCATGAAACAGAGCCGGTTCTCCGGGCCGAGCGGGTCGACGTCCGGGCCGGCGTCGAACACGTACTTGACCCCGAGGCCGCGGGCGCCGATGTACTTCTCCGCGTCGTCGTCGTCCACGCCCTCGTAGCGCACCTCGCCCTCGGAGAGGTCGACGTGTGCGACGTGGTCGCGGAAACCACCGAGTTCGGTCATGTAATGATCGTCAGTACCTACGGTCGCCACGACAAAGGGAGTTGGCTCCACCCCGTAATCGGAACCGGTTACCTCGCCGCGCGGCGGGTCGCCGACCACGCGCAGTCGGGGTGCAGGCGGACGAACCCGGCGGGGTCGGGCACGCGGAGCGGGCGGACACGCGGACCGGGCGGGTCGAACGCCCCGCACGCGGGAGACGAAGCCGCTTTACCGCCAGCCGGGCTACCGGTCGGTGATGAGCGAGCCCAGCCCCGAGCTGTACGAGCGGGGGCGGGGGATGGACGCCCACAACCACTCGATGCGGGAGATCCGCGCCGAGAACGACGCGTCGCACGACCCCCACGAGCCGACCCGAGTGTGGATCGACGAGGACCGCACGCCCGGCGGGGTGTACGACTCCCTCACCATCATCCTGAACACCGGCGGCTGCCGGTGGGCCCGCGCCGGCGGCTGTACGATGTGTGGCTACGTCGCGGAGTCCGTCGAGGGCGGGTCGGTCCCCCACGAGGCCCTGCTGGACCAGGTCGACGCCTGTCTGGCCCACGAGCGCGAGCACGCCGACGAGCCCTGCGGCCTCGTGAAGATCTACACCTCCGGGTCCTTCCTCGACGAGCGGGAGGTGCCCGCGGAGACGCGCCGGGCGATCGCCGAGACGTTCGCCGACCGCGAGCGGGTCGTCGTCGAGTCGCTCCCCGACTTCGTCGACCGCGGGAAGCTCGCGGACTTCCTCGACCGCGGGCTCGACGCCGACGTGGCCGTCGGGCTGGAGACCGCGACCGACCGCGTGCGCCGGGACTGCGTCAACAAGTACTTCGACTTCGCGGACTTCGTCGACGCCGCCGACGAGGCCGACGCCGCGGGCGCGGGCGTGAAGGCGTACCTCCTGCTGAAGCCGCCCTTCCTCACCGAGCGCGAGGCGGTCGCGGACATGGTCGAGTCGGTCGAGCGCTGTGCCGAGCACTGTCACACCGTCTCGATGAACCCCTGTAACGTCCAGCGCTACACGATGGTCGACGAGCTCCACTTCCGCGACGGCTACCGCGCGCCGTGGCTCTGGTCGGTCGTCGAGGTGCTCCGGGAGACGGCCGACGCCGACGCGATCGTCGTCTCCGACCCCGTCGGCGCCGGCGAGGAGCGCGGCGCGCACAACTGCGGCGACTGCGACGACCGCGTGTTCAACGCGATCAAGGACTTCGACCTCCGTCAGGACCCGGCGGTGTTCGAGCAGGTGTCCTGCGACTGCGAGGGGGTCTGGGAGACGGTGCTCGAGGAGGAGACGGGCTACACGCTGCCGTTGGCGTAGGCCCGTCGACGCACCGGTGCTCGGCTGCGTGGGCGACCGCCGGCGCGCCGGTGGAACTATCATCATGAATGGTGTGGTACACACATGGGCAACGACGACCTCGAGGGCCTCGTGGCGGAGGTCAAATCGCGCAAGCGGCTGGTCCCCCGCGACTACGGGCTCTGGGAGCTCGCCATCATCGGGGGGATGCTCGTCACCGTGTGGCTGCCGCTTTTCGTCGTCGCGTGGACGACGGACAAGGTCAAGTCGCTCGTCGGCGCCGACGAGCAGTCGCCGTCGGACGAGCCGCGCACCGAGCGGGCCGAGTGAGGCGGGCCCGCCGGTCAGGAGCGCCCGACCGTGAAAACGTACTTGTGCCCCGGTTGTGATCTGGTTCCATGGACCTCGAACTGGCAGGCGACGCGGCGCTCGTGACGGCATCCAGCAGCGGCCTCGGCAAGGCGTCGGCGACGGCGCTCGCTCGCGAGGGCGCGAACGTGGTGATCAACGGCCGCGACGAGGACCGGCTGGCCGAGGCGGTCGAGGACGTCGAGTCGGTCGCGACCGGCGAGGTCGTCGCGGCGCAGGGCGACCTGACGGACCGCTCGGACGTCGAGGCGCTCGTCGCGGCGACCGTCGAGGAGTTCGGCGGGCTCGA
This sequence comes from Haloferacaceae archaeon, assembly GCA_042217235.1. Taxonomy (GTDB): domain Archaea; phylum Halobacteriota; class Halobacteria; order Halobacteriales; family Haloferacaceae; genus A07HB70. The sequence goes on along the minus strand of JBDGTB010000037.1, from coordinate 77,018 downwards.
CCACCTCGTCACCTCCGCCGGCGGGCCGCCGAGCGGCGCCTTCCTCGACACCACCGACGAGGACTGGTACGAGGCGTACGACCTGCTCGTGATGAGCGTCGTCCGGGCGGTCCGGGAGGCCGCGCCCCACCTGCGCGCGGACGGCGGGGGGACCGTCGTCAACATCACCTCCCGGAGCGTCAAGGAGGCGATCGACTCGCTCGTCCTCTCGAACTCCGTCCGGATGAGCGTCATCGGCCTGGAGAAGACGCTCTCGACGGAGCTCGCCCCCGAGGTGCGCGCCAACGCCGTCCTCCCCGGCTCCCACGAGACCGCGCGGGTCGAGAACCTCGTCGAGGCCGCCGTCGAGCGCGGCGAGTTCGACTCCTACGAGGAGGGGATGGCCGCCCGCGGCGAGAGCGTCCCCGTCGGCCGCATCGGCGACCCGATGGAGCTGGGCGACACCGTCGCCTTCCTCTGTTCCGACCGCGCCGGCTACATCAACGGGCAGGCCATCGTCATCGACGGGGGGTCGGGCAACGCGAACCTGTAGCGCCCGTCGATGAACCTGTAGCGCCCCCGTCTATTAGTGGCCCCCCGTCGCACGTGCGGGCGAGTCGCCCATGGACCTCGACGAATTCGTCTCGACGAACGCACCGGCCGACGACCGCGACCGGTTCGAACTGGAAAACGACAAGCTGCTCGACATCGCCGTCGACGGGACGGTGCTCACCAAGGCGGGCGCGATGGTCGCCTACGAGGGCGAGCTCACGTTCACCGGGAAGTCCTCGGCCGAGGGCGGCCTCACCGGCTTCATCAAGAGCAAGGCCACGAGCGAGGGGACGCCGGTGATGGCCGTCGAGGGACAGGGCCACCTGTACGTGGCCGACCAGGAGAAGAAGATCCAGCTGCTCTCGCTCGACGAGGGCGAGTCGATCTCGGTCAACGGCGACGACGTCCTCGCGTTCGAGTCCAGCGTCGAGTACGAGATCGGCACGATCGGCAGCCTGGCCGGCGCGTCGGCCGCCGGGCTCACGAACGTCTTCCTCTCCGGTCCGGGCACGGTCGCCATCACGACCCACGGCGACCCGCTGGTGCTCACGCCGCCCGTGCGCACCGACCCGGCCGCGACGGTGGCCTGGAGCAGCGACCAGTCGCCGAGCATCAACACGGACCGCAGCCTCCGGGACTCGATCGGGCAGTCCTCGGGCGAGACCTACCAGCTGGCGTTCGAGGGCTCGGAGGGGTTCGTCGTCGTCCAGCCGTTCGAGGAGGGCCCCCAGAACGCCTGACACCCGAACCGCCCCGCCCCGTCCCGTCCCGCCCGGCGTCGCCCCCGCCGCCGACCACACGCCCCGCCGACCGCACGCCTCGCCGCCTCCGTCCGCTCGGGCCACCGCCACGCCTATACCGGATCGCGTCGACCCCCGGCCATGGCACCGGACGCCATCCACACGGCGGTTCACGTGCGCGACCTGGACGCGATGCTCGACTTCTACGTCGAGGGAGTCGGGCTGACGAAGACGCGGTCGTTCACGTTCCGCGGCGTCGAGAACCACTACGTCGGCGGCGACCACGGCGAGATCCAGTTCAAGTACGACCCCGAGCGGTCCGACCCGGTCGAGCACGGCACCGGCCTCGACCACCTCGCGGTCGGGGTCGAGGACGTCGACGAGGCCTTCGCGTCGCTCGTCGACTCCCACGACCCGACGGTCGAGGAGGCGCCGATGACCGTCGAGCCGGCCGGCGACGCGCGGGTCGCGTTCGTCCGCGACCCGGAGGGGTACGTCTGCGAACTCGTCGAGACGGGATGAGCGGCGTCGAGCGCGTGGTCGTCGTCGGCGCGGGGACGATGGGCCCCGGCCTCGCGGTGCAGTTCGCGCGGCACGGCCCCCGGGTGACGCTCGTCGACCACCGGCGGGCGAACCTCGACGCGGCCGCCGGCGCCGTCGACGACGCGCTCGCCTTCCTCGACGAGGAGGGGCTCCTCGACGCCGACCCGGACGCCGTCCGCGACCGGATCGACGACGCGCTCGACCTCGCCGGAGCGGTCGCGGACGCCGACTTCGTGCTGGAGTCGGTGTCCGAGGACCTCGACGTGAAAGCCGAAGTGTTCGGGACGGCGGCCGACGCGGCGCCCGCCGACGCGGTCCTCGCGACCAACACCTCCGGCATCCCGGTGACGGACGTGGCGGCGACGGTGCCCGCCGCGGCCGAGCGGGTCGTCGGCTGTCACTGGTGGAACCCGCCCTACCTCCTGCCCACCGTCGAGGTGGTCCGGGGCGAGCGCACCGCCGACGCCGTCGTCGACCGGACCGCGGCGGTCGTCGAGGCGCTCGACCGGACCCCCATCGTCGTCGAGCGGGACGTCCCGGGCTTCGTCTGGAACCGGGTCCAGTTCGCGGTGCTCCGGGAGTGTGCACACCTCGTCGAGTCGGGGGTCGCCTCGCTCGCTGACGTCGAGCGGGCGGTGCGCGACGGCTACGCGCTCCGAACCGCCGCGGTCGGCCCGTTCGAGACGGCCGACCTCTCCAGCGTCGCGCTCTTTCGCGACATCGCGGCGGACCTCTACCCCCACCTGTCGGACGCCGAGGAGCCCTCCCGGCTGTTCGACGACCGCGTCGAGGCGGCACGCGACGGCGTGGCCGACGGCGCGGGCTTTCACGAGTACGACGAGTCGCCCTCGGCGGCGGTCCGGCGGCGCGACGAGCGGGTGGTCGCGCTGTTGCGGGCGCGGGCGGCGACGCGGGGACGGGAGGACGCCAACCCGGCGGAGCGGTGAGCGCGCTGCCCGTCCTCAGTCCCCCGCGAGCGACCGCCACGCGATGATCGACGCCGAGACGGCGATCAGGCAGACGATCGACGCGAACGCGGCGACGTAGCTCGCCCGCCCCGCGACGAAGCCGACGTAGGCGGGGCCGACGGCTCCGACGCCGATGTAGAGTGTGCGGACGTAGCCGAGGTCGGCGCCCCGGCTCGACTCGGGGAACACGTCCATCAGGTAGGACTGCATCACCGGCGGGTAGCCCATCAGGCCGACGGCGTACGCGACCGTCGCCGCGAGGACGGGGACCGTCCCCTCGACGAGGAGAAGCGCGAGGAGGCCGAGCGCGCCGAAGCCGAGCACCCCGGCGGCGACGAGTGGCTTGCGGCGGCCGTCGCCGACCCGTCCGGCGACCGGCTTGACGGCCGCGCCGACCACGAACAGGCTGGCGAAGCCGGTGGAGGCGAGCGCCGGCGACAGCCCCTTCGACACCTGGAGGAAGGTCGGGAGGAAGCCGGCGGTCGCCTGCCAGCTGAAAGCAAATCCCATGTAGGCGAGGATGAGCCAGCGCAGGCGCCGCTGGGCGGCGACGCGACGGGTCGCGCCGCGCACGTCGAGGTCGACGCTCCGGACCTCGTAGGGCTCTCGCGCGTGGAGGTGGACGGCCAGTGCGACCGCCCCGAGGAGGGCGGCGACCGGGAGGAACGCCGACTGCCAGGTCGCCACCGCGAGGACGACGACGGCCGCGCCCGCGGCGACCCCGCCGCCGAGGTCGCCCGAGGCGATGTGGAGGCCGAACGCGGCGGCGCGCTTCTCCTCGAAGTGGTCGGAGATGAGCGCCCGCGCCGCCGTCGGGTACAGCCCCGATCCGACGCCGACGACCGCGGCGGCGAACAGGAAGACGGGGTAGACGACCGCGGTCGACAGCAGGGCAAAGCCCGCGGCCCCGAACCCGAGCCCGGCGACGAGCAGCGTCTTGCGGGACAGCCGGTCCGAGAGGCGGCCGCTCGGGTACTGGAGCAGGGCGTAACAGCCCCAGAGCGTCGAGATGCCGACCCCGGCCGCGAACGGCGTCACCTCGAGGGTCTCGATGATCTGCGGGAGGAGCGGCGGGAGCAGTAGGCGACCCCCCTGGAACGTCAGCCAGCCGACCGAGACGATCCCGAGCAGGCGCCCGGCGTACCCCCCGACGAGCGACTCGTTCGTCTCCTCCGTCATCGGGGACGACGCGGCGCCGGCGACGGTCGTGCGGTCGGTTCCGACATCATGGACCCCCGCGGGGCCGCGCACACTTGAACCGTGGCTCCCCGGAAACCGCGGCCGGCATCGCCTGTGCGGCCGACACCGGACCGGGAACGATTGCGCGGCCGGAGCCGGCGCGGACGCGCTTTCGCGGCCGAGGGGGGCGAGAACGCGCTTGCGCCGCTGGGGCCGGCGAGGACACGGCCCGCGCGACGCTCGCCCGGCGGGACGGTGGAGCCCGCGGCGGTCGGGGTCGGTTCGGCCCCGCCGTTCGACGGGACGCCGCCGTCGCGTGACGCAAGGACTTACACGCCCCGCCGCGTGGGGGCGGGTATGCCAGCCGAGTCACCGGCGAAGTTCCTCGACGGCGTGACCGTCGTCGACCTGACGACGTTCGTCACCGGCGGCTTCGCCTCGACGATGCTCGCCAACCAGGGCGCAGAGGTCATCAAAGTCGAGCGACCCGGCGTCGGCGACGACAACCGCCACTCCGGTCCGCCCTTCGTCCCGGCCGACGAGTCCTACGACGGCCCCGGGCGGACCGCAGACGAGAACGGCGAGTCGCCGTACTTCTGGACCGTCAACTACGACAAGCGGAGCGTCGAGTTCGACCTGAAGACGGAGGCGGGCCACGCGGCCCTGCTCGACCTCGTGAGCGAGGCCGACGTGTTCATCGAGAACTTCCGGCCGGGCACCGCCGAGCGCATCGGCGTCGGCTACGAGGACGTCAGCGAGGTGAACGAGGACGTCGTCTACTGTTCGATCTCGGCGTACGGCGAGACCGGGCCGTGGGCCGCCCGCCCGGGCTACGACCTGCTCGTCCAGGGCACCAGCGGGATCATGTCCGTCACCGGCCCCGAGGACGGCGACCCGTGCAAGGTGGGCCTCCCCCAGACCGACCTCATCACGGCGATGTGGGCCGCCTTCGGCGTCACCGGCGCGCTCCTCCGGCGGGAGCTGACGGGGGAGGGCGACCGGATCGAGATCGGGATGCACGACGCCGCGCTCCCGTGGCTCACCAAGCAGGCGGGGAAGGCGTTCGTCGGCGAGACGCCCGGCCGGATGGGCACCAAGGACCCGGTGCTCGCGCCGTACCAGGCCTACCCGACCGCGGACGGCTACCTCAACGTCGGCTGTGCGAACGAGAAGCTCTGGCGGGGGCTGTGCGAGGCGATCGACCGCCCGGACCTCGCCGAGGACGAGCGCTTCGAGTCGAACCCGGCCCGGGTCGAGCACATGGAGGAGCTGGAGGCGGAGCTCTCCGAGGTGTTCCGACAGCGCCCCACCGACGAGTGGGTCGACCTGCTCGCCGACGAGCACGGCCTCCCGGTCGGCCCGGTGAACACGGTCAACGAGGCGCTCGACAGCGAGCAGACCGAGGCCCGCGGCGTGGTCCGCGAGATGGAGCACCCGACCGCAGGGACGATAGAGGTGCTCGAACACCCGCTCAACTTCCGCAACGCCGAGTCCGGCTTCGAGGGGCCGCCGCCGCTGCTCGGCGAGGACACCGAGGCCGTCCTCCGCGAGCTCGGCTACGGCGACGAGGACATCGCCGCGCTCCGGGAGGAGGGCGGTATCCCGTCCTGAGCGGATCCTCCGGCCGGCGCGCGTTCCCTCGTTTTCGGCGTTCGCCCACCTGATCCCGCTCTGCTCGTCCGGACGCCCGTCGCGGCCGGTGCTAGTCGAGGGCGGCGTCGAACGCGTCGTTGTTGTACTCCATCTCGGCGCCCGTCGAGGCGACGTAGGGCACCCGGCGCTCGTGGTGGGCGCCGTGCGAGCGCAGCGACACCGAGTCGACCGTCTCGGGGCCGTCGATCGGCCCGAACGCGGTCGCCGGGTCGCCGAGCACGAGCAGGTCGCCGATCCGGTCGAGCGGGAGCCGGAAGCGGTCGGCGGCCGCCTCGGCACCGAGGACCTCGTCGACGCCCGGGAGGTCGGCCATCGCCGCCCGCGCGCCGTCGGCGTCGTCGGCGTACACGTACGCCGCGCCGCCGAGGTTCCGGTGGTGGTAGGTGTGGCGGTCGCGGATCAGCCGCACCACCTCGCTCTCGACGCCGGCGTCGTCGAGGACGGCGGCCAGGTCGACGCGGCGGGTCTTCTCGTTCATCCCGTGGTCCGCGGTGGCGACGACGTGGCCGTGCTCGCGCAGGCGGCCGAGCCCCGAATCGAGCGCCCGGACCCACTCCTCGGCCGCGTCGGAACCGGGCGCGTGCTTGTGCGGCACCACGTCGGTCGTCGAGACGTACAACACGTCGGGGGCGCGCGTCTCGGCGACGTGGACCGCGGCGTCGAACAGCCACGCGCTCGCCTCGCCGGAGTAGATGTCCGGCGCCTCGCCGACGGCGTCGACGAGGTCCGCGGGCGGCTCCTCGGCGCTCGCCGCCTCGACGCCGTCGCCCTGGCCGACCATCCGCCGGAGCTTCTCCTTGCAGACGAGGGCGACGACGTCCGCGCCCTCGCCCGCGGCCCGTGCGAGCCGCGTCTCGCAGCGCAGGAACGAGGGGTCCTCCATGTACACCCGCTCGCCGCGCTCGCGGTCGTAGAAGGTGTTGCCGGTGATCCCGTTCCCGTCCGGGAACGCGCCGGTCACGATGCCGACGTTGTTGACGTTCGTCAGGCTCGGCACCAGCCCCTCGCAGGTGCCGGCGACGCCCTCAGCCGCGAGGTCGTCCCACGCCGGCGTGTCGGTCGCGTCGAGGTACGCCGGATCGAACCCGTCGAGACAGGCGATCGTTCGGGTCACGGTGGGAGAGGTGCGGGCGGCGACGTAAGTCCACCGTCGCCCGACGGTGCTACCGGAAGTTCGCCCCGCGTGGACGGGAGGTCGCCCCACGTCGCTCAGCCCGTGGTCGGGGGGTCGTCGGCGTCGGCGGCCGACGCGCGACGGGTCGGTCGCGCTACCCGGCGACCGTCGCCTCGATCCGCTCGGCGGCGGCCAACAGCGTCGCCTCCTCGAACGGCCCCCCGACCAGCTGGAGACCGACGGCCGGGCCGTCCTCGCTCTCGTTGGGGACCGTCAGCGACGGGAGGCCGGTGACGTTGCCGACCTTGGAGTATCGCCCGTAGCCGAACTCGCGGTCGAGGCCGTCGGGGTCGAACTCGGGGTCGGTGACGCGCTCGACGGTCGGCGCGAGGTAGGGCGAGGTCGGCGTCAGGATCGCGTCGACCCCGTCGAGGCGGTCGGTCAGCTCGTCGCGCAGCGCCCGTCGCGCGGCGTGTGCGCGCGTGTAGTGGCGGCCGTCGTTGGCCTCGAGCAGCCGGGCGCCGGCGAGCAGTCGACTCCGGTAGAAGTCGTTGACCTCGGCGCTGCCGGTTCGCGCCCGGCGCGCGAAGCCCACCTGGTCGAAGTCGTCGACGACGCCGCCCCGGCGCACCGGCGCGCCGCCGTCGCGCCAGTAGGCCGCGAGTTCGACGTAGCTCAGGACGTTCTTGAGGTGCTTGGTGGCGTCGAGGTGGGGGATCGCGACGCGCTCGAGGGTCGCACCGGCCGCCTCGATCCGGTCGAGCGCCGCGCGGTGGCGCCGCGTCACGGTCTCGTCGATGTCGTCCTCGACGCCCTGGGTCGCCACGGCGAGGTGGAGATCCTCGACCGGCGGCGGCGACCGGGCCGCGTCGACGTAGCCGCCGACCCGGTAGCGGTCGCGCCCGGCCGCCGCCATGCTCGCGGGGTCGCGCTCGTCGCGGCCGGCGACCGCCTCCAGCACCCGGGCCGCGTCGACGACCGAGTCGGCGATCGGCCCGACGTGGTCGAGCGTGTACGTGTTCTCGATCACCCCGGTCAGCGACACGAGCCCGTAGGTGGGCTTCAGCCCGACGAGTCGGCAGAACGTCGCCGGCTTCCGCACGGACCCGCCGGTGTCGGTCCCGAGCGCGACGTCGACGAGGCCGGCCGCGACGGCGGCGGCCGACCCGCCGGAGGAGCCCCCCGCGATGCGGTCCTCGTCGTCGGGGTTGCGTATCAGCCCGCGGAACGACTTGCCCCGCCCGCCGCCGGCGAACTCGTCGAGGTTCGTCTTCGCCGTGATGGTCGCCCCGGCCGCCCGCAGGCGCTCGGTCACCGCCGCGTCCGCACTCGGGACGAACCCGTGCATCGCCCCCGAGGCACACCCCATCGGCACCCCCGCGACGGCGATGATGTCCTTCAGCCCGACCGTCGTCCCGTCGAGCAGGTCGCCGGCGTCGGAGCGGGGCGGCACGTGACACGTCGCGCTCAGGGCGTTGTACTCGTCGGTCGCCTCCGACCAGCGCCGCTCGCCGGCGTCGGCCGGCGAGGACGCCACCGGGACCTCGTACACCCCGTCCAGCCCGTCGGCGAGGCGGTCGTTGACCCGTTCGGTCAGGCCCTCCACGTCGGCCTCGCCCACCTCGATCCCGAATCGCTCGGCGAGCCGTCGCACGTCCGCCCCCGCCACGTCCCTGATCACGTCTCGCATGCGGCCACGATGCGGACGGGGAGCCATATGCCTGTGCATGACGGTACCGCTTCCCACGTCGGGCCCGGTCACGCCGACGCCCCGTTCTCGATCGATCGGTCACGACTGACGGATAGAAGAAAAATTGCTCGCGATCTGAGCCGGAATCAAGCCGGTCGGACGACGTTTCTTCACGGTGACCGGCACGCCCCTCGCTGCCCGCGACGGCACGCCGGACCGCCGACGCCGCGGTCCCGCTCGTCGGCGTGGGTCACGCTCGGAGGCGGCGCGCGGTCGACCGCCGCACGGTCCGACCGACCGGTCGCGGGGCGGCGCGGCCGCTCCCGGGTCGAAAGCGTCGAGAAGGGGGGTGGCGCTCAGTTCGAGCTCTTGGCCTCTTCCTCGCGGCGCTCGCGACGGCCCGCGCCGGGGTCGGTGTCGAGGCCCTTGATGTTGACGACCCACTCCTGGGTCTCGTCCTCGTGATCCATGTTCATCTCCTCGATCTTGTCCGCGGCCTTGCTCAGCGCGTAGCCGAGGAACAGGAGGATGATCCCCAGGAGGAACAGGCCGCTGTTCGACGGGTTGCTGAAGATCGTCAGCGGTGCGACGACCACGGTGCCCGGGCTCTGCCAGTCGAGGAACACGCCGCCCGCGAAGGAGAACGCGAACACGGCGTACAGGATCGCGGCGACCCGGTCCAGGTGATCGACCATGTCGTCGTTCAGGAACTCCGACGACTGGCTGTCACTCGTTGCCATAGAATCTGTTAGGCGAGCATGCCTAAATAAAACTGTGGTATTCGGGCGGTGCGTCGACGGGGGGTCGCGCCGGGCCGAACGGTCCGGGGGCGGTCGGCCTTACCGTGGCTCGTAGCGACCGTTCTCCTTGAGGATCTGGTTCATCTGCTCGGCGGCGAGGTTCGTCGCCTTCTCGATGCTCATGCCCTGCTGGAAGATGCGCTGGTGCATCGAGCGCGGGATCTCGAAGCCGATCTTCGAGGCGCCCTGCACCGCCGGCTGGGCAGAGACGGAGTACTCCTCGACGATCGTCTTCATCTTCGACCAGAACCGGGTGTGGAGGTCGTCCTGGGTGAACCAGTCGCCGGTCATGATCGCCGGGTCGATCGGCACCCAGCCGATGTTCTTCGTCCGCGTGAGCGGCTCGGTGTCGCTGGCCGCGAACCAGTCGGTGAACTCCACGGAGGCGTCCTTCTGGGCCTGGTTCTTGTAGGACGCCTTGAACGGTGCGAACACCGGCGTCACGGAGTACGTCGACTTCTGGCCGTCGGAACCGGGCCCCATCGGCGGCAGGTCCCAGCCCCAGTTCTGTTCGTAGCTATCGGCACCGAGCTGACCGCGGAAGCTCGACCAGAGGTCGGAGACGTCCTGCACGTGGATGTATCCGAGCTTGTTCGACCACAGGAGCGTCGTCGCCTCCTCGTCGCCGTGGTTGATCGAGTTGGGGTGGAAGTAGCCCTTCTCGATGCCCTCCTGCTGGAAGCGGATGATGTCGCGGGCCTTCTCCGTGTCCATGATCGAGCGCGTCCCCTTGTTGTTCAGGGTGCCCATGAGGGTGAGACCCCACTGACCGGCGTAGTGCGAGAAGATCTCCTCGTCGCCCTCCTTCATGCCGGTCGTGTCCGGCGAGGCGTCGCCCGACGCGAGGTCCGTTTTGTTCATGTCCGGGTACAGCTCGTTGAACATGCTGTAGGACTCGCCGCCGTCGTACCAGCCGGGCGCGCCGTTGCTCTCCATCTCCTCGACGGACCAGCCCGCGGCCTCGATCCAGTTCTTCCGGAAGACGCTCATGTACGGCCGGAGCCCGAGCGGCCACGTCGCCAGCGCGCCCTCCTTGCCGGTCGCCTGGTACCCCCAGTTCTCGCTGAGGCTCAGCACGCCGTCGGTGACCTTCTCTTTGACCTGTGACTGGCCCCACAGGCCCTCCTCTTTGAGGTGCAGGAGGTCGGCCGCCTGGATCGTGTCGATCCGGGAGCCGATCTCGTTGAGGTGCGGCGAGGTGTCGCCGCCGGCCTGGATCGCCGAGCGGATCTTCTTGAACTGGTTCTCGTAGGGCACGCCGGTCAGGTCCACCTCGACGTCGTTGGACTGCTCGTTGAACCGCTGGATCGCGTTCTCCCAGTACTTCTTGTTCGACGGCTCGTCGGTCATGTTCCCGGACCACACCCGGAGCGTGACCGTCGACCCGCTGCTCGAACCGGTCGTGGTGCTGTCCGAACCGGACCCGCCGCTGGACCCGCCGGAGCCACCGCTGGACCCGCCGGAGCCACCGCTGGACCCGCCGGAGCCCCCCGAGCCGCTGTCGCCGCCACCCGAACAGCCGGCGATGCCGGCGATGCCGGCCGCGCCGGCGGCCGCGATGAAGCGACGCCTGTTTACGCTACTCCCCGATCGTCCGTTCTGGCTGCTCTCGTTCGTCATGTTTCACAGTGTGCCTGAGTCTAGCAGCCACACGGAATGACGAAGCGTACCATGGCATAATATATCTTTTGGGATCAACCTGCATGAATCGTCAACGATCGGGATAGATCCGCCCGCCGGCGTCGCCCCGCGGGCGACGAGCCGACGGGCGTCCGCCGGTATGGGGCTCACGCGCCGCTCGGACGGGCGGCGAACGTCGGACACGCGACGCGACTACGAAAAGGAGCCGGGCGACGGGTTCCGGGCGCTTACCGGCCGGCGAGCTCCCGGACGCGGTCGGTGAGCAGCTCCCCGCCCTCGACGACGACCTCCCCGTCGAGGCGGACCCGCGGGTTCAACACGAGGCCGTCGAGGTGGATGTTGCTCTGGAGCGAGCCGCCGAGGCTCTCGTTGTCGCCGACGGCGAAGTGGACGGTGCCGGCGAGCTTCTTGTCCTCGGCGAGGTTGCCGATCAGCCGGGCGTCGGGGTTGGTGCCGATGGCGAACTCGGCCATGTTGCCGGCGTTCTCGTCGGCCTCCTCGACGATGTCGCGGAGCCGGTCGGCGTCGGAGCCGCCGTCGATCTCGGTGACGAACCCCTCCTCGAAGGTGAGCTCGATCGGCTCGTCGACCCGGCCGATGTTGTCCATCGAGTAGTCGATCACGACCGTCCCCTCGGCCGTCCCCTCGGCCGGGGAGGTCGGCGCCTCGCCCGGCGGGAGCGTCGCGAAGCCGTAGTTGTCGTGGTAGTAGCCGTCGAGCGAGAACGCCGAGCGCCCGCTCAGGTCCATCTCCACGTCCGTCCCGGCCGGGCTGGTGACGTGCGCCCGCTCGGCGGCGTCGAGCACGTCGCGGGTCGCCTCCGTGACCTCCCGCAGCTCCTCGAAGTCGGTGTTCATCCCCCCCTCGACCATCATCTCCTCGGTGACGCCCCGGAGGATGGCCGTGCGGGTGCCCGTCTCCGTCGCCGCCAGCCGCGAGCGCGTGTGCGTGATCGCGTGCGTGGTCGCGGTGAACACCACGTCGGCCGCCTTCATCCCCTCGGCGACGACGTCGGTCGGCTCGTTGCCGTGCGAGTCGAGCTGGGGCATCACGATCAGGTGGGCGTCCGACCCGATGGCCCGGGCGGCGTTCGTCAGCGCCCGCCCGACCGGCACCTTCGTCGGGTCGGAGATCACGAGCACCTCCTCGTCGGCCTCTATCGCCATCAGCTGCTCGGCCACCTTCCGCGAGACCTCCGCCATCTCCAGGTCGATCATGTGTGGTGTCACCCCACGCCCGCCGCGGTTAAAGCTTCCCGTCTGCTCGCTCGGCGGGACGCGGTCCGGCGGTCTACGTCGGTCGCCCCCGCCGCTGGCGCGGGGCGACCGGGACGGCGCGGCCGCTGGGGGAACCGAGAACGGAAAAGGAGAAGTCGAGACCCCGGTCGGGCGTTAGCCCTTCACGCCGCTGCCGGCGCTGAGCCCCTCGACCAGGTGCTTCTGCAGGTACATGTAGAAGATGACCGGGATGATCATCGTCAGGAAGGTCGCGGCCAGGATGAAGTGGAACGACTGCACGAAGAACTGCGACTTCAGCGAGAGGATGGCCACGGGCAGCGTCGTGTGGATGTCGTCGTTGCCGATGAGGAACGCGAGCAGGAAGTTGTGCCACGCCAGCAGGAACGCCAGCATGAACACGCTCGCGATCGCCGGCCGGGAGAGCGGCAGGATGACGCGGTAGAACGCGCCGAACTGCGTGCAGCCGTCGACCCGGGCCGACTCCTCCAGGTTGTCCGGCAGGTCCTCGAAGAACCCGCGGAGCAGCCAGATGTTGTACGGCAGGGTGAAGGAGGTGAACGCCACGATGAGCCCGACGTAGGTGTTCAGCATCCCCATCTTGTTCAGCAGCAGGAAGATCGGGATGGCGATGATCGCGCGCGGGAACATGAACGCGCAGATGCTGAGGATGAACAGCTTGTTCTTCTGCGGGAAATCGAGCCGGGCGAAGGCGTACGCCGCCGAGATGGCGATGCCGGTCGCCAGCGTCGCCGTGCCGAACGACGCGATGAACGACGCGAACACGTACTTGATGAAGGGGAACGACTCCCACATCGACACCCACGCCTGGTTCTGCCCGGTCGCCGGCTGGAACGTCACCCACGGGATGCCCATCGTGGAGGTGAAGATCATCTCCGGCGACTTCAGCGAGTTGACGAAGGTGAAGTACAGCGGCAGGACACAGAAGGCCATCACGACGGCCAGCGCGATGTACTTCAGCGGCGGCTTGATGTGTTCGTCCCAGTTGAGGTGGGAGAACATCCCCTCGTCGCCGCCCTCGACCGTGAATCCGTCAGAGCCTGATTGCGTTGCCATCGGTTAGTCCTCCGTCTCCAGTTTGATCCACATTGCGATGAGCGGTACGAGCACGACCACGAACATGATGCCGAGCGCGGCCACGCGCCCGAGGTTCTCGCGGAACCCGCTGGACGCCCGGAACATCAGCAGCGCCAGCACCGTGGTCTGGTTGACCGGACCGCCACGGGTGACTGCGTACGGGATCTCCAGTTTCCCGACCGTGAACACCGTTCGGATCATCACGACCGTCACGACGGCCGTGCTGATGTGCGGCAGGGTGATGTGTCGGAACCGCTGGAACGGACCGGCGCCGTCGACCCGCGAGATCTCGTAGAGCGCGTCGGGGATCGACTGCAGCGCCGCGAGGATGATGATGAACATGAACCCGAAGTCACGCCACACCTTCGCGAACACGACGACCCAGAACGCCCACGGGGAGTTCGAGGTCAGCCCCCCCTGCTGGGAGACCTCGAAGAAGAAGTTGAACAGGTGGTAGACGACGCCGTAGGAGGCGGCGTCGGCCATGACCGCGAACACCAGGCCGGCGGCGACCGTCGGGCTGGCGTAGCCGGTCAGGGCGAAGCCCCGCCAGAACCAGCGGGCGGGGTAGTTCTCGTTGAGCACGATGGCGATCGACATCGCCACGAGGAGGTCGAGCGGGACGACGATGAACTCGTAGAGGATCGTCTGCTTGATGCTGAAGTACAGCAGCTGGCTCCCGTTGCCGACGATCCAGTAGCGGTAGTTCTCCAGTCCGATCCAGGGGTTGGGCTCGGAGAGGCTCAGCGTGTACTCCTTGAAGCTGAGCAGGAACGCGTCGTTGAACATCGGCCAGAAGATGATCCCCGTGAGGATCGCCAGCGTTGGCGCGATGAACACCAGCCCCTGCAGGGACGAGTACTCGTCGAGCAGCCGGCTGAACAGCGACCTGTCTTCACCGAGTTGTTCGGCAGTCGGCGCGGCCATCCTTAATCGTCACCCGTCTTGACCGCGTCCGGGCCCTCGTCCCCGTGGACGAACCCGATGCTTTCGGCGCTCTCCACGACGTTCATCCACTTGGCGGCCTTGCCGCCCTCCGGCTTGAAGAAGTGGGCGTGGGGCCACTCGAACTCGACGCCGACGCGCTCGCCCTCGTCGAGGTCCGCCGTCGCGGGCACGACGAGGTTGTACCGCTCGTCGTCGATCTCGAAGTAGACGATCTGGGTGTTGCCCAGCGGCTCGATGACCTCGACGTCCACGTCGAACAGGCCCTCGCCCGCGTCGGTGGTGTACATGTGCTCGGGCCGGATGCCGACGACCAGCTGTTCGTCGTTCAGCTCGGCCTCGAGCGCGTCCTGGAGCTCCTCCGGGAGCTCCTTCGAGAACGTCTCGTTGCCGACGGACTCGCCGTCGAAGTCGGCCACGAAGAAGTTGATCGCCGGGCTGCCGATGAAGTCGGCCACGAAGATGGAGGCCGGGTCGTGGTAGATGACCTCGGGCTCGGCCACCTGCTCGATGCGGCCGGCGTTCATGACGACGATGCGGTCGCCCATGGTCATCGCCTCCTCCTGGTCGTGGGTGACGAACACCGCGGCGACGCCGAGCTCCTTCTGGAGCTCCTGGATCTCCGTCCGCATCACGGCGCGGAGCTTGGCGTCCAGGTTCGACAGCGGCTCGTCGAGCAGGAAGAGGGTCGGGTCGCGGACGATGGCGCGCCCGAGGGCGACGCGCTGCTGTTGCCCGCCGGAGAGCTCCATCGGGTACCGGTCGAGCAGGTCCCCGATCTCCATCATGTTGGCGGCCCAGGTGACCTGCTCGTCGATGCGCTTGCGCTCGACCCCGCGCATCTTCAGGCCGAAGGCCATGTTCTCGTAGACCGTCATCGACGGGTACAGCGCGTAGTTCTGGAACACCATCGAGATGCGACGGTCCTTCGGCGGGAGGCCCGTCACGTCCACGCCGTCGAACCGGATCTCCCCCGACGTGAGCGACTCCAGACCGGCGATGCACCGGAGCGTCGTCGATTTCCCGCACCCCGACGGCCCGACGAGGACGATCAGCTCACCCTCGTCGATGGTGAGGCTGATGTCGTCGACGGCGATGACCTGTCCGTCGTTGAACTCCTTCCGCATGTTGTCGAGTTCTGCTTGAACCATGAGCGATCAGTCCTCCTCCTGTGAGAGCGTACCGAGCGAATCCTTAAACGCACCGCCTTGGATGCGCTCGAGGTTCTCCGGCACCCCGACGCCGAACTGCGTTCGGAGTATCTTTGCGATCATCGGTACCAGCAGGAGCGACCCGGTGACCATCGCGAAGATGACCACGGACGGGTACACCGTCCCCGCGATCCCGACCGGCCCCTCGAACCAGAAGTACAGCGGGATGCACACGATGACGTAGATCAGCGTGCCCAGCACGTACTCCTCGTCGAGGAGGTACTCGATTATCGCAGGCGTTTCACTTGACGATTCGCTTGACATGCGATCTCAAGCCCGTACCCGAGGTTAATAAATCTGTCTTGGTTGATCGGGCAGAGTCGCGAACGGCGTGTGGGGCTCTGACGTGCGGTTTTTTGACCCCCGCGCCCCGAACCCGGGGCGATGCGACTCAACGACTTCGACGTCGTCCAGTTCGAGGTTCCGATGCGGGGGAACTACGCGTCCTCGAAACACGCGGCGCTCTCGACGATGGAGTCGGTGCTCGTGACCCTCGAAACCGCGGACGGCGCGCGCGGGATCGCCACCGCCGACCCGTCGCCGGGCTACTCCCGACAGACGCCGGGCGACGTCGCCGCCGAGGTCGAACGGGCGCTGCCGGCGGTCCTCGACGACCCGCCGACCCACCTCAACGGCCTCCGGGACCGCCTCGACGGGGTCGAGGGGGTCGGCCCCAACACGGCCTTCGCCGTCGAGACGGCCTTCCTCGACCTCTACGGCCGGGAGCACGGGCTGGGCGTGGCCGACCTCTTCGGCGGGACCGACCGCGAGGAGGAGCCGCTGAACGCGTGGGTCGGGATCGACGACCCCGGCGCCATGGCCGACGAGGCCGCCGAGTGGCTCGACCGCGGGTTCACCTCCTGCAAGCTGAAGCTGAGCGGCGACCTGGAGGCGGACGTGGCGCGGCTCCGTCGCGTGACCGAGCGCGTCGGCGACCGGATGGCGGTCCGGGCGGACGTCAACGGCGGCTACGACGACGTCGAGGCGGCGATCGAGCTGGCGCAGTCGGCCGAGCCGCTCGGCCTCGCCCACCTCGAACAGCCCGTCCCACAGGGGAACCTCGACGGGCTCGCCCGCCTGACCGAGTCGACGTCGACGACGATCATGGCCGACGAGCCGGTGACCGACCTGGACGCGCTGTTCGAGATACTGCGCCGGGGGGCCGCGGACCGGGTGAAGCTCAAGACGCTCCGGCTCGGCGGGCTCCGGGCGTGTCAGGCGGCGATCGACGTCGCCGCCGCGGCGGGCGTCCAGCCGGTCGTCGGGCACGGCTTCTGTCTCTCGCCGGCCGCGGCCGCCGAGCTCGCCCTCGTCGCCGCCAACGACGCCGTCTTCCGTCCCGTCGAGACCGTCGGCCCGCTCAAGATGGCCGAGGAGCCGTTCGAGCCGGCGCTCTCGATGGAGGACGGCACGGTGCGGCTGCCCGACGGGCCGGGGATCGGCGTCCGACTCGACGACGACGCGCTCGAGCAGTTCCGCTGAGCGGCGACGGGCGGAACGGAGGCGGCCGCAATCCGCGCCGGCTCGCCGGCCGCGGCCGGGTCAGACCTCCCCGGCGAACCCCGGCAGCGGCGTGGGCTCGCCGCGGACGGCGAGCACGAGAAAGCAGACGGCGATCAGCGCACAGACGGCGCCGATCGCGGGGTAGGCGGCGACGACCCCCCAGCGGTCCGCGAGGAAGCCGAAGAGCGCGGGGGCGACCGCGCTCCCGACCGCCGACGCGCTCTGGAGCAGGCCGAACGCGCCGCCGCTGAACCCCCGTTCGCTGTACGCCGACGCGATGGCGTTTTTCACCGGCGTGACCGAGTACGTCGCCACCCCGATGACGAAAAACCAGGGCAGCAGGGCGACCAGCGGCACCGACGCGGGCAGGAACAGCGTCGACCCGAGGAGCGCCGCGGTGACGAGGGAGACGGCGACGCCGAGCCGGTGGCGGTTCATCCGGTCGGCGAGCCCGCCGAACCAGAGGGAGGCGGTGCCGCTCCCGACCAGGAGGGCGACGAACGCGGCGTTGCCCCCCGTCAGCGTCCCCGTCCCGCCGGCGAAGACGAACGACGTGGTGAACGTCTGGACGGCGCGGGTCAGCATCGACACGAAGGCGTGGAGCAGGAGGAGGACCAGCAGCTGGTCAGTCACGGGGACCCGGAGCGCCGAGCGGAGGCGCTCGCGGATCGTCCCGGTGACGGCGCCCGCGTCGAGGTCCGCGGCATCCTCCGTCGTCCGCTCCGGCGGGTCGTACGCCAGCCGGAGGACGAGCGCGGCGGCCAGCCCCACGCCGCCGGCGACAGCGAGGGCGGTCCGCCAGTCGACGACGAGCGTCAGGCCGCCGAGCAGGGCCGGCGAGAGCGCGACGCCAGCGGTGCCGACGGCGCCGTGAAAGCCCATCGCGCGCCCCTCCGTCTCGCCCGTTTCGAGGTCGCTGATCAGCGACATGCCGGCGGGGTGGTAGGTGCTGCCGCCGATCCCGGCGACCACCTGCGCCGCGAGGAGGGTGCGGTAGTCCGGCGCCAGCGCCATCAGCAGGACGCCGCCGCCGAGGACGACGATCCCCGCGAGCACGAGTCGGAACTTCCCGACCCGGTCGGCGAGCAGGCCGGCCGGGAGCTGGAACGCGGCGTACATCAGGAAGAAGACGGTGAGGAGCGTCCCCGCCTGCGCGTAGGAGATAGAGAGGTCCGCGACGAGAAGCGGGAACAGCGGCGGCAGGACGATCGCGTAGAACTCGTTGAGCCCGTGGGCGACGCTCACGAGGCCGACGCGCCGCGGGTCGCTGAGTCCGGCGAGCGGGCTCCGCACGTCAGAAGAACGTGAACTCGCCGTCCTCGACGACGACCTCGCCGTCGAGCTCGAGCGTCGGCTCGGCCATCATCGCGTCGAAGTGGACGGGCGCGCGGGTTGTCCCGCCGAGGTTGCTCGACGTGCCGATCCCGAAGTGGACGTTGCCGTACCGGCCGTGGTCGTTCGAGAACCAGCCGTTGAACTCCTCGCATTTCGGGTTCATGCCGACCGCGAGCTGGGCGATGTTGTAGACGGCGGGGTCGTCGTGTTCGGCCCAGACCCGGGCGATCTTGTCGGCGGCCTTCCCGCCGCGCACGTCGGTCACCGCGCCGTCGGCGATGTCCATCTCGACCGGCTCCTCGAGCACGCCGATGTCGAGGTTCGGGATCGCGCCGTCGAACACGACCGTCCCCTCGGTGGTTCCCTCGACCGGCGAGACGTTCGCCTCGATGTGGACGAGCGCCGTGAACTCGCCGGGCTCGTCGGCGATGCCCGGGTGGGCGTTGCCGTCCCGGCCCGAGAGGCCGACGGTGACGTCGGTCCCCTGCGGCGAGGTGACGCGTGCCTCGTCGGCCTCGCCGAACTTCCGGGCCATCTCCTCGCAGTGCGGCCGCATCCCCTCGTAGTCGGCGTACAGCCCGCCCCGAACCAGCTGCTCGGGCGTGAACTTCACCATGCTGATGACCCGGGCGCCGTTCTCGGCGGCCTCGGAGACCGCCTGCGAGTGGGTGATAGAGCGGTGGACCGGCGTGATGACCACGTCGGCCTCCAGCATCGCCGCCGCGACCGTCGACTCCGGCTCGTTGCCGTCGTACTCGCGCGGGTCCATCGAGGTCAGCGTGACGTTCGCGCCCCGCTCGTTGGCCGCCGCGGCGACGCGTTCGGCCACGTCGGCGACCTCCCAGTCGGTGACGACGAGCACGTCCTCCCCCGGCTCGACCGCCGCACACGTCTCCACCACGATGCTCGCGCCTTTCATCTCGCGAACCGAATCCATGGGCAGGGACCCGACGGCCGGGTTTAGATACGTTGTGATCTCCGTCAACGACACTCGTCGACATCGTTCGTCCCTGGTGAACTGCTGTTCGTCATCGACGAACGATTCGTCCGGCGACTCGCGGGTGTTCGTCCCCCTCGTTCGGGGCTCGACGCCGCTCGACCGCCACACGCGGCGTCAGACGCGCGCACGACGCGGTCTCCCCGACTGCGCCGCGGACTGTCCGCGATGGCCGAACTTTATGTATCTCGAATCGAGACCTGCATCTATCCCCATGTCGAGTCGTGACGA
The DNA here is from genome assembly GCA_042217235.1 of Haloferacaceae archaeon. Lineage (GTDB taxonomy): Archaea > Halobacteriota > Halobacteria > Halobacteriales > Haloferacaceae > A07HB70. Next base: position 57,604 of record JBDGTB010000037.1, on the reverse strand, counting down.
GTCCGGAACGCGCGTTCGATCCGTCGACAGAGCGTTCGACATCATCGAATGTCTCCAGGCGCTCGGCGGCGGACGGGTGACCGACGTCGCCGAGTCGCTCGACATGGCCAAAAGCACCGTCCACGGCCACCTCGCGACGCTCGAATCACGTCGCTACGTCGTCAAGGAGGGCGACACCTACCACGTGGGGCTTCGATTTCTCAACGCCGGGACGGCCGCGCGCGCCAGGCGCGACATCTACCCCGTCGTCAAGCGGAAGATCAAGCGGCTGGCGAGCGACACGGGCGAGCGCGTGCAGTTCATGCTGGAGGAGCACGGACGCGGCATCCACGTCGTCCGCTACCGGGGCCACCGGTCGGTACGGACCGACGCGCGGATCGGCGACCCGCGGTACCTCCACACCAACGCCGCGGGGAAGTCGATCCTGGCGCACCTGCCCGAGACGCGCGTGGACGCGATCGTCGACCGCTGGGGGCTGCCGGCGCTGACCGAGCGGACGATCACCGACCGTGCGGAGCTGGACGAGCGGTTGGCGACGGTCCGGGAGCGGGGCTACGCCACCAACCGCGAGGAGCGGATCGAGGGGCTCGAGGCCGTCGGCGCGCCCGTCCTCGACGCGAACGGCCGCGTGCTCGGCGCGGTCAGCGTCTCCGGCCCCGCCCGACGCATCGACGACGACGCCCACCGGACCGAGATCCGGAGCGAACTCCTCGGCGTCGTCGACGAGATCGAACTCGACTACCGCACCTGACGGATGACCGGGAACGCGAGCGCCGACGACGGCTGCAAGGTCGACCGCGTCGCCGCGGCCTACGGGCTCTCGGACCTCGACGACCTGCTCCGGGCACGCCACGCCGAGGGTGCGAGCCTGCGGGACCTCGCGGCGGTCGTCGACGCCCGGGTGCTGGAGGCGGCGGTCGAGGCGGCCGGCGCGGACCTCGCCGGCGACGGCCTGGCGCTCCGCGAGGCGCTCGTGGGGGACGTCCCGCCGGAGCGGCGCGCCGACGTCCGGGACCGGCTGCGCTACGCCGGCGTCGACCTGGACGCGGTGGAGTCGGACTTCGTCTCCCACCAGACCGTCGCCACCCACCTGCGCGACTGTCTCGGGGTGGACACGAGCCGCGACGGGGTCGAGACGGTCGAGGCGGGGCGCGAGGTGATGGAGCGGACGCGCGAGCGGACCGAGCGGGTGGTCGGGGGGACGCTCGACCGCCTGCGTCGCGTCGACGCCCTCGACGGCGGCGAGTTCCGCGTGTCGGCCTCGCTCACCGTCACCTGCGAGCGGTGCGGCCGGACCCACCGGGTCGGCGACCTGCTCGACCGCGGCGGGTGTGCGTGTGCCCGCCAGGGGGACTGACCGGGTCGGGCCACGCGTCGCGTGCCCGTACGGATCGGGGGCCACGCGCCGCGACTGCCGCGCGGGCCGGGGGACACTATTATGACCGGGGGAGCAGTACGGCCGGACACGTGCTGGGGGAGCCATGACTGACGCGCGACCGGCGGACGGGACGGCGCGGGTCGAGGTCGAACGGATCGGCGGGATCGACCACGCCGAGGTGACGCTCGACCGGGGCGTCGTCGTCCTCACGGGGCGGAACGCGACGAACCGGACGTCGTTCCTGAAGGCGCTCGCGGCGAGCCTCGGCGGGACGGCCGGCGCGCTCAAAAGCGACGCCGACAGCGGTCGCGTCGAGGTGACCATCGACGGCGAGACGTACACGCGGACGTTCAGCCGGCACAACGGGACCGTCGCCACCGGGGGCGACCCGTACACCGACGAGGCGGCCGTCGTCGACCAGTTCGCCTGCCTGTTGCGGGAGAACCCGGTTCGGCGCGCCGTCGAGCGGGGGGCGGACCTCCGCGAGGTGGTCATGCGGCCGGTGGACACCGAGCGCATCGCCCGGGAGATCGACGAGCTGGAGGAGGAGCGCGCGGCGCTCACGGAGCGACGCGACGAGCTCGACCGCGAGCGGCGGCGGCTCGCCGACCTCGAGGAGCGCCGCGCGGAGCTCGAGACGCGCCGCTCGGAGCTGGTCGAGGACGTCGAGACGTGGCGCGAGACCGTCGAGCGGTGTCGCGAGGCGAGCGCCGCCGAGGTCGACGACCTCGTCGACGAGCTCGAGACGGTACGCGAGGCGCTCCACGACGTGCAGGACCGCCTCGGCCACCAGAACGACGAGCTCGAGCGTCTGCGCGAGGAGCGGGCCGAGGTCTGCGACGACCTGGCCGACCTCGACGTGCCCGAGGACGAACTCGAGCGCGTCGAGGCCGACCTGGAGCGCGCCCGGGAGCGCCGCCGGGCGGTCGACGCGGAGGTCGACGACCTCGTCCGGGTCGTGGAGTTCAACGACGACCTGCTGTCCGGCGACGGGGCCTCGCTCCCGGGCATCGACGACGGGGCGACGGACGGAACGGCGGCCCTGGACCCGGACGCCCGGACCGTGGAGTGCTGGACCTGCGGGAGCGAGGTCGAGCGAACGGCCATCGAGGAGCGCCTGGAGACGCTCCGCGGCGTCGTCGAGGACCGGCGCGAGCGGCGCGAGGAGCTCGAGGAGCGGGTCGCGGAGCTCGAAACGCGCGTCGACGAGCTGCGCACCGCCGCCGACCGCCGCGAGAGCCTGGAGGCACGGCTCGACGAGATCGAGCGGGAGATCGACCACCGGGAGGGGAACGTCGACCGGCTGGAGTCGCGGGCCGCCGACCTCCGCGACGACGTCGCGGCCGCCGAACGGCGCGTCGAGGAGGCCGAGGCGGACGCGGACCTCGTCGAGGCCCAGCGCCGCCTCACCCAGCTGGAGTACGAGCGCGGACGGGTCGAGCGTGAGCTCTCCTCGCTCGCGGACGACGTCGCGGCCTGCGAGGAGGCCGCCGAGGAGCACGACCGCGTGACCGACCGCATCGCCGAGGTGCGCGAGGAGATCGCGGAGCGTCGCTCCCGCGTCGAGCGGATCGAGCGCTCGGTGGTCGAGGAGTTCAACGAGCGGATGGCGGACGTCCTCGACCTGCTCGGCTACGAGAACCTCGCCCGGGTGTGGATCGAGCGCCGCGAGGACGACGACGGCGCGAGCGCGTTCGGCCTCCGGGTGGTCCGGGAGACCGACGAGGGGACGGGGTACGACGACGACGTGGCCCACCTCTCGGAGTCCGAACGCGAGGTGATCGGCCTCGTCGTCGCGCTGGCGGGCTATCTCGTCCACGACGTCCACGAGACCACCCCGGTCATGCTGCTCGACTCCCTGGAGGCCATCGACGCCGAACGGATCGCCGCGCTCGTCGACTACTTCGCCGAGTTCGCGCCGTACCTCGTCGTCGCGCTCCTCCCGGAGGACGCGCGGGCGCTCGACGAGGAGTACGAGCGCATCCCGGCCGACCGGCTCTCGGCGGCGTAGGTTGCCCCCGTATCGGTTCTGGTCTACCGACGTTCGACGGTGGGTGCCACCCGTATCGGGTCTGCCCGACCGACGTTCGACGGGCGTTCCGGCCGCCGCTGGTTTTACACACTGTCTGTAAAACCAAGCGCCGAGGGTCTTTACAGACATACTGTAACGCGAGTGTCGCCCAACGCCGCGACCACGTTCCGTTCGAGGACGTCGAACGCTATCGGTAGGAGACGTTGAGCTCGATCTCCTCGACGGTGCCGAGCAGCTGGTTGACCAGTTCGCCCTCGAAGCGGTCGTCCCGCCGCATGCGGTGACCGGGCCCGCCGACGCTCAGGGCGCCCGCGAGGTCGTCGTTCTCGTCGAACACCGGGGTCCCGATCGCCCACAGCTCCGCGATCGACTCCCCGCGGTTGGTGGCGTAGCCCCGCTCCCGGACCGTCGCGAGCTCGGCCGCGAGCTCCTCGCGGTCGGTGATCGTCCGCTCGGTCAGCGCCGGGAGCCCCCGGCGGTCGACGATCGCGTCCACGCGCGCGTCGGGCAGGTGCGCCAGGATCGCCTTGCCGGTCGAGCAGGCGTGGAGCGGTCGCGACCGACCGATCCGGGCGTCGGTCGGCACCGCTCTGGAGCTCTCGGCCCGGTGGACGTAGATCCCCCGTCCGCCCTCCTCGATCATGAACTGGGTGCGCTCGCCGGTCGCCTCGGCGAGCCGCTCCATGGGCTCCTCGACGTGGTCGACGATCTCGCGCCCGTCCCGCACCTGCGTGCCGAGGTCGAGAAACCGGAGCCCGAGCCGGTACCCCTCCTCGTCGCGAACCACGTAGCCGCGCTCCTCGAGCGTCGACAGGTGACCGTGGACGGTGCTTTTCGAGAGGTCGAGCGCCGTCGCCAGCCGCGATACCGACGTCGGCCCCAGCTCCCCCAGCCGTTCGATCACGTCGAACGCCGTGTCGGTGGTCCGGGTCCGCCGCCCGCTCGCGTCGCCGTCGGTCATGCACCTTCCTGGGGCGAGTCCGGTGTTAAGCGTGTTGCCACGACACCACTCTCGATCGTTCGAAGTTATCGAACGATTCGCGCGTCGTGGCGGTCGTCCACCCGTCGTACCGTCGCCGGCGCCGGGACAGGAACTAAGACCGACGACCCCCGAGCGGGGCGCATGACGAAGCCGGACTGGTGGCTGGAGAACGAGCAGATACGGGACGAGATGGACCTGCCGCCGTACCGTCCGCCGCGGTTCGCCGACGGCGTGTACACCTACGAGGTGATAGAGCCGCTGGAGGAGGAGTTCGACTGCGAGGTTCGCTTCGTCGGGGTGAACGCCCGCCACGGGGAGGACTGGACGGTTCGCGTCGACGGCGACCCGGCGTTCCGGGTCGGCCGTCGCCGCGACGACCAGGGGAACACGGTCTACACCGTCGAGTCGGAACCGTTCGAACGGCGGGTCCGCGCGGCGATCGAGGAAAAGACGGAGTCCGAGGCGGCCTGACTACAGCGAGACGACGACCTCGCCCTCCCGGACCTCGACCGGGTGGCTCGGGAGCTTGACCCCCTGTCGCGAGAGGCAGTCGCCGTTCTCGATGTCGTACTCCCAGCCGTGCCACGGGCAGTTGAGGATCTCCCCGTCGCGGCAGTACTCGAGGCTGGTCTCGAGGGAGTCGCGGTCGAACGACCCCTCCCAGGTGCCGGTGACGTTCCCCTCGCAGATCGGTCCGGACTGGTGGGCACACCAGTTGGTGTAGGCCCGCAGCTCCCCCTCGACGTTGAACACGCCGATCTCGCGGCCCTCGAGCTGGACGAGCACGCGTTCGCCCTCGTCGAGTTCGTCGGCGTCGCAGACGACGTGGTCGCTCATTCCAGTCCGAAGGCCTCGATCGCGTTCTCGGAGAGCACCTTCCGACGCTCCTCCTCGGAGAACGTCTCCCGGAGGTACTTGTCGAGCGCCTCCGGGTGGTCGAAGTCCCAGTGCGGGTAGTCCGAGGAGAACACCATCGAGTCGGGACCGAGCACGTCGAGCATCTGCTGCATGTCCGTCGGGTCGTTGGCCTCGCCGATCGGCTGGCTGGAGAAGTAGAACTCGCGGATGTACTCCTCGGGGCTCTTCTCGAGCAGGGGCGCCTCGCTCCGGCGGATCGAGTACTCCTTGTTGAGCCGGAACATCATGTAGGGGACCCACGAGAGGCCCGCTTCGAGGAACGTGAAGTTCACGTCGGGGAACTTCTCGGGGACGCCCTGGATGACGACGCTCCCGAGGGTCATCATCTGGCTCCAGGCGTGAGCCATCGTGTGGACGTTGATGAACTTCTCGAACCCCTGGTTCTGCTTGGGGAAGTCGAACATGAACGCGCCGCCGCTGCCGTGGTAGCCGACGTGGAGTCCGTTGTCCTCGCAGGCCTGGTAGATCGGGTCGAAGCGCGGGTCGCCGAGCGGGCGCTCGGCGCCCGTCGTCGCGAGGTACACGCCCACGACGCCGTCCTCGTCGCCGAGGCGGTCGATCTCCTCGGCGGCCTTGTCGGGCTTCTGGGTCGCCAGCGCGAGCAGCCCCTTGAAGTGGTCGTACTCGTCGAGGTACTGGTCGACCATCAGGTCGTTGTACGCCGACATGAGGTGGACGGCCAGGTCGCTCTGGGAGAGCCGCGGCAGCATCGACGTCGGGTTGATGATCGGGTAGTCGATGTGGAACTCCTCGCAGAGGCGACCCTGGATGTCCTCCGGCGACTTCACCGAGTAGTCCTCGATCTTCCCGCGCAAGTTCCGGTCCCAGCCGCTGGCGGGCAGGGGGGCGTACCCCTTGTTCCGCATGTGGGCGTCGTAGGGGGGGTCACAGTACTCGGCGACCTCGTCGGGCGACACCGAGAGGTGGATGTCGGTGTCGACGATCGAGGCGTCCTCCACGCTCCGTGGCATCTCCGCTTGACTCGACATGCAGGCCGGCCTTCCACGGCGCAACAATCATACTCTTTCGAAACCAGTGGTATTGTCCGGATAGTGTGATAACTTGTGCCACAGATCTGTCGGAGTGGCGGGTCGACGACCTCCGACGTCGGTCAAAAGTATCTGATATAGATCATACAACGAATTCCTACACGAGAGTCGCCGACGCTGGCTCCGACCGCGACGTTTTCCTTCACACCGGCTGAAATGCTCGTATCGGGGCAGTTCGACGGACGAACGTGCGCGAAGCGGGCGACGCAACCTGACGTCGGAAGTTTCTTTTCCCGATCCTATCGGACACGTTACGTTCGGCTCACCGACCGATACCGGGCCGCCCGCGGCGCGTCGCCGCGCGCCGACCACGGGAACGTCGGCCCGTCCCTCGTCCACGGCGGCGACTCAGCCCTCGTCCGAGGTGGGTCGAGAGTCGATGAACGGCGCCCGGAAGTGGATCCGGCCGAGGCCGATCGTCACGACCGCGACGGCGGTGAACGGGATGGTGAGCACCGCGAACGAGCCGACGAGCGCCGCGAGCATCACGAACGTCCAGCGGGTCCGCTTCACCGCGAAGTACGACCCGCTGGCGAGCAACAGCGTGGCAAAGCCCATCTGGATCGCCGCGAGGGTCACCTGGTAGGGGAAGAGGTCGCCGACGTTGCCCGTCTGCATCATCCAGATCACGTAGCCGAACGCGACCAGCGTGATCATCGAGGAGGTCGCCAGACAGCCCGCGCCGAGCGTGACGAAGATGTCGGGCAGGTGCGGGAGGTAGCCGACCTCGCTCCGGTCGGGCTCGGGCTCCTCCTCGGCGATCTCGGCGAGGGTCGTGTTCTCGCCGCCGCCGAGGTCCGTGGTCATCCACGGCGCCGTCGACGCCGACGTGCTCGACCCGTCGGCGCCGCTGTCGGCCTCGGGGTCGACCGCGTCGTCGGCGCCGTCCGACGCGTCGGGTTCGTCGGGCACGGGGGGAGCTACGCCCGGCCGATTACAAAAGTGGCCCGCTCGCCCGGCGGCTCAGTCGGTCAGGACGAGCTGTGCCGCCCCGAGCGCGCCGTGCTCGGGCTTGTTCAGCGTCACCTCGATCATGTCCTCGAAGCGCTCCAGCCCGTCGAACTCGTGGGTCGTGTACGCCTCGATGGAGACGCGGTCGTCCGCGACCAGCCGGGCCGTGTACTCCCCGGAGTGGGTGTTCGGCCCGAGATGCGTCGCGCCCTTCCGGGGGAACACCCAGTCGATGTCCTTCGAGCGCATCGCCCGCGGCTCGATCGTCACGTCGCCGATGACGTGCCCGACCTGGAGCATCGTCCCCCCGGTGCGCACCATCCGGAACGCCTGCGCGAGCGGGTCCGTCCCGCCGGTCATGTCCGACTGCTCGCCGCCGACCGCCTCGACGACCACGTCGGCGCCGACCCCGTCGGTCCGCTCGCGGACGGCCCCGACCGGGTCGACTTCGGTGGCGTCGACCGGCCGCAGGCCGTTGTCGGCGGCGATGTCGAGTTTCGTCTCGTCGACGTCGATCGCGTACACCTCGTCGGCCCCCTGCTCGTGGGCGAGCTGGGCGACCTGGTTCCCCATCACGCCCGACCCGACGACCGCGACGACGTCGCCCGTCGAGATGCCGGCGTCGTGGGCGGCGATCACCGAGCTCGCGAGCGGCTGCATCGCCGCCCCCTCGGCGTCGCTGACGCCCTCGGGGAGCGTCGCCAGCGGCGCCTCCGGCGAGGTGAAGTACTCGGCGGTCGCGCCCGGGCGCTCGTAGCCCAGGTACGTCTTGTTCTCGCACTCCAGCCACTGGCCGGCGCGACAGAACGCACACTCCTCGCAGGGGATCTTGCCCGGGGCGTACACGCGGTCGCCGACCGAGAACGCATCCACGTCGGGGCCGGCCTCGACCACGTCGGCGCAGAACTCGTGGCCGAACAGGAGCGCCCCGCCGTCATCCAGCCGGGGGGCGACCTGGTCGTAGTGGGCGATCCGGTTCCCCCGGTAGAGGTTACACTCCGTGACGCTCAGCTGGACCCGCCGCGTCTTCAACAGGAGTTCGTCGTCCTCGGGCTCCGGACGCTCGACCTCCTCGACGCTCGACTCGTTGAAGTCGTGACAGACGACGGCCTTCATGCCCGCCCCTGCCGCCGTTGCTCGCATAAAGCTTCGCGTCCCGGTCGGTCAGAACTCCGGCTCGTCCTCGAATCCGAAGCTGCCGCGCTCCGCGGGGTCGAGGTCGCCGACGGCCTCGCCGTAGGCGGTCCCGAGCGCGTAGTTCAGCACGGTGAACAGGGAGAACAGGATGAACGGAACCAGGACGATCAGGCTGCCGTAGGTGAAGGCCGTGCCGAGGGCGAGCAGCGGCACCACGGCGACGGCGACGACGGCGACGCCGAGGGCGACCCCCAGGTAGCGGCCGGACGCGAGCGGGCGGAAGGCGCTCGGGGCGAAGGCGGCGCCGAGCCGCCCGGACTCGTGGTAGGCGAGCAGCGCCGGGGGAACCAGCAACACCGGGAGCGGGGCGGCGACGACCGCGACCGCGGCGTCGACGGGCGTCACGGAGACGGTCGGAACGAGCCCGCTCGGGAAGCTGACGACCCGGGTCGCGACGACCCCGAGTGCGGCGAGCGGGGGGACGCCGTACGCCAGCGTGACGAGGGCGGCGTTCGCCCCGGAACGGACGCGATCGGTGGTGCGCTCGAACGACGGGGCGCCGATGTCGCCCCGCGCCGCCGCCGCGAGCACCGCGAGCTGGTGGCCGAGGACGACGAACCCGGCGAGCACGGTAAAGGAGAGGGCGACGTAGACGCCGCCCCAGAACGCGTCGGGGAGCGGCCGTCTGGCGCGGCGGGCGAACTCGACACCGTCCCGGAGGCGCCCGATCACGTCTACGCGGCGGGCGAGAGCGAGTAAATAGCTGTCGGGTCGCGGCGACGGGGGTCCGCGGCGTCGGCCGGCCGTTCGGCCGCTCTCCACCACCGACCGAGCCGCGCGGGTGGGGGGAGCGCGGATAAATGACTGTCGGTGAGTCGACGTTCGTCAGCGTTAATCCCGGGGGACGTAGACCGTCGGCGGCATGGTACGCCTCGCGGTTGCGCTGCCGGGGTCCCGAGCGGAGGCACGCGAGTACGCACGGGTGTACGCCCCGATGGCGGTGCTCTCGGGGATCTGGTTCCTCGCGAAGTTCGCGAGGGCGCTGTTCCCGCCGCTGTTCCCCGAACTCCAGGCCACGTACGGGGTCGGCTCGACCGAGACGGGGCTGCTGTTCTCGGTGCTGATGGGCGGGTACGGGCTGATGCAGTTCCCCTCGGGCGTCCTCGCCGACCGCGTCGGTCCCGCCCGCGTGATCACCGTCGGGGCGGTCGCGGCGGTCGTGGGCACGGTCATGGTCGTGGTCGCCCCGTCGTTCGCCGTGCTCGTCCTCGCCGCGGGGGCGTTCGGCCTCGGCACCGGCGTCCACAAGACCGTCTCGGTGAAGGCGCTTTCGCTCGTCTACCCCGACGACCGCGGCGGCGCGATCGGGGCGTTCGACACCGTGGGCTTCGTCGGCGGGGCCGTCGCGCCGCTCGTGCTCGTCGCGCTCGGCGCGGTTGCGCTCGGCTGGCGGGTCGCGTTCGCCCTCGCGGCCGGCCTCGGCGTCGTCTTCGTCGTCCTCAACCGGACGTACGTCACGAGCGCCCTGGACGCGACCGACGACCCCGCCACCGACGACGCGGCGCCGCCGGAGACGGACGTCCGGGCGTACCTCGGCCTCTTCGGCCGGCCGCGGATCGGGGCGTTCGTCGCCGCCGCCGTCCTCTACTCGACGGTGTGGAACGCCGTGGTGGCGTTCCTGCCGCTGTACCTGATCGAGGTGAAGGGGCTGTCGGCCGGGGTGGCGAGCCTGCTGTACAGCGGGCTGCTCATGCTCGGCCTCGTCCAGATGCCCGCCGGCGGGGTGGCCGACCGGGTCGGGGAGATCCCCGTGCTCGTCGGCACGTACCTGCTGGCGTTCGTCGGCCTCGTCGCGCTGGAGGGGGCCGGCGGCGTGGTCGCGGTGGTGCTGACCGGCGGCCTCTTCGGCCTCGCGATGCACGGCGCCCGGCCCGTGCGCGGGAGCTACCTGCTCCGGGTGTTCCCCGACTCGGCGGGCGGCGGCGGCCTCGGCCTGGTGCGCACGCTGATGGTGCTCGTCGGTGCGGCGGCGACGGCGGTCGTCGGCACCGTCGCCGACTCGGCGGGCCTCGCGACGGCGTTCGGCGGCATCGCGGCCGTCTCCGGCCTCTCGGCGGCGCTGATGGTGCTCGTCGTCGTCTTCGACCGCCGCGCGTGACGCCCGGGTGGCGCCGACGCGATACGGACCAGATTCGCCGATGACCCAACGGCTAAACCTCGGGGGGCGAAAGGCGGCGCCACCGAGCCCATGGTCGATGCTGACACACGTCGACTCGCCGTTCGATACGCGCCGCTGGGGGTGCTCTCGGGGATCTGGTTTCTCGCCCGGTTCGTCCGGGCCCTCCTGCCGCCGCTCTTCCCGGAGTTCCAGGCGACGTTCGGCGTCGGGAACGCCGAGACCGGCCTGATCTACTCCAGCCTGCTCGGCGCCTACGCGCTCATGCAGTTCCCGTCGGGCGCCGTCGCCGACCGCATCTGGCGGACGAAGGTGATCACCGCCGGCACCGCGGTCGCCGGCGTCGCCGCCCTCGGGATCGCCGTCGCCCCCTCGTTCCCGTTCCTGCTCCTCGCGGCCGCGCTGTTCGGCTTCGGCACCGGCACCCACAAGACGGTCGCGCTCACCCTCATCGGGGAGATCTACCCGGACCGACAGGGCGGCGCGATCGGCGCGATGGGGACGATCGGCCTCGCCGGCAGCGGCCTCGCCCCGCTCGTCATCGTCGTGCTCGGGACGGTCGGCTTCGAGTGGTGGGCGGCCTTCGCCCTCTCGGCGGCGCTCGCCGTCGCCCTCGCGGCCGCCAACCGGTCGATCGTCGGCCGCGCCGCGGGGGAGCGGGGCGAGGGGACGGCGGCGGAGGGGGCCGAGGCGACCGCGGACGGTGGCGGGTTGCGCGACGGCCCGGGCGCCCGGGCGTACCTCGAGGCGTTCCGTCGGCCGCGCTTCGCCGCGTTCGTCCTCGTCTCGGTCCTCTTCGTGGTCACCTGGACCGGCGTCGCGGCGTTCCTGCCGCTGTACCTGATCGAGGTGAAAGGCTTCGCCTCGAACCCGGCGAACCTCCTGTACGGCGCGATGTACGGCGCGGCGCTCGTACAGGTCGGGACGGGCGGGCTGGCCGACCGGGTCGGGGAGATCCCCGTCCTCGTCGGCGGGAGCCTCGGGATGGTGCTCGGGCTGGCGGCGCTGGTCGCGCTGGGCGGCCTCCCGGCCATCGTCGTCGCGGGCATCGTCTTCGCGGTCGCGATAAACGCCGCCCGGCCCGCCCGCGAGAGCTACCTCGTCCGGACGATCCCCGACGAGGTCGGCGGCGGCACGCTCGGCCTCGTCCGGACGGCGATGATCGGCTCCGGCGCGGTCGTCAGCGCCGCCCTCGGCGTGGTCGCGGACGTGGCGGGCCTCGGAACCGCGTTCGTGGGCCTCGTCGGCGTCACCGTGGTCACGGCGGCGCTGATGCTCCTCGTCGCGGTCATGGAGCGGCGGGCGGGTGAGCGGGCGGCCTGAGACGGTCGTCCGTCAGAACGTCTGGCGCGTCCACCCGCCGTCGACGGGGAGCAACGCGCCGGTGATGAATCCCGCCGCCGGCGAGACGAGGAAGGCGACCGCGCGGGCGAACTCCGGCGGCCGACCCAGCCGGCCGAGCGGGAGCTCCTCCTCGCGGATCGCCTTCGCGTCCTCGTAGGAGATGTCGCGGCGCTCGGCGATGTCCCGGATCTTGTACTCGATGCGCTCGGTCATGACCCCGCGCGGGCAGACGCAGTTCGAGCGCACGCCGTCGCCGGCGTAACGGTTCGAGACGCTCTTGGAGATGCCGTAGATGCCCGGTCGCGTCGCGTTCGAGACCACGTGGTTGCTCGGCGACTCGCGGGCCGAAGCCGAGACGACGTGGGCCATGGCGCCCCCCTCGCCCTCCCGGAGCGCCGGGAGCGCCGCCTTGACCGTCGTGAACGTGCTCTCTATCACGAGCTCCGCGGCGTCGTCGAGGTCGCTCGCCTCGGCCTCCTCGACGTTCATCGCCGGCGGGCCGCCGTGGTTGGTGACGAGCACGTCGAGCCCGCCGAACGCCTCGACCGCGCCGTCTATGGCCGCGTGGATGTCGTCGGGCTCGCGCACGTCGCAGGTCTCGGTGTGGACGGCGTCCTCGTCGGCGCCGGTCTCCGCGAGGACGTGCTCGCGGGCGTCCGCGAGGTTCCCCTCGCTCCGCGAGCTGATCGTCACCCGCGCGCCCTCCCGCACGAGCTGGGTGGCGACCGCCCGACCCAGTCCCTTGCTCGACGCCGCGACGAACGCGCGCTTCCCATCGAGTCCGAGGTCCATACGGCCCCATCCGCCAGTCGGTGGAAATAGTTTGCCATGCCCCACCGACCCACGCGACGGGTCGCGGGCGTCCCGCGGTCAGCTGTACAGCTCCCCGTGGGCGTCGGGCAGCAGCTCCCCCCGCTCGAACCGGTCGGCGGCGAGCGCGGAGACGTCGACGAGCGAGGCCGCCCCGTCGACGGCGATCTCGGCGACGAGCTCGCCGGCGGCGGGCGCCTGCATGAACCCGTGGCCGGAGAACCCGACGGCGTTGACGAACCCCGGGACCGACTCCTCGATCACGGGGTGGTAGTCCGGCGTCACGGCGTACAGCCCCGCCCAGCGCCGCTCGACGGGCAGCCCCGGCTCGAAGTAGTCGGCGAACTCGGCTCCCCGGTCGAGCGCCGCCCGCACCCACTCGTCGGCCACGCCCTCGTCGTACCCGTCGGGGTCGGCGGCGTCGTCGTCGCCCCGGAACCCGCCGGCGAGGAGGACGCCCCCGTCCCGCGCCGGTCGCATGTACAGCGACCGGCCGTAGTCGAAGGTCATCGGGTCTCCCTCCCGGACCGGTCGGCTCGGCTCCACGACGGCGACCCGGCGGCGACGCGGCGTGATCGGCACGTCCACCCCGGCCATCGCCGCCACGCGCTCCCCCCACGCGCCGGCGGCGTTGACGACGTAGTCGGCGCGCTCGCGCCCCGCGGTCGTCTCGACGCCGGTCACCCGGTCGCCGTCCCCGCCGACGACGTCGGTCACCTCGACGCCGGTCCGGACCGAGACGCCCGCCTCGCGGGCCGCGGCCGCGAACCCGTCGACGGCGCGTTCGGGCGCGAGCGCGTAGCCGTCCGTCGGCGAGTACGCGGCGGCGACGTACCGGTCCGGGTCGATCGCCGGACAGCGCTCCGCGGCCGCCGCGGGGCTGATGACCTCGGCGGGCACGCCCCGCTCGTTCTGGGTGGCGACGTTCCGCCGGAACACCGCGGCGGTCGCCTCCTCGCGCGCGAGCAGGAGATAGCCCGGGCGCCGGTAGCCGACGTCGACGCCGAACTCCGACCCGAACGCCTCCCACGCCTCCATGCTCCGCAGCGAGAGGTCGATGCTCACGGGCGTCTCGAACTGGGCGCGGATCCCGCCCGACCCGCGCCGCGAGGCCCCCGAGCCGATCTCGGATTTCTCGACGACGGTCACCTCGGCCCCGCGCTCGCGCAGGTAGTAGGCGCTCGCCATCCCGACGATCCCCCCGCCGACCACGACGACGTGCATGGCTCGGTAGGTGCGGGTGGAGGTGATAAGCTTCGGGGGCGGACGGAGACGACAAAGTATAACAGCCGCTCCCCGGAGACACGGGCATGGGCGAAACCGAAGAACTCGCCGAGTTCGTCGCGACGACCGAGTACGGCGACCTGCCGGCGGACGCGCTGGACGCCGCCCGCACGGCGATCATGGACTACGTCGGCGTGGCGGTGTACGGCTCCGAACACGAGGTGGGCGAGACGGTCACCTCCCACGTCGACCGGTGTATGAGCGGCGACGAGGCGACGCTGATCGGGCGCGGGCGAGCGAGCCCCACGGGCGCCGCGCTCGCCAACGGCGCCTACGGTCACGCGATCGACTACGACGACACCTTCGAGTCGATCGTCATCCACCCCTCGTCGCCGGTGTTCGCGGCGACGCTCGCCGCGGCCGAGGTCGCCGACGCGACGGGCGAGGAGGCCCTCGCCGGCTACGTGCTCGGCTGTGACGTCGCGTTCCGCGTCGGCCACGCCACCTACCCCTCCCACTACGAGAAGGGGTGGCACGCGACCGGCACCGTCGGGTCGTTCGGCGCCGCAGCGGCGGCAGCGTCGGTGCTCGGGCTGGACGCCGAGGCGACCGAGCGGGCGGTCGGGATCGTCGCCTCCGGCTCCTCGGCGCTCAAGAAGAACTTCGGCACGATGACCAAGCCCCTCCACGCCGGCCACGCCGCCGAGACGGGGGTCCGGGCCGCCCTGCTCGCCGACGACGGCTTCACCGCCGACGGGGAGATCCTGGAGGGGAAGCTCGGCTACGGCGAGGTGATGACCTCGGAGGACGGCTACGACCCCGAGCGGGTCACCCGCGACCTCGGCGAGGAGTGGGGCGTGCTCGACGTCGGGTTCAAGCCCTACCCGTCCGGCGTCATCACGCACGCCGCGATGGAGGCGCTCCGCGAGGTGGTCATCGAGGAGGACCTCGTCCCCGAGGACGTCGAACGGGTCGAGGTCGCGCTCGACGACGCCGCCTCGGAGATGCTGCACCACCGCGAGCCGGACGACGCGCTCCAGGCGAAGTTCTCCATCGAGTTCTGCCTCGCCGCCGTGCTGCGCGAGCGCGACCCCGGCGTCCACGAGTTCTCCGACGAGTACGTCACCAGCGAGGCGACCCGCGACGTCATCGCGAAGGTCGAGCGCGCCTTCGAGCCGAACATATTCGGCGGCGAGTTCGCCGGCTACGGCGCGAAAGTGACCGTCGAGACCACCGACGGCGAGACGTTCACCGCCGAGATGCGCCAGGCGCCGGGCAGCCCGAGCAACCCCGTCGCCGACGAGCGCCTCCGTGGCAAGTTCGTCGAGAACGTCGCCGCCCGGACCGACGAGGCCCACGCCGAGCGCCTCGCGGACGCGGTGGCGGCGGTCGACGAGGAGGGCGGGCTGGACCGGCTGCTCGACGAGCTAGCCTAGGCCACGGTTCGGGCGATCGAACTCCGACGGTCGCGTGGCGGCGTCGTTCTCGGGGTCGTCCGGGGATCCCGGACGCCACCGGGCCTACTCCTCGCGCTCCCGTCGGTAGTGCGCGAGCAGGCCGCCGGCGTCGAAGATCTTCCGGATCGACTCGGGGTAGGACTCGGAGGGGCGTTCCGCGCCCGTCGTCTCGTTTCGCACCACCTGCGCGTCGAGGTCGACCCGCACGACGTCGCCCTCGTCGACGATCTCGGTCACGCCGGGACAGGCGATCGCCGGCAGACCGATGGCGATGGCGTTGCGGTAGAACAGCCGGGCGAACGACTCGGCGACGACCGCGCCCGCGCCGGCGGCCTGGATCGCGGCGGGGGCGTGCTCGCGGCTGCTCCCCGACCCGAAGTTCTCGCCGGCGACGACGACGTCGCCGGGCTCGAACCGCTCGGCGAACGTCGGGTCGAGCGGCTCGAACAGGTGTTCCGCGATCTCCTCGATCTCCAGGCCGAAGTACTCGGTCGGCGTCACGTAGTCGGTGTTCACGTCGTCGCCGAACGTGAACGCGGTGCCCTGGACCTCCATCGTCACACCTCCCGCGGGTCGGTGATCCGACCCGCGACGGCCGAGGCGGCGGCGGTCGCCGGGCTCGACAGGTAGATCTCGGAGGTGTTGTGGCCCATCCGCCCCCTGAAGTTGCGGTTCTGTGCGGCGAGACACGTCTCGCCCTCGCCGAGGACGCCGGCGCCGAGGCCGGGACAGGCGCCACACGTGGCGTTGGTGACGACCGCGCCCGCGTCGTTGAACGTCCGGACCAGCCCCTCCCGTTCGGCGCGACCGTAGATCTCCCGCGAGGCGGGCGTGACGATCAGGCGCGTGCCCCGAGCGACCTCCTCGCCCTCGATCACCGACGCGGCCGCCCGGAGGTCGCGGAGCTTCCCGTTCGTACACGAGCCGATGAACACCTGGTCGAGGTCGACGCCTTCGGCTGCCGCGACGGGGACGACGTTCTCGACGTTGTGCGGCTCGGCGACCTGCGGGCCGAGGCCGTCGGCGTCGACCTCGATCGCTCGGCAGTAGTCGGCGTCGTCGTCCGGTCGAACCGGGTCGAACGGCTCGTCCGTCCGCTCGGCGACGTACTCCGTGACGACCTCGTCGACCGGCGTGAACCCGAACTTGGCGCCGAACTCGACGGACATGTTCGCCAGCGTCATCCGGTCGTCGAGCGACAGGTCGCGGACGGCCGGCCCGTCGAACTCGACGGCGCGATAGCGGGCGAAGTCCGTGCCGTACGCCCCCGCGAGCGAGAGCAGGACGTCCTTCGCGGACACCCGCGGGCCGAGGTCGCCGGCCACCTCGACCCGGACGGTCTCGGGCACCCGGAACCAGTTCGTCCCCGTCGCGAGCGCGTAGGCGACGTCCGTCTCGCCGAGGCCCGTCCCCGCCGCGCCGAACGCGCCGTGCGTGGTCGTGTGGGAGTCGCTGCCGACGACCAGCTCGCCCGGCCGGACGTGCCCCCGCTCGGGCAGCACCTCGTGGCTGATTCCCGTCCCCACGTCGTAGAAGTGCTCGATCCCGTACTCGTCGACGAACTCCCGGACCCCGACCTTCTCGTTCGCGTCGTCCACCTCGTGGGAGGGCGCCATGTGATCCATCACCACGACCGGCCGCTCCGGATGTGGGAGCTCCTCGACGCCGAACTCCGCCAGCTTCTCGACGATGCCCGGGGTGTGGATGTCCTGTGTCATCACCACGTCCACGTCACAGACGAGGTGGTCGCCGGGCGCGGCCGTCTCCCGGCCGGCCGCCCTGGCGAGCAACCCCTCGGCGAGCGTCTGACCCATGCCGGCACCCACCGCCCCGGCGGGGATAAACGTCCCGGGGTGGCCACCGGACGACCCGCACGCCGGCGGCGGTGCGGCGCCCGGCGGTCGTCGCGGGTCCGGCGGTCAGTCGTCGACGTCGACGGCGTTCGGGCCGTACCGCTCTTCCCACTCGCGGACCTCGTCGAACCCGGCGAACTCGTTGAACCCGCCGTAGTCCAGGTCGGCGAACTCGTCCTGGAGGTCGCCCATCGCGCCGACCGGGTCCTCGGCGAGCGCCGCCGCCGACTCGCGGACCCCGACGACCGTCGCCAGCGACGTGAGCCGGGGGAACATCACCAGGTCGAAGCCGATCCCGGCGAGCTCGTCCGGGGCGATCCGCGGCGACGACCCGCTGACGTTGTAGAGAAGCGGCGCGTCGACCTCGTTCCCGATCCGCTCGACCTCGTCGCGGTCCGCCGGCCCCTGGACGAACGCCACGTCGGCGCCGGCGTCGCAGTAGGCGTTCGCGCGGGCGATGGCATCGTCGAGGGAGCCGTTCTCGGCGCCGCGGGCGTCCGTCCGGGCGATCAACACGAACTCGGGGTCGTGCTCGTCGCGGGTCTCGGCCGCGGCGCGGAGTTTCCCGACCGCCTCGTCGCGCGGGACCACCCGCTTGCCCGCCTCGTGGCCACACCGCTTCGGGAACACCTGGTCCTCCAGGTGGACGCCGGCGACGCCGGCGGCGGCGAACTCCCGGATCGTCCGCACGACGTTTATCGCGTTGCCGTAGCCGTTGTCGGCGTCCGCGAACACGGGCACGTCCACCGTCTCCTGAATCCGGCGGGCGTTCTCGACCATCTCGGGGAGGGTGATCAGCCCCGCGTCGGGCATCCCGAGTCGGGAGACCGAGGTTCCGTTGCCCGTCATCGACATCAGTTCGAAGTCGAGGCCGTCGACCACGCGGGCCGAGAGCGGGTCGTGGACGCCCGGCGAGACGAACACCTCGTCGGCCTCGATCAGTTCGCGGAGGCGCGTGCCGTAGTGCATGGACGGGCGTGGGCGGGACGGCGGGTTAGTTCCTCCGGGTGTAGGGTCGAGTGGGGCTGGGATGGTAACGGCAGGCCTCGTTGAAATCCTCGGTTTGCTGAAGGTAGACGAAGCCCGCTATCTCGGTCGGGGGCCGCACTGGCACGGCCCACACCCCCCGTCGGTGAGTGGGGAACCTTCCGCCGTGGGAGGGTGTCAGTCCGCCCGTCGTGTTCGAGTCGGTGATGAAGACACCCTCTGCGTCTCGCACGAGTTTTCAAAAAATCTATGTTCGCCTACACTAAGGAAGGCCACCTGCTGCACGCATCCTCTGTATCTCGCATACCAGCACCGTCGATCTTTGAGGGCCTCAACGGAGTCTAACGGCACTGTTAGAACGGCAAACGTCCCAGTTTCGACCGCAGGAACTACCGCGAAATTCCCCACCGGGGCTTTCGCGGTGTTCGGTCTCCTCGCGCAATCCGTACACCGTCGTACCTCGTCCCGACCTACCGAGCGAACCGTTTACGTCCCCCGCCGCCCCCCGAACCCCATGGGTGCGATCACGCCGGACGACCTCCGACGACTGTTGGACAGCGACGACCCCGTCGCGGTCATCGACGTGCGCGAACCGCTCGACTACACGACGGGCAACGTCCGCGAGAGCACGCTCCTCCCCCGGCGGGCGCTGGAGTGGCGGCTCCCCGAACTCCTCCCCCGGCCCGACGTGCCGGTCGTCCTGGTGGACGGTGCGGGCGAGCGAGCGGCGACCGACGCCGACTGGCTCCGGTGGCTCGGCCTGCCGAACGTGCGTCACCTCGCCGGCGGCGTCGCGGCGTGGCGGGCCGCCGGCTACGACGTGGTCGAAGCCGAGGGCGACGTGCTGGCCTCGGCGTTCAACGTCCCGAGCAAGGAGTTCGGCGAGCAGGTGGCCGTCGAGCGCGACCCCGAGCGGGTGGAGCCCGAGCGGCTGGCCGAGTGGCTGGCGGGCGACGAGGACGTGGTCGTCGCCGACGTGCGCACGCCCGCCGAGTACCGCGAGGAGACCCTGCCCGGCGCGCGCAACGTCGAGGGCGTGGACCTGGCGCTGTACGCCGAGGCGCTGCGCGAGGACCCGGAGACGAAGCTGGTCGTCCACTGCGCCGGCCGAACCCGGAGCCTCATCGGCATCGCGACGCTCGGCGAGCGCGACCTCGACGAGGTGTACGGGCTGGAGAACGGCACGAGCGGCTGGCAGCTCGCGGGGTTCGACCTCGAAGAGGGGGCGGAACCGGGAGACGCCCCGGACCTCTCGCCCGCGGAGCGCGAACGCGCCGAGTCGTTCGCGGAGGACCTGATCGCCGACCACGCCATCGCCCGCCTCTCGACCGACGAGGTGGCCGCCGCGCTCGGCGACGACGAACTCGCGCAGGTCGTCGACGTGCGCCCGCGCGAGGCGTTCGAGGCCGGACACCTCCCCGGCGCGGTCGGCGTCCCCGGCGGGCAGGCGATCCAGCGCGCCGACGACTACGTCGCCGTCCCCGAGGCCACGCTGGTCTTCTACGCCGACGGCATCGTCCGGCCGGCCGTCACCGCCGCGTGGTACGCCCGGATGGGCTACGAGAACGTGGCGATACTCGACGGCGGCATGGACGCGTGGACCGAGGAGGGGCGGCCGGTCGAGACAGGGAGCGAGCGGACCGAGCGCCTCGGCCTCCAGCGGGCGGTCGAGCAGCGACACGGCTGTGGCGAGCCGCTGGGGCGCGACCGGGTCGCCGACGCCGCGCCGACGGTCGCGCCCGCGGACCTCGACCCCGACGACGCGACGATTCTCTACGTCGGCCGGAGCCTCGACTACCCGGACGGCCACCTCCCCGGGAGCCGCTGGGTGTCGCGCAACGACGTGGGGGACCTGCTCGACCGCGAGCGCCCCGAAAACGTCGTCCTGACCTGCGCGGACGGCGAGGTCTCGGCCTACGCGGCGGCGGCGCTCGCCCACGTCGGCTACGACGTCCGGGCGCTCGGCGGCGGCGTCGCGGCGTGGGAGGCGGCCGGGCGGCCGGTCGAGACGGGCGAGGACGGCATCGGCGACCGCCGGGACCGAGTACCCACCAAGGCCGAACTCGGCGAGGACGTGATGCGGGGCTACCTGGAGTGGGAGGAGGAGCTCGGCCACGAGGGGTGATCGCGACCGTCGTCGCCGTCGACCACGTCGGGTGATCGCGACCGTCGTCGCCGTCGACCGCGGGACGACGGACCCCGCGGACGAGCGGCGAGTCGTGCGAACGTCCGTTACACACCACGCCGCAGTCGGGCGATCCTATGGTCAGTACGGCGACTGGTCAGTCGAGACCAGTACGGTTAATTGCCCCCCCGCCGACCCCCCGCCTGCTATGGAAGTAACCGATATCGAAACGGTCATCGTCGAGAGCCCGCTCGACGCTGCCTCCCTCCCCGCTGAAGTCGGCGCACGCGACGTCGACATCAGCTCCGTCATCGTCCGGATGGAGACGGACGAGGGGATCACGGGCCTCGGCGAGTCGTTCTACCGTTCGGTCGAGGACAACCGGTTCCTGGCCGAGAGCATCGACTCCCTCGGGCGGCATCTGATCGGCAAGAGCCCGCTCGACGTGAAACAGCGGTGGCACGAGATCTATCTCCACGCCAAGCGCGCCGGCGCGTACGGCGCGCTGAGCGCCCTCGACGAGGCGATGTGGGACATCAAGGGCAAGAACGCCGGCCAGCCGGTGTACGAACTGCTGGGCGGCGAGTGTACCGACGTCTACGCCTACGCCACCTTCCCCGTCGAGAAGACGCCCGACGAGCTCGTCGACTCCGCCGACTGGCTCGCCGACAAGGGGTTCCAGGCGATGAAGGTCGGCGCCGGCTTCGGCGTCGAGGCGGACCGCGAGCGCATCCGGACCGTGATGAACAACATTCCCGACGAGTTCGGGCTGGCGATCGACGCCAACACCTCCTACGAGTACGCCGACGCGCTCGCCGTCGCCGAGACCGCGGGCGAGTACGAGTGTGAGTGGTTCGAGGAGCCGATCTCCCACACCGACATCGAGGGGCAGGCGCGGCTCAACCAGCGCGTCTCCGTCCCGATCTCCGGCTACCAGACCCACACGCCCCACTACCCGGCGGTCGACCACCTCAAGGCCGGCGCGCTGGAGATCTACCAGCCCTCGCTCGACTACGCGGGCGGCGTGACCGGCGCGTCGCGCGTCGCGACGCTCGTCGAGGCGTTCAACAAGCAGCTCGTCCCCCACGCGCTCGGCCCGGCGGTCAACTACGCCGCCAGCCTCCACGTCGCGGCCGCGTCGCGTGCCTGCTCGCTCATCGAGTTCGCCGTGCTCGACGAGAGCGTCGACGACCCCGGCGTGTACGTCGGCGGCCCCCACATCGAGAACCAGGACGCGATCTACGTCGAGGACGGCGGCCGGATCACTCCGCCGGAGGAGCCCGGCATCGGCATCGAGATCGACTGGGACACGCTCGACGAGTACCGCGTCGACTAGCCGGCGCGACCGTCCACGTTTTTTTTTTCGCGCACTCGCCCCGACCGGTCGGTCGGCCGCGCGCTC
This sequence comes from Haloferacaceae archaeon, assembly GCA_042217235.1. Taxonomy (GTDB): domain Archaea; phylum Halobacteriota; class Halobacteria; order Halobacteriales; family Haloferacaceae; genus A07HB70. The sequence continues at coordinate 35,779 of JBDGTB010000037.1, read as the reverse complement.
GGCGTCGTTCGAGTCGGACGGGCGAGTGCCGTCGACAAGTTCCCGCGTCTCGCCCCCGCCCCGACGCGGTCAGTCGGCCGCCCCCCCGCCCGTCGGCTCGAATCCGGCGTGGAGCGCGAGCCCGGCCACCGCCGCGAGGCCGGCGACGGCGGCGAGGAGCGCGAAGAGGGCGGCCGGCGTCGCGCGGGTGAGGACGACGCCGGCGCCCGCGGCGCCCGCGGCGCCGACGCCGAAGACGGCGAGGTAGGTGTAGCCGAACGAGAGCCCGCGCGCCCCGGCGGGGACGTGCTTCGAGACGACCTCCTGGTTTATCGGCGCCTCCATGAACACGAGGAAGCCGAGCAGCCCGGCGACGACGAGCATCGGGGCGAGGCCGGCCGTCGAGGCGGGGACGAAGACCAGGGCGACGCCCCCGAGCGCGAGGAGCGTGCCGACGAGCGCGACCTCCGCGGTCACCCGGTCGACGAGCTTCCCCCCGACGTACTGGCCGGCGCCGCCGAGCATCAGGAGCCCGGAGTAGACGTACTGGCTCGGCTGGAGCGTCCGCCCGGCGACGCGGACGGGTTCGAACAGCGCGAAGCCGGCGAGCACCTCCGGCAGGAAGGTGAAGGCGCCGCGGTAGTAGAGGCCGTACAGGTTGCCCACGAGGAACACGAGCGCGAACCCGCCGGTGAACAGGAGCTTCGAGTCCGCGAGGAGCGTCCGGAGGTCACGCACCGTCCCCGCCGTCGCGTCGTCGTCGCCGCTCCGGGCGGCCGCGCCGGCGGTCTCGTCGAACTCCAGCCGGGTCGCGACCGCGAGCGCGACCGCGGTGGGGACGACGAGCGCGACCACGACCGCCCGCCAGTCGAACACGGCGAGCAGCACCGCGCCGAGCAGCGGTCCCGTGGCGACGCCGACGTTGCCGGCGACGCCGTGGTAGGCGAAGGCGGTGCCCCGCTCCGTGGCGCCCCGCGAGATGAGCGCCAGCCCGGCGGGGTGATAGAGGCTCGCGGCCACGCCCCACACGAGGAGGCCGACGGCGAGCGTCGCCAGCCCGGTGGCGACGCTGAGGAGCAGGAAGCCGCCGGTCATGCCGGCGATGCAGCCCAGGACCAGCCGCTTCGCGCTGTAGGTGTCCGCGAGGATCCCCGCGGGCAGCGCGCCCAGCCCCGTGAGCGCGTAGCTCCCCCCGACGACGAGGCCGAGCGTCGCCGGCGTGAGACCGAACTCGTCGAGCCAGATGACGACGAACAGCGGCACCACCAGCTCGTAGGTGTGGAACGTGGCGTGCCCGATCATCGCGAAGCCGGTGACGGCGCGGTCGTTGGCGTTCACGGGCGACGCCTGGGCGGCGAGCCACCTCGCCGTTCCCCCCCACATGGACGGGTCGGGCGACCGGTGCCCCGGCGGCGGTCGGGCGGTCCGCGGCAGTCGGCCCGCTCACTCCGACCCGAGCACCTTCGCCTCGGCCTTCCGCAGGTGTTCGAGGTAGGTCGACTTCGTGACGCCCATCTCGGCGGCCAGCGCGCCGGCGTCCGTCTCGCGGGGGTAGGCGTAGTAGCCGCGCGCCCGGGCGAGGTCGAGCGCCTCGCGCTGGCGCGGGGAGAGCCGGTCCCGGTCACCGCCCGCCCGCGGCGTGGCCGTCAGCCGGGCGAGGTCGACGTCGGCGTCGTGGCTCCGGGCCACGTCGTCGAGCGCCCGCCGGACCGTCTCGCGGTCGGTCCGGGCGAGCAGGGTCCGACGCTCGACGCCGGCCTCGTGGCGTGTCGGCCCGCGGTGGACGAACCCCCGGTCGGCGAAGGCGGTGCGGATCGTCCGCGCGGCGTCGCACTCGACGAGCAGGCCCCGCGTCGCCTGCCCGGCGGCCGTCCGTGCCCCCGGAACCGTCGACACCGACGCGGTCAGGGGGGACGCGCGCACGTCCTCGACCAGCGCGTCCACCGCGTCCCCGGAGTCGCCGTAGACGGTGTAGCGGCCGGTCGAACGGCCGTCCGCGACCGCCATCCCGTGGCCGAGGACGCCCGCGTCGCGGTCCCGCGTCGTCCGAAGCGTCCAGCAGTCCGGATGCCAGACGTCGACCGCGAACTCGAGTAGCTCGTCCGTCCCGCTCATGCCGCTCCGGTCGCGCGGCGTCGTCTTGTATGCATCCCTCGGTCGGTCACGCCTCGTCGCGCCGGAACGCCGCGAGAACGTCCCGGTCTATCTCGATCCCGAGTCCCGGTTCGTCGCGGATCGCCACCCGCGACCCCTCGTTCGTGATCGGGTCGACGGCGAGGTCCTCGCGGATCGGGTTCGGGGTGCGGTCGAACTCCAGCATCGGTTCGGGCACGCCCGGGAGCGTGGCGATCACCTGCAGGCTCGCGGCGAGGGCGACGGCACTCCCGAAGACGTGGGGGAAACAGCTCACGTTGCGCGCGTCGGCGAGTTCCGCGACCCGTCGGGTCGAGGTGATGCCGCCCGCGCTCGTCACGTCCGGCTGGACGTAGTTCACGCAGCCCCGGTCGAGTACGTCCTCGAACTCGTCGACGAACGCCCAGCACTCACCGCCGGCCAGCGACACGTCGAGCGACTCGCTCAGCCGGGCGTAGCCGCGCTTGTCCCGCGGGACGACCGGTTCCTCGAAGAAGTGAACGTCGAGGTCGGCCAACCGCTCGCCGACCCACGCCGCGTCGGCGACGTCGTAGGCGTGGTTGGCGTCGGTCATCAGGCGCACGTCGTCGCCGACGGCCTCGCGGATGGCCCGCACGAGTTCCACGTCCTCCTCGGGCCCGCAGTCGGGGAAGTTCCGCTCGAGGCCGATCTTGTTCTTCAGCGCGTCGAATCCCGCCTCGACGTGGCCCTTCGCCTCCGCGACGACGGACTCACGCACCGCCTCGAAGTCGTCGGCGTCGGGCCAGAAGTGACCCGTCGCGTACGCGCGAACGGAGTCGCGCCGTCGTCCGCCGAGCAGCGACCCGACCGACTCGCCCATCAGCTTTCCCTTCAGGTCCCACAGCGCGATGTCGACGCCCGAGAGCGCGCTGACGGGGAGGTAGGAGTGGTACGACGAGGTCAGCCGGTAGCGCAGGTCGTCGTGTATCGCCTCGACGTTCCGGGCGTCCCGGCCCTCCAGCCACGGGCCGACGTACTCCTCGATCACCTCGCGGTTGCCGGCGACGGGGCCCCAGCACTCGCCCCACCCCTCGGTGCCGTCCTCGTCGACGACGCGCACCAGACAGTACTCCCGGCTGTCGATCCACTTCTGGGCGTTGGCGAACCGCTCGTCCAGGTCCCGACACAGCGGGATCGCCTCCACGGTCTCGACGGCCATGTCACTCGCTTCCCCGTCTCACACGTGTAGCTTTCGCATGCGGTCGCGGATCCCTCACGATCGTCCGGAACGGACACGCTACGAACCGATCCCATCGACACGCTTAGGCCCGCGCGGCCCCCGGAGTGTGACCAACGAGACACCATGGCACGGAGCGAGGCGTCCCACGGCGGTGGAGACCCGGCCGACGACGAGCGGGCGAACTACGACTACGCGGGCGAGGACGTGGCGCGCCCGGGGCTCACGTCGGACCTCGACGACCTGGTGTCGGGCGAGGTGCGCTTCGACACGTACACGCGCCAGCTGTACGCGACGGACGCGTCGGCCTACGAGGTGACGCCGATCGGGGTGGTGTTCCCGACGGGCACCGAGGACGTGGCCGCGGTCGTCTCCCACTGCGCCGACCGGGAGATCCCCGTGTTGCCGCGGGGCGGGGGCACCAGCCTCGCCGGCCAGACCGTCAACGAGGCCGTCGTCCTCGATTTCACCCGCCACATGGACGCCGTCCTCGACGTGAGCCCCGAGGACCGGGAGTGTCGCGCCGAGGCCGGCGCGGTTCTCGCCGAGCTGAACGAGCGCCTCGCCGACCACGGCCTGAAGTTCGCGCCCGACCCGTCGACGGCCAACCGGAGCGCCGTGGGCGGGGCCATCGGCAACAACACGACCGGCGCGCACTCGCTGAAGTACGGCAAGACCGACGCCTACGTCGAGGAGGTCGAGGTCGTCCTCGCCGACGGCACGGTGACCACCCTCGGCGAGACGGGCCTCGACGAACTCGAAGCGACCGCCGACCCCGAGGGGACGGTCGAGGAGCGGTTCTACGCCGAGGCGCTGCGGATAATCGAGGAGGAGAGCGAGGCCGTCGCGGAGGCGTTCCCCTCGATCAAGCGCAACGTCTCCGGCTACGCCCTCGACGTGCTGGTCGAGGAGGCCCGGCGGGCGAACGACCCCGAGGACGAGCGCGAGACGGTGAACCTCGCGCGCCTGCTCGCCGGGAGCGAGGGGACGCTCGCGGTGGTGACGGAGGCGCGCCTGTCGCTCGAACCCGTCCCGAACCGGAAGGCGATCGGCTTTCTCACCTACGACTCGCTGGTCGAGGCGATGGAGGACGTGGGGGCGATCCTCGAACACGACCCCGCGGCCGTCGAGGTGCTCGACGGCGTCCTGCTGGACCTCGCCCGGGACCTGGAGGAGTTCGCGGACGTGGTCGGGAAGCTGCCCGAGCGGACCGACTCCTTCCTGCTCGTGGAGTTCTACGCCGAGGACGAGGACCACGCCCGCGAGCAGGTGACCGGGCTACTGGAGGACCGCGTCGGCGACGTCGCCTTCGACGGGATGGAGGCGTACTCCGAGGAGGAACAGCAGGAGTTCTGGAAGATGCGGAAGGCCTCGACGCCGATCCTGCTCTCGCGGACGACCGACGAGAAACACATCGCGTTCATCGAGGACATCGCCGTCCCCCCCGAGCACCTGCCCGAGTACATCGCGGACTTCCAGCGGATCTTCGAGGAGGAGGACACGTTCGGCTCCTTCTACGCCCACGCCGGCCCCGGCTGCATCCACGTTCGCCCGCTCATCAACACCAAGACGAAGGCGGGCCGCGAGTCGATGGAGCGGATCGCCGACAAGGCGACGGACCTCGCGGTCAAATACGGGGGTTCGGTGTCGGGCGAGCACGGCGACGGCCGGGCGCGCACGCAGTGGAACCGGAAGCTGTACGGAGAGCGGCTCTGGCGCGTGTTCCGCGACCTGAAAGGCGCCTTCGACCCGGACTGGCTGCTCAACCCCGGCACCGTCTGTGGCGACGTGGACATGACCGACAACCTCCGGTTCGACTCCGACTACGAGTTCTCGGCCGGGTTCGAGCCCGCGCTGAACTGGGAGAACGACAACGGCTTCCGCGGGATGGCGGAGCTCTGTCACGGCTGTGGCGGCTGTCGGGGCGCCCAGTCGACGGCCGGCGGGGTGATGTGTCCGACCTACCGCGCCGCCGAGGAGGAGATCCAGTCCACCCGCGGGCGGGCGAACCTGCTCCGGCAGGCGATGACGGGCGACCTCGACGACGACGCCGTCGAGGACGTGGAGTTCATGCACGAGGTGATGGACATGTGCGTCGGGTGCAAGGGCTGTTCCGTCGACTGCCCGAGCGAGGTGGACATGGCGAAGATGAAGGTGGAGGTCGAACACGCCTACAAGGAGCGCAACGGCTACTCCGTCCGCGACAGGCTGTTCGGCAACGTCCACCGGCTGTCGAAGGTGGGGTCGGCGCTGGCGCCGCTGTCGAACGCGGCGACGAAGGTTCCGGGCGCGCGGGCGCTGCTGGAGAAGGCGGTGGGCATCGCCAGGGAGCGCGACCTCCCCGCCTTCGAGCGCGAGTCGCTGGTCGACTGGTTCGACGCCCGCGGGGGGCCGCGGGTGGCCCAGCCGGATGCCGAGCGGCGCGCGCTGCTGTTCCCGGACACCTACACCACCTACAACCACCCCGCGGCGGGCAAGGACGCCGTCCGGGTGCTCGAAGCCGCCGGCGTCCACGTCGCGGTCCCGGGCGACCTCGGCGACAGCGGTCGCCCCGCCCACTCGAAGGGCTTCCTCGACGCGGCGCGCGAGCGCGCCCGCCGGAACGTGGACGCACTCGCGCCGCGGGTGGAGTCGGGGTGGGACGTGGTGGTCGTCGAACCCTCCGACGCCGTGATGTTCCAGTCGGACTACCTGGACCTGCTCTCCGGCGAGGCCGTCGAGGCCGTCGCGGGGAACACCTACGGCGTGATGGAGTATCTCGACGCCTTCCGACTGGACGAGAACACCGAGTTCGACGGCGTGGGCGGTCACCTCACCTACCACGGCCACTGCCACCAGAAGGCGACGAAGAAGGACCACCACGCCGTCGGCGTCCTCCGGCGCGCCGGCTACCGCGTCGACCCCCTCGACTCGGGCTGCTGTGGGATGGCGGGGAGCTTCGGCTACGAGGCCGAACACTACTCGATGAGCAAGGCCGTCGGGCGCATCCTCTACGGCCAGATCGACGACAGCGACGGCGACGAGGTGGTCGCGCCCGGCACGTCCTGCCGGGGGCAGATCGGCGACCACGAGGGCGAGGCGATCAGCCACCCGGTCGAGAAGCTCGCGGCGGCGCTCGCCTGACTGCGCGCTCCGCGCTCCGCTACGGCGTTTCGCGCTTCCGGGGTCGGCAGCGAGGCGCTCACCCCCCCTCGACCAGCCGCTCCAGCTGTTCGGGCGGCACCGCGCCGCGGGCGGCGTGGCCGTCGACGACGAACGTCGGCACGCCCGTGACGCCGCGCTCGGTCGCCTCGCGGAACCTCTCGAAGACCCGCTCGCGCAGGGCGTCGTCGTCGACGGCGTCGCGGACCTCGTCGCCGTCCAGCCCCACCTCCCCGGCGAGGTCGGCCAGCACGTCGGGGTCGCCGATGTCGCGCCCGTCGACCCACAGCGCGTCGAAGACCGCGCGGTCGAACGCCGCCCACTTCCCGGGGTGGGCCTCCGCGACGTGGACGGACGCGACCTGCGCGGGCAGGGAGTCGACGCCGGTCGCTATCTCCTGGGCCATCTCGACGTCGTACTTCTCCTGCAGGCGCCGGACGTTCTCCCGCGCCCGCTCGTAGTACTCCTCGCCTTTCCCGTCGTCGACCGAGTCGTCTATCTCGCCGTCCGGCCCCCGCTTGCGACGACGCAGGTCGAACGGATGCCAGTCGACGTTCAGGTCCGCCTCGCGGGACTCGCGGTAGCGACGGAGCGACTCCCGGCCGAGGTAACAGAACGGGCAGACGTAGTCGGAGTACACCGTGATGGACTCGGGCGACGCGTCGGTCATCGCTCCGGCCTCGGGTCCCGCGGGACAAAACCCCTTTCCGGTCGCGCGGGCGCAGCGACGCGCCGTCGCGTGTCCGGCCCGGGCCGCGGCGCGCCGGTCTCCCTCCCGTGCGTTGCCTCCCGCCGCCGCGTGCCGACCGACCGCCACCGCCAAGTATCACTCGGTGGTAGGCCGACGCATGCACCCGGACGGAACCCGACGGCGGGCGCCGGTGACGCCGCCGGTCGCGCTCACGATCGCGGGCAGCGACTCCGGCGGCGGCGCGGGGGTCCAGGCCGACCTGAAGACGATGGAGGCCCACGACGCCTTCGGGACGAGCGTCGTGACGGCGGTGACCGCACAGAACACCCGCGGCGTCGCGGGGAGCCACGTCCTGCCCGCCGAGCAGGTGCGCGCGCAGTACCGCGCGGTGGCCGAGGACTTCGACGTGCGCGCGGTCAAGACGGGGATGCTCGCCACCCGGCCGGTGATCGAGGCGGTGACGGACCTCCTGGGCGACTACGGGGGGCCGGTCGTCGTCGACCCGGTGATGGTCGCGGCGTCGGGCGACCGGCTGCTGACGCCGGACGCCGAGGCGGCCTACGGCGACCTGCTCGCCGACGCGACGCTCGTCACGCCCAACGCCGACGAGGCCGAGGTGCTGACGGGGGTGGACGTCCGGTCCCCCGAGGACGCCCGCGAGGCGGGCGAGGCGCTGGTGGCGACGGGAGTCGACGCCGCGCTGGTGAAAGGCGGGCACCTCGGCGGCGACCGGGTGGTCGACACGCTCGTGACCGACGACGGCGTCGAGCGGTTCGAGCACGCCCGCGTCGACACCGACGCCACCCACGGGTCGGGCTGTACGCTGTCGAGCGCCGTGGCGGCCCGGCTGGCACACGGCGAGAGCGTCCGCGACGCGGTCGCGGCGGGCACGTCGTTCATGGCCCGCGCGGTGCGCTACGGGCTCGACGTGGGGGAGGGGCCCGGATCGGTCCACCACCTCGTCGACCTGCGCGACGCGGCGGCCCGCGAGCCGACGACGGAGGCCGTCGAACGGGTCCTCGCGACGCTCGTCGAGCGCGACGTCTCGCCGCTCGTCCCCGAGGTGGGGATGAACGTCGTCGGGGCGACGCCGTACGCGGAGGCGGTCGGCGACGTCGCCGCCGTCGAGGGCCGGATCAGCCGGACGCTCGCGGGCGTCGCGACGACCCGCGGGGTGCGGATGGGCGCCTCGAGCCACGTCGCCCGGTTCCTGCTCTCGGCCCGCGAGTTCGTCCCCGACCTGCGCTTCGGCGCGAACGTCCGGTTCGACGACGCGGTCGAGGCGGCGCTCGACGAGGCCGAGCTCGGCGGCCCGGTCGCCGAGTTCGACCGGGGCGCGGAGCCCGAGGACGCCCCGGGGACGATGGACTGGGGAGCGGCGCGGGCGTTCGCCGACGCGGACGAGCCGCCGGTCGCCGTCTTCGACCGCGGCGCCGTCGGCAAGGAGCCGATGGTCCGCCTGGTCGCCCGCGACGCCGACGCGGTCCGGGACCGGGTGCTCGCGCTGCTGACGGCGCTCGACGACGTGGCCTGACGTCGGTCGCCCCGCCGCTCGACAAACACAAAACCGAAGTCGTGGGAGCGCACGTACGTAGCCGTCGCGGGCGGTGCCTCCGGGTAGGGGCTCGAAGACACCGCCCCGCGACGGCCGAACCCACAGCGTTTTATCGCTCACCCCGCGGAGTGTACGGCCATGGCACGGGGGATCGTCGAGGAGTTTCGCGCCCTCAAGGCGGACGCCGAGGCGGACGTCCTCGCGATGCAGGTCGGCGACTTCTACGAGTTCTTCGGCGAGGACGCGGAGCTGGTCGGCGACGAACTCGACCTGAAGGTCTCGCAGAAGGCGGCGGGGGGGACGACCCACCCGATGGCCGGCGTGCCGGTCGACGAGCTGACGCCGTACCTGAAGGCGCTCGTCGAGCGGGGCTACCGCGTCGCCGTCGCCGACCAGCGCGAGACCGACGACGGCCACGTCCGCGAGGTGAGCCGGGTCGTCACCCCCGGGACGCTGCTGGAGACGAGCGGCGCCGCGGCGCGCTACCTGGCCGCCGTCGCCCGCGTCGACGGGCGGTACGGGCTCGCGTTCGCCGACGTCACGACGGGGCGGTTCCTCGCGACGGGGGTCGGGGACGGCGACGCGGCGGCCGCCGAGCTGGCGCGGTTCGCCCCGACGGAGGTGTTGCCCGGGCCCGACCTGCGGAGCGACGACGACGCCCTCGACCGGCTGCGCGAGGCGACCGACGCGACGCTGACGCTCCACGAGGCGGCGGCGTTCGGCCCCGGCCGGGCGCGCCACGCGCTCCGCGAGCGGTTCGGCGACGCCGCGCTCGACAGCCTCGGGCTGGACGACGAGGCGGCGGTCGCGGCCGCGGGCGCCGCGCTCGCGTACGTCGAGGCGACCAACGACGCGGTCGCGGCGGCGATGACGCGGCTGCAGCCGTTCGACGGGAGCGACCACGTCGCCCTCGACGCGACGACCCAGCGGAACCTCGAACTCGTCGAGACGATGCGCGGCGAGAGCGAGGGGTCGCTGTTCGACACGGTCGATCACACGGTCACCAGCGGCGGCCGCCGACGCCTCCGCGAGTGGCTCACCCGCCCCAGCAGGCTGCCCGACGAGATCGGCGAGCGCCACGACGGCGTCGAGGCGTTCGCGGCCGCGGCGCTCGCCCGCGACCGGGTCCGCGACCTGCTCGCCGACGGTCGCGACCTCGAACGGCTCGCCAGCCGCGCCGCGAGCGGGAGCGCCGACGCCGCGGACCTGCTCGCGGTCCGGGACACGCTCGCGGTCCTGCCGGGGCTCCGGGACGCCGTCGCCGGCACGCCGCTCGCGGACTCGCCGGTCGCCGCCCTCCTCGAGGCCCCCGACGGCGACGCGGCCGCCGACCTCCGCGACCGGGTCGACGAGGCGCTCGTCGACGACCAGCCGTCGACGACGGCGGCGGGGGGCCGCTTCGCCCGGGGGTACGACGCGGAGCTCGACGAGATCGCCGCGCGCCACGAGCGCGCCCGCTCGTGGATCGACGACCTGCCCGAGCGCGAGAAGGCGCGGACGGGGATCACCCACCTCACCGTCGACCGGAACAAGACCGACGGCTACTACATCCAGGTCGGGAAGTCGGAGACCGACCGGGTGCCCGACGAGTACCGCGAGATAAAGACGCTGAAGAACTCGCGGCGGTACGTCACCGACGACCTGGAGGCGCGCGAGCGGGAGGTGTTGCGCCTGGAGGAGGCCCGTGCCGAGCGCGAGCGCGAGCTGTTCGCGGCCCTGCGCGAGACCGTCGCGGACCGCGCGGAGCTGTTGCGCGAGGTCGGCCGGGTGCTGGCCGAGGTCGACGCCCTCGCCGCGCTCGCGACCCACGCGGTGGAGCACGACTGGACGCGCCCGACGGTCGAGCCGGGCGCGTCGGGCCTGCTCGCGGTCGAGGCCGGGCGCCACCCCGTGGTCGAACGGACGACGGACTTCGTCCCCAACGACCTCCGGCTCGACGACGGCCGGCGCTTCCTGCTCGTCACCGGGCCGAACATGAGCGGGAAGTCGACGTACATGCGCCAGGCGGCGCTGGTCGTGCTGCTGGCACAGGCCGGGAGCTTCGTCCCCGCCGAGGCCGCCAGGGTCGGCCCGGTCGACGCCATCTACACCCGCGTCGGCGCCCTCGACGAGCTCGCCCGCGGTCGCTCGACGTTCATGGTCGAGATGGCCGAGCTGTCGAACATCCTCCATCGCGCGACCGACGAGTCGCTCGTGGTGCTCGACGAGGTGGGCCGGGGGACGGCGACCTACGACGGCATCTCGATCGCGTGGGCGGCCACGGAGTACCTCTCGCCCGCCCGGTCGGCCGCCCCGACGCCGTCGGTGCTTTTCGCCACGCACTACCACGAGCTGACCGAACTCGCCGACCGGGTCGAGGGTGTCGCGAACGTCCACATGGCCGTCGCCGGCGAGGACGGGGCGACGGAGGGCGGCGACGCGTCCCGGCCGACCGACGAGCGGGGCGAGGAGGTCACCTTCCTGCGGACGGTCCGGCCGGGGCCGGCTGACCGCTCGTACGGCATCCACGTCGCCGAGCTGGCGGGCGTCCCCGACCCGGTCGTCGACCGGGCCCGCGAGGTGCTCCGGCGGCTCCGCGAGGACGAGGCCATCGACGTCCGCGGCGACACCGGCGACGCCGGCGGCACCGAGCAGGTCGTGTTCGACCTCGGCTCGGGCGGATTCCGCTCGGCCAGCGCCGACGGGGGCGACGCGACGGACGGGGACCGGACGGCAGAGCGGGGCGACGACGCGGCCGCCGACGCCGACGGGGCCACGGACGGGTCGCTCGACCCCGCGACGGCGGCGGTGCTCGACGAGCTCCGGGACACGAGCGTGGACGAGACCCCGCCCGTCGACCTGATGGCGAAAGTTCAGGAGTGGCAGGAACGGCTCGGGGAGGAGTGACGACCGCCCCCGACTCAGTCCGAGGGGGCGAACTCCCGCCAGCGGCAGGCGGGACAGCGCCCGAGTTCCCCGCTCTCGACGAGCGCGCCGCCACACTCCGGACAGCTGCTCCCGGGCGCCAGGCTCATCCGCTCCACCCCCCGGTCATGTCCTCGCGGACGCGACCGCGCCACTGCTCGAAGCCGTCCTGACAGTCGGGTCGGTCGTCGATGTGGTCCATGAAGCCGGCGCCGCCGTCGGCGAGCCCCTCCTCGCAGAAGGGACACCGGGTCGGGTCGCCCCACGTCGTGGTGCTCGTCTGCATACGCGAACGGAACCTGCTGAAGAGGTTAAACCTTCTGTGGATGTTGAATAGCTTGTATTAGGATGTATTATCTCATCAAACGGGGACGGTCCGGTGGGTCGCCCGGGGCGGGGAACGGTGGACAGGCCGCTCGCGGCCGCGTCAGTCGAGGTCCGGCCGCGAGAGCTCGGTCTCCTTGCTGGTGATGAACTCCAGCAGGACGGGCGTGCCCTCCTCGGTCTTCTCGACGCCGCGCTGGATGGCGGCCGCGACCTCGTCGGGGTCCTCGACGCGCTCGGTGTAGCCGCCGAGCGACTCCATGACGCCGGCCCACTCGCCGGAGAACGGCGTGTCGTAGGCGGCCATCTCGTAGTTGTTCAGGAGGATCGAGAGGATCGGGATGTCCTTGCGGACGGCGGTCTCGAAGTCGAGGCCGGTCATCCCGATGGCGCCGTCGCCCCAGACGTTGATGCACACCTTCTCCGGGTGGGCGAGCTTCGCGCCCATCGCCAGCCCGAGCCCGTAGCCCAGCTGGGTCGTCTTCCCCCAGCCGATGTAGCCGAGCGGCTCGGTGGACTCCCAGAACGGCGCGAGGAAGTCACGCGCGTTGCCGGCGTCGTGGGTGATGATCGCCTCGTCGGAGTCGACGACCTCGTTCAGCTCGTTTATCACCCGGTAGGGGTTGATCGGGACCTCGTCGGACTCGAGCTTCGGCCGCCAGTCGTCGAGCCACGCCTCGCGGGCGGCTTCGATCTCGGCGACGACGTCCTCCTCGCGCCCGCGGGGGCCGTCGAGCCGGCGCTCGACCTCCTCGACTATCGCCTCCAGGCAGAGCTTCGCGTCGCCGAGCAGCGCGAGGTCGGAGTCGACGTCCTTGTCGACGTCCGTCGAGTCGAGCGTCGAGTGGATGATCGTGTTGTCCGTCGGGACGGTGATCCCGTAGGCCGTCGAGGTGAAGCTACAGCCGACGCCGAACAGGCAGTCCGTCTCGTCGAGGAAGTGTGCGAGTTCGCCCGTCTCGGACTTCGAGCCCGCGCCGAGCGCGAGGCGGTGGTCCTCGGGGAATGCGCTCTTGCCGTTGAGGCTGGTGCCGACCGGCGCCTCCAGCAGCTCGGCGAGCTCCCGGAGCGGCTCCCAGGCCTTCGCGTAGTGGACGCCCTGTCCGGCGAAGATCACCGGGTCGTCGGCCGCGAGCAGCTCGTCGACGACCTCGGGGACGACGTCGGGGTCCGGCCCGACCCGCGAGCCGCTGGTCGGCTCGTACTCGAAGTCGTCGACCTCCTCGTAGAACACGTCCTTCGGCACCTCGACGAGCGCCGGCCGCTGGCGCCCGTTGCGCGCCGCGCTGAACGCGCGCCGGACGGTCTCGACGACCGCCTCGGGGTCCGTGAGCTGCTCGCAGGACTTGGTGATCTGCTGGTAGTTCACCAGCGAGTTGAACTTCGGGTCGACGTCCGTCTTCGCGCGGTCGTAGCCCGCGGGGAAGGCGACGATCGGCGCCGACTCGCCGTACGCCTGGGCGACCCCGCCGAAGCTGTTCTCGGTTCCGGGGCCGTGCTGACAGGCGAACACGCCGATCTCGTCGCCCGAGGTCACCCGGCTGACGGCGTCGGCCATGTGCGCGCCGGTGCGCTCCTGACGGACGACGACCGTCTCGATGCCGGCGTCCTCGGCCGCTCCCGTGTCGAACAGGGGGTTCGAGGGGAACCCGAACAGATAATCGACGCCCTCCGCACGCATGATCTCCGCGATGGCTTCGGTTACGTTCATAAATGGCTCCGGAGTGTCTCCCCCTGTGTAACGGAGGAGTGTAAAACTATCTTCAGCGAAATTCATGTGCGTTTGTGAACTTTCGTTACCGATTCGTCGAAACGTTAAACCCGGACGGGGGTGTTGGCGGCACATGAGCGATCGACCGGCGATCGAGCGGCTCTCCGTGCACGAATCGGTCGAGAACGTCATTCCGAAGGAGGCGTTCGTCGCGGCGTTCGACGACCTCCCGATCCCGGCCGAGCTCGTCGGCGACGGGGAGAGCTACGGGCCGACCGACGCGGTCGTCTCCTACGTGCCACGGCCGGAGTATCTCGACGCCGCGTGGGTCCACTGTGCGCGGGCCGGCTACGACGAGTTCGACACCGCGGCCTACGAGGCCGCGGGCGTCCCGCTCACGAACAGCACGGGCATCCACGCCGCCACCGTCGGCGAGATGGCGGTCGGATTCATGGTATCGCTCGCTCGCATCCTCCACATCTACCGCGACCACCAGTACGAGACCGACTGGTACGAGCCGGAGTACGAGCGCCCGTTCACCGTCGAGAACGAGCGCTGCTGCGTGGTCGGGCTCGGGACGATCGGCGCCGGGATAGCCCAGCGCGCCGACGCCCTCGGGATGGACGTGGTCGGCGTCCGCCGCGACCCCGAGCCGGTGCCCGGCGTCGAGGAGGTGTACCACCCCGACGACCTCCACGACGCCATCGCGGACGCCCGCTTCGTCGCGCTCGCGGTCCCGCACACGCCGGCGACCGAGGGGATGTTGAGCGACGAGGAGTTCGCGGTCATGCGCGAGGACGCCTACGTGATCAACGTCGGCCGCGGCCCGGTCGTCGACGAGTCGGCGCTCGTCGCGGCGCTCCAGGGCGACGAGATCGCCGGCGCCGGCCTCGACGTGTTCGAGGAGGAGCCACTGCCCGAGGACTCGCCGCTGTGGGACATGGAGGACGTGATGATCTCGCCGCACAAGGGCTCCGCGACGAACCGCTATCACCTCGACATCGCGGAGCTGGTGACGGAGAACCTGCGGCGGTTCGACGCCGGCGAGGAGCTGAAAAACCGGGTGGCGTAGACGGGAGAACGTCCCGGTTCTGCGGCCCACCTCGACAGTCCCGGGCTTTCGAGGTGGGTACGACGACGGGTGCCCCTCCTTCTCGTCGGACGGCACACTCAAGGCCACGAAGCCGAAACCCCGCGACCGATGAGCGACGAGGGCTCGTCCGGGATCACCCGCCTCGACGACCGGACGATCCGGCAGATCGCGGCCGGCGAGGTCGTCGAGCGCCCGGCCTCCGTGGTCAAGGAGCTCGTCGAGAACGCGCTCGACGCCGGCGCCGGTCGGGTCGCGGTCGCGGTCGAGGGCGACGGCACCGAGCTGGTCCGCGTGCGCGACGACGGCCACGGGATGACCGCCGACGAGCTCGCGGTCGCGGTCGAGGAGCACACGACGAGCAAGATCGACGACGTGGCGGACCTGGAGGCCGGGGTCGGGACCCTCGGCTTCCGGGGCGAGGCACTCCACACCGTCGGTGCGGTGTCGCGGCTGACGATCCGCTCGCGCCCCCCGGACGCCGACCGGGGCCACGAGATCGTCGTCGAGGGCGGCGAGGCCGGCGAGGTGCGGCCGGTCGGCTGCCCGCCCGGGACGGTCGTCGAGGTCGAGGACCTGTTTTACAACACGCCCGCCCGCCGGAAGTTCCTCAAGACGCCGGCGACGGAGTTCGACCGCGTCAACACGGTCGTCACGCAGTACGCCCTCGCCAACCCCGACGTGGCGGTCTCGCTGGAGCACGACGGCCGCGAGACGTTCGCAACGCCCGGGCGGGGCGACCGCCGGGCGGCGGTGCTCGCGGTCTACGGCCGCGAGGTGGCCGAGGCCATGGTCGAGGTCGACGGCGGCCGGGACGGGGTCGACGTCGAGGGGCTGGTCTCGCACCCGGAGACGACCCGGAGCAGCCGGGACTACCTCGCCACCTTCGTCGACGGGCGGTACGTCCCCGCGTCGGCGCTCCGCGAGGCGACCGTCGCGGCGTACGGCGGCCAGCTCGCGAGCGACCGCTACCCGTTCGCGGTGCTGTTCGTCGACGTCCCGCCCGACGCGGTGGACGTGAACGTCCACCCGCGCAAGACCGACGTCCGGTTCGACGACGAGGCGGCGGTCCGCGCCGCCGTCGAGGGGGCGGTCCGCGAGGCGCTGCTCGACCACGGGCTCGTCCGGTCGACGGCGCCGCGAGGTCGGGGCGCGCCGGACGAGGCGGCCGTCGAGCCGGAGGCACCGGACGAGGCGGCCGTGCTCGACGAGGCGGCGGCCCGGGAGCGGACGCGCACCCGCCGCGACCGGACGCCGACGCCGGTCGACGGGTCGGGGACGGACGACGCCCAGTCGGCCGATACCGACGACGGTGCCGATGAGGCCGAGTCCGTCGGTGGAGGCGTCGGCGAGGCCGAACCTGCCGACGACGGTGCCGGGGATGCCGATCCCGTCGGCGAACCGACGGGGGACGCGAGCGGATCGCCACCGGTTTCGGGAGCCGGCGACGCGTCGGTCGGCGAGGCCCCCTCCTCCGGGTGCCCGACGCCGCGGCGGTTCCAGCGCGAGGGGCCGTCGGGGCCGGGGGCGACCGAGGCGACGGAGCCGGGGGTGACGGAGCCGCGCCACGCCGGCGACGCGACGGACGCGGCGCTCGACGCCTGGGCCGACCCGGACGCGACGGACGGCGACGACCCGGACGCGACGGACGGCGACGACCCGGACGCGACGGACGGCCGCCCGTCCGGCCGGACGCTCGCGCCCACGAGCCAGCGGACGCTGGACGGGAGCGCGGCGGGGGTGCGCTCGTTCGACGCCCTGCCGCGGATGCGGGTGCTCGGTCAGCTCCACGGGACGTACGTCGTGGCCGAGACGCCCGACGGCATGGTGCTGGTCGACCAGCACGCGGCCGACGAGCGGGTGAACTACGAGCGCCTCCGGGCGGCCGTCGACGGCGGCCCGCCGACCCAGACGCTCGCGGACCCCGTGGAGCTGGAGCTGACCGCGCGGGAGGCGGCGCTGTTCGAGGCGAACGCGGACGCGCTCGCGGCGCTCGGCTTCCGCGCCGAGCGGACCGGCGAGCGGACGGTCGCGGTGCGGGGCGTCCCGGCCGTCTTCGACGCCACGCTCGACCCGGAACTGCTGCGGGACGCCCTCGCCGACACGACCGCCGACGGGTCGGACGACCGGACCGTCGAGGCCGTCGCCGACGACCTGCTCGCCGACCTCGCGTGTTACCCCTCCGTGACGGGCAACACGTCGCTCACCGAGGGCTCCGTGCTCGACCTGCTCGACGCGCTCGACGACTGCGAGAACCCCTACGCCTGCCCGCACGGCCGCCCCACGGTCGTCGCCGTCGACGCCGACGAACTCGCCGCCCGCTTCGAGCGGGACTACCCCGGCCACGGCGACCGCCGTCGGGAGGGGTGATCCCCGCCTGCGCCCGCCGCTCCGCCCGACGAGCGAGGCGCGGGGGTCGGGCGAACCTTTAAATCGCGGACCGTCTTTTTCCCGCCCGATGCCCGACTGTCAGAACTGCGGCTCCTTCGTCACGGAGGCGTACGTTCGCGTGTTCGCCCCCAACGGAATGGACAGTCCCCGCGTCTGCCCCTCCTGCGAGGACCGGGTGCGCGACGGCGCCGAGGTGCGGGAGGCCCGGAGCAAGCGCCACTAGGCCCCCCCGCGACCCGTCGCCCTGGCGCTTTGCCGCTCGCCCCCGGGAACTCGCGCCGACGAACTCGCCCCCGCGACTTATGTGATCGTCCGTCGAACGGGACGCCATGACGGACCTCGTGACGTTCGGTGAGGCGATGCTGCGGCTGTCGCCGCCGCCGGGCGAGCGGCTCGCGGCCGCACGCTCGTTCGACGCGTACGTCGGCGGCGCGGAGAGCAACGTCGCCGTCGCGGCCGCTCAGCTCGGCGCGGAGGCCGCGTGGCTGTCGAAGCTCCCGAACTCGCCGCTCGGGCGGCGAGTCACCCGCGAGCTCAGGGGGAGCGGCGTCCGGACGGGCGCGGTGTGGGCCGACCCCGACGAGTACCGCCTCGGCACCTACTACCTCGAACGCGGGAGCTCCCCGCGGGGGAACGAGGTGCGCTACGACCGGGCCGGGTCCGCGGTCACGACGGTGACGCCGGGGGAGCTGCCGCTGGACGTGGTCCGGGACGCGAACGCGTGCTACGTGAGCGGAGTCACGCCGGCGCTCTCCGACCGACTCCGCGAGACGACGGGGACACTGCTGGAGACGGCCCGCGAGGCGGGGACGACGACGGTGTTCGACCCGGCCTACCGACCGCAGCTCTGGAGCGCGGAGCGCGCTCGCGAGACCTACGAGGCCCTCCTGCCGCTCGTGGACGTGCTCGTCGTCGACGAGGACGACGCCGTCGAGGTGCTCGACACGGGCGACCGCCCGGTCAAGATCGTCAACGGCCTCCAGGCCGAGTACGACTGCGGGACGGTCGTCCTCCGGCGGGGCACGCGCGGGGCGATCGGGCTGCGGGAGGGCGAGGTCCACGAGCAGGACGCCGTCGAGACGGAGACGGTCGACCCGACGGGGAGCGGCGACGCCTTCGTCGGCGGCTACCTGACCGCTCGCCTCCGGGGCGACGACCTGGCCGACGCCCTCGCGGTCGGCGTCGCGGCCGAGGCGGTCGGACGGACCGTCGAGGGGGACCAGCTCGTCGCCACGCGGGCGGAGGTGGACTCGCTGGCCGCGCGTGCCGCGGACGACGCGTCCCGGTAGCCCCGGTGACCGGGCGGCCCGGGCGGGGACCGGTCGCGACGTGGGGCGCCGGGCCGCGACGGCGGCCGGACGGCCGTTCCTCCCCTTCCCCGGCGACCGCGAAGGCGATGCCCGCATGTGCGTCGGGGCCCCACCACCGGGCATGGACCGCGAGGGGTCGACCGCGTCGACCGACTCGACGCCGGCGAGCGGACGCTTCCGGGTGTACCCGCCGCTCGCGGACGGTCGACGGCCGTTCGTCGACGCCGCCGACTGCGAGCCGACGGACGTCCGTGTCGAGGCCGACCACGACCTCGCGGCGGGGTGGCTGGTCGACGCCACGCTCGCGTGGGCGGACGGGGGCGCGCGGGCCGTCGACGTGTCGCCGGTCCGGGAGACGACGTTCGCGTTCGCCGACGGCGTCACCGACCTCTACGAGGTCGCCCGCGAGACGTTCCGTGCGGCCGAGCGGGCCGGCGACGGGCTGAACGCCCGGGTGACGCGGAACACGGACGGCGACCCGAACGGCGCCGTGTACACGTTCGCGTCGCCGCCGGGCCGGGACCTGTTCGCGGAGTTCCGGCGCGGCCGGCGGCCGATCGAGCCGCTCCTCCGGCGCGTGACCGACGAGCGCGGCCCCGGCGAGCGGGCGGTGTTCGTACTTCGCCCGGCGAACGAGCCGTTCGTCGTCGTCCAGATCGCCCTCCGGCGCGACGGGCTGCTCGCGCGGACGATGCGGGAGACGTACCTCTGAGGCCGCTTCGGCGGCCCTAGAGCCACTCGTCGTCGGCCGCGTACTTCGGATCCGCGCCGGTCAGCACCCGGCGGAGGTCCGTCGCGACCGTCTCGTTGACCTCGTCGCGGGACTCCTCGGAGTACCACGCCGCGTGTGGGGTAAACACCACGTCGTCCCGGCCGCGCAGCGGCGAGTCCTCGGGGAGCGGTTCCTCCTCGAACACGTCGAGGCCCGCACACGCGATCTCGCCGCCCCGGAGCGCGTCGGCGAGCGCCGACTCGTCGACGACGTGCCCCCGCCCGGTGTTGACGAGGACGCCACGCTCCGGGAGGGCGGCGAGCGCGTCGGCGCCGACGAGCCCTCGGGTCTCGGTGGTGTCCGGGGCGTGGACGGAGACGTGGTCGGCGCGGGCGAAAAGCTCCGCGCGGTCGACGCGCTCGACGCCGTCGTCGGCCATCGCCGCGGCGCTCACGTACGGGTCGTGGGCGACGACGTCGACGCCGAACCCGCGGAGGCGCTCGCGGACGCTCCGCGCGATCCGGCCGTAGGCGACGAGCCCGACCGTGTCGCCGGCGAGGCGGTGGAGCGCCCGCGACGGCGGCGTGCGCGGCCAGTCGCCGGCGCGGACGGCGCGGTCGTACTCGGGGACGGCGCGGACGCAGGCGAGAAACAGCGCGAGCGTGTGCGTCGCCACCTCGTCGCGGCAGTACTCGGGGGCGTGCAACACGGCGATCCCCGCGTCGGCCGCCGCCTCGACGTCGATGCCGGCGACGCCGACCGACGACCGCGCGACCGCCCGGAGGTGTGACAGCTCCTCGGCGGCCGCGGCCGGGAAGGGGAGGCCGACGTCGAGGACGACGGCGTCGGCGTCCGCGCCGGCCGCGACCAGGTCCGCGACGGCGGACATCTCGACGACCTCGACGGTCGCCACTCCGTCGAGGACGCGGCGGTACGTCTCGGGGTCGACCATCCGGTAGTCCGGAACGACGACGTGGTGCACGACCTGGGGCAGGGCGGGGTGGGTCTTGAACCCGATCGCCGACCCGGGCGGTCGGGGCGCGGACCCCCGCTACCAGGCCAGCTCGCTCTCGTAGTCGCCGACCGCGGCGGCGGTCGGCTCGTCCGGGTCGACCACCACGTTCACGAGGACGGGTCCGTCGGCGTCGACGGCGGCCGTCGCGGCCTCGCGCAGGTCGTCGAGCGCCGTCGCCCGGACCCCCTCGACGCCGAACCCCTCGGCGATGGCGGCGAAGTCGGGCGACTCCCAGCCGAACTGCGGGCCGCCCGCCGGGATCTGTCCGGACTTGCTGATGACGCCGTAGTCGGCGTTGTCGAAGACGAAGACGGCGAGGTCCAGGTCGTACTCCGCGGCGGTGTGCAGCTCCTGGAGGCACATCAGCAGGCCGCCGTCGCCCGTGAGGCAGGCGACCGGTCGCTCGGGGTCGGCGACCGCGGCGCCGACGGCCGCGGGCAGGCCGACGCCCATCCCCGCCCACGACCCGGCGGTGACGTATCGCTCGGGGCCGTAGGCGTCGAACACCTGCTTGGCCCACAGCCGGAAGCCGCCGACGTCGGTGGTGACCGCCGCCTCGCGCGGGATCGTCTCCCGGAGCGCGCGGAGCGCCGCCGGGGTCGGGATCGGGGTCCGGTCGGCGAGCAGGTCCCGCGCGTGCAGGTGGGCCTCGTACTCCTCGCGGACGGCACCCGCGACGGCCCGGCCGTCCCAGCCGCCGGCGTCGGCCGCCGCGTCCCGGAGCGTCCGCGCGGCGGCGCCCGCGTCCCCGACCACGCCCACGTCGACCTCGTAGGGGTGTGCGAGGTCGGCCGGGTCAAGATTGACGTGGACCAGCCGGTCGCCCATCGGGAGCTCCCAGTGGTCGGTCGCGACGCCGTCGAAGTCGGTGCCGAGCGCGACCACGAGGTCCGCGGCGGCGAGCGCACGGCGGGTCGACGCGGGGGTGTGCGAACCGGTCACGCCGAGGGCCCGTGGGTCGTCGTCCGGCACCACGCCCTTGCCCTTGTAGGAGGCGACGAACGGGAGGTTCAGGTCCGCGACGAGGTCGCGGACGGCCCCGCGGTCGGGCGTGCGGCGGGCGCCGCCGCCGACGTAGACGACCGGCCGCTCGGCGCTCGCGAGGGCGTCGCCGGCGCGGGCGAGCGCGTCCCCGTTCGCCACCGTCGGCGTCGCGTCCGGGTAGGTCACGGCCGAGGCGTCGCAGGCCCCGGCGAGCACGTCGCTCGCGACCCCGAGCCGGACCGGTCCGTACGGCGGCGTCGTCGCGTCCCGGAGCCCCCGCGCGACCGCCGCGGGCACCTCGTCGGGCGTCGTGACCGTCAGGTTGGTTCGCACGGCGTTGTCGAACGTGTCCGCCGGGATCTCGTGGATCGGGCCGTCACCCCGCTGGCTCGCCGGCACGTCGGGCGAGACGTGGACGACCGGCACGCAGTCCTCCAGGGCGTTTTTCAGCCCGTGCATCGCGTTCGTGTCGCCCGGCCCCGGCACCGTCACGGTCGCGGCGAGGCCGCCGCCGGCCTCGTAGTGCCCCCACGCGATGTGGGGGATCGCGGACTCGTCGCGCGCCATGACGTACGCGAGGTCGTCGGCCGCGTCGACGGCGACGTCGAACGGGAGCGTCTGGGTGCCGGGGAGCCCGACGACCGTCTCGACGCCGGCGTCGACCAGCGCGTCACAGACGCGGTCGCCGCCGGTCGGGGCGTCGTCGGTCACCGGTCCCTCCCGCGTCGACCGCGGCTGGCGTGGCTGTTCCCGGCTGCCGTCACCGGCGCCACCGCCGGCGGCGCACGCGGTCGACGGGTCGGGCGAACGTGGGGGCGTCTCCTGGTCATCGTCGGCGGCGACTCGGCGGCGGGACATAGCTCTGACGCCACGGGCGGGGGTCCCGGTGTCGGTCCGGCCGGCCCGCCCCTCTCCTCACGAGATGAATGAACGTCATCATCTGTCGCATATTTTGCCAGGATACGGGACTCGCGTCCACATATTCACAATGTACGAAAGTTTGAATCCCGGAGGGACGTTCCCGTCTGTCATGCACGGCGTCGAACCCGACGGCGTCCGCGACGGCGGTCTCGACCGGTACGAGTGTCTCGGCTGTGGCCGACGGCTGCGCAGTTCCTCGTCGCCGATGGAGTGTCCGGACTGTGGCACCCCGGTCCGGAACCTGAGCGTGCCCTACCGCGAGTGACCGGCCGGGAGAGCGGACGGCGATCGAGGGCGCCCGGGGCACCCGGTCAGGCCGACCCGTCGCCCCGCAGTCGGTCGGACTGACGACCCGGTCGTGTATCGCCCCCTCGCGGTCGGTTCCCCCGCGAGCGTCTCGGCGACGGCGCCGACGGCGACGGACAGCGCGGCGTGCTCACCGCCCGCTCGACGACGACAGCCGGGCCGTCCGGTCGCGCCGGCGGGCGGCCGCTACTGGTACATCGGCCGCGGGCTCCCGCCCTGCCCGGACTCGCCCTGCTGGAGCTGCTGGAGCTGCTTTGCGATCCGCTGTTTCTGCTGTTGGATCTGCTCGGCCTGTTCGCGGAGCTCCGCGGTGTCGATGTCGAACTCGACCAGCGGCTCCAGCGCCTCCTCGACAAGCGTCCGCGCCGCGCCCGGGTCGGGGACGTAGGGGTTGGCGTGGACGACGAGCACGGCCGCGGGGACGTCCGCGTCGTAGCAGCGCTTCGCGAGTGCCCCCGTCACGCCGCCGACGGCGCCCGAGGACTCGGCGACGTCGATGCCGGCGTCGGCGACGTCGTCGCGCATCGCCGGCGTCGTGGCGACGCCGACGATCTCGCCGCGCTGGTCCTCCGACCGCGCCGGCGCGCCCGCGACGAATATCGCCCGGTCGAACTCCGCGGCGAGGTCGTCGAGCACGCAGCTCGACAGCGAGTCGAACGACTCCGGCGGGATCGGCACGTCGCTCTGGAGCGTGATGACGTCCGGGTCGGCGCCGGCGTACACCCGGATCGGGTCGCGGACGAGCCCGTCGGCGAACGACGCCGTCGGCGGCAGGTCCTCCAGGTGGAGGTTCCCGTGGTGGTCGAGCCCGAGCTGGTCGGTCACCTGGTCGACGGCGATCGAGGCGACCATCCCGAGCCCCGGCAGGCCTTCGACGAGCGTCGGTGACCGGGCGGGCGGTTCGGTCAGCCGTTCGAACGAGGTGTCTCCCGGTGGCGTCATGGCGGCTGGGACGAGGGGCGCCCCCGACTAACAACTGACGGCGGGCGGCCGCGCGCCGACGGCGGCCGTCCCCGACGCCCTCGGCCGCCCGGTCGACCGGCGTCGCCGCTCACCGCTCCCACCGGTCGAAAAACGACAGCTCGCGCTCGACGTGCGCCGGGACGGCGTCCCGATACGCCGCCGGGTCGGCGTGTGCGACGCCGTGGTCGCCGTTCGCGAGCGCCGCGGCGACGCTCGCGTACACGACCGCCAGGTCGCGCAGGTCGCGGCTGTCGATCTTCTCGAGCGTGTCCGCGTGGGTGTGTCCCCAGCCCCGGCCGTCGCCCTCGGTCCGCGACCCGGCGGTGACGGCGGGGACGCCCCGCACCGCGAACGGCCACGCGTCGGTGTGGGGGCTGTGGACCGCCCGCCGTTCGAGCGGCACGTCGAGGTCGTCGGCCACGGCCTCGAACGCGGCCGCCACGCCGTCGTAGCCGTACGTCCGGACGCTCGGCGTCCGGGACTCCCCCGCGCCGTCGACGTTCAGCACGCACGCGATCCCTTCCACGTCCCGGGTCGCCGCGAGGTGTTCCGCCCCGAGAAGGCCGACCTCCTCGGACCCGAACGTCACGAGTCGGACCCGGGTCTCGAGGTCGTCCTCGATCCGGGCGAGCAGGCGACCGATCTCGACGACCAGCGCACAGCCGACGCCGTTGTCGCGGGCCCCGTCCGCGATGTCGTGTGCGTCGACGTGGGCCGTGACGAGCACCTCCCGCTCCGTCGCCGGACCGACGACGCCCTCGACGTTGACCGACGTGGACGGCTCCGTCCGGCAGTCGACCGAGAGGCGGACCGTCGGGGCGCCCTCGGCGGCGTAGCGGGCGAGCCGCGCGCCGAGTTCGGCCGAGACGCCCGCCGCGGGGGCCGGCGACGGGCGGCGCCCCCAGCCGACCTCGCCGGTCGGCGGGAGCGCGCCCGGGACGTGGTTGCGGAGGAGGAAGCCCACCGCCCCGTTCCGGACCGCCGCGGCGTAGGTCTCCAGCCGGTGGACCCACCGGTCGTGGTCGTCGGGGACGTCCGTCCGGGCCAGCACGACCTTGCCGTCGACCTCCGGGCCGATCCGCTCGGGGAGGCCGTACCCCACGTCGACCAGCTCCGCCTCCACGGTCCCCGCGACCGTCCCCGGCAGCGCGAGCACCTCGTGGTCCCGGTCGAACGCGCGGTCGTGTGGCTCCCCGACCGCCACGGCGCTCGACCCGCGCCACCAGCCGTCGACGCCGAAGGGCTCGATTCGCACGTCGCGGGCGTACGACATGGTGTCGGCGACGACGCGCGCGCCGCGCTTCTCCCCCTCCTGTCCCGCCATCCGGTCGCCCACCTCGACGAGGTCCGCGAGGACGTCCCACGCCCGACTGTTCGCGTAGGCCTCGCCGACGACGGCCTCGGGAATGCGTGTCACGACCCCGACCGACGGCGAGCGTCGCCATGAAGCTTCGTCCCGACTCCGGCGCGCGGCGACCGCTCGTCGGCGCCGCTCAGTCGACCCGCTCGACTTCCCCCGACCCGCACTCCCGGCAGGTCGCGAAGTGGCTCTCCTCGCTGTGCGTGCTGAACACGTTCCCACACGCCTGGCACTCCCACTCGGCTTCGGCCTCGGTCGACTCCATCCCGACGGTCCGTTTGATCGCCTGGAGAAGACTCATCGTCGGGTCGACGGTCGGCCGCGACACCTTTCAGCCACGCGCACGGTTTCGGGGTCTGAAACTGGCGGAGCGACCCGCACGGAACGCCGCGGCGGGGGTCGCCCCCGGTGGAGCGGTAGCGTGGCGACCGCACATTCGCCTACGCCGGTTCGGCCGGCGGCGCCGTGTTGTACCGGTAGATGGAGTAAAAGAGGAGGGCCAGCCCGGCCCCGATCAGCACCCCCTCGACCGCCTGGACCGCGAGCAGTTCCCGGCCGCCCAGGTGGTAGTCACCCTTGAGGCCGAACTCGTACACCGGCTCGACCACGCCGCCGGCGGTGACGAACGCGAACCCGAGCGTCGAGACGCGGAAGGTCGCCTGCCGGCCGCTCCGCTGGTACGCCACGAAGCTGATCGCGGTGAGCACCGCGCCGAAGCCGAAGATGACGAAGTTGGCCACCGCGAACGCCCACAGCTCCGGCGGTTCAGCCATGGTGGGTGCCGTCGCCTGGCTCGGTCAGCTCCTCGTCGACAGTGAACGACAGTTCGGCCGAGCCGTCGTCCAGGTCGGCCCAGAACCGCTGGAACTGGTCGGCGAGACCACGGTCCATCTCGACGGCGACGTCGTACCCGCTCTCGGTCACCTCGAAGGAGACGCGCTGGAGCGCGGTCTCGAACGTCTTGTAGTGGTTCCCCTCGCCGTCGATCGCCTGCCCCTCGCTGAGGAGGTCGTACTCGACCAGCGCGTTCACGCGCCGGTAGATGGTCGGCAGCGACGCGTTCATCCGCTCGGCGAGGTCGTCGGCCGAGATGGGGCCCTGGCTGGCGACGACGATGACGCGGCGCGCGATCTCGTCGCCGAAGACGTCGAACACGTTCCCGGGTTCCCACTCCTTACCGGACATTCGTCGAGTCCGGATGCGTGTTCGGGCTTCTCACACATAACCCCCGTGGACTCGCGACCCGTCGTTCGCCCCGGCGGGGGCATGGCTCGCCGGCGACCCGGCCAAATGCCCCGCAAGGCGACCGTTCATACGGCTCGCTCCCGACGGACTTCGGAACCCGCCCCCCAGCGATGGCACCAGCGACGTCCGCGTCCGACGGGAGCCCGTTCGCCCTCTTTCGGGACCCGGAGTTCGCCGCGCTCGCGTCGGTGCGGTTCGTCAGCGGGATGTCCTACGCGACGATCGTCATCGCGCTCGCGCTCTACGTGGAGCTGTTCGACGTCTCGGGGGTCGTCGCGGGGCTGTTCGGCGCCGCCTACGCCGCCGTCCGGCTCGTGTTGGTCCTGCCGGTCGGGCGCAAGATCGACCTGGGGAACTCGCGTCACTACCTGCTCGCCGGCCTCGCCGTCACCGTCGTGACTCTCGTCGGCTTCGCGTTCGCGGACTCGGTCGCGGCGGTCGTCGTCCTCCGCGGGCTCCAGGGGGTCGGTGCGCTCCTCCTCTGGGTCACGGGGCTGTCCGTGATCGGCGAGGTCGCCCCCGAGGCCGCCCGCGGCCGCTGGATCGGGACGTACAACCAGGTGCGGTCGGTGGCGAGCCTGCTCGGCGACCTCGTCGGCGGCGGGCTGCTCTTCCTGTACGGGTTCGAGGCGACCTACGCCGTCCTGACCGCGGTCGCGCTCGCCTCCACGGCCGCGGTCGTCGCCTTCGTCCGCGACGACCCGGGCACCCGGGCCGACCCCGACGACGCGACCGGCGCCGAGACGTTCCTGCGACTGCTCCGGCGGCGAGCGGTCGTCGCGCTCGTCGCCTTCCGCTTTGCCTTCAGCTTCGGGAAGATGGCCGTCGTGCTCTTCCTCCCGATATACGCGCACACGGCGTTCGGCATGCCCTCGATCCTCATCGGCGGGATCCTCGCCGGGGGGAAGCTCACCAAGGGCGTCGCTCAGGGGTACGTCGGTCGGGCGACCGACCGCGTCGGCGGGCGCCAGTGGTTCGTGTTCGCGGGGGCGCTCGGCTACGCGCTCGGGACGGCGCTCGTCCCGCTCGCGGGGAGCGCGGCGACGCTGTTCGATCCCGTCACCCTCGTCGGCGTCGGCCGCCGGGTCCGGATCGGGCCGGCCTTCTTCTGGCTGTTCGCCGCCTACGGTGTCCTCGGCGCCGCGGACAGCCTGCGCGTGCCGACGAGCATGGCGCTGTTCGTCGCGGAGGGCGAACACTACGACGCGGTCGCGGGCAGCCTGTCGCTCAGGTCCGTCGTCTGGCAGGTCGGCGCGGTCGTCGGGCCCGTGCTCGTCGGCGGCGCCGTCGACCGGCTCTCCTTTCGCGCGGCGTTCTGGCTCGCCGCCGGCTTCGTCGTCGTCGCCGGCGGCTGCTTTCTCGTCCTGTTCGAGTCCGAACCGCCGCCCGCGTCGCGGTCGGCCTCGTAGCCGTCGACGGCCTGCACGCGGGCTGACGCGACCGGGGACCTCGACGGCCGGCCTGTAGTTTTATCAACACTGCCGGACCCACATCGTGGGACGGTATGACAGATCACGGCGCGCTCGACGAGTTCGTGGTCGACGAACGGGCCTACGACGACTACATCATCGACGCCGACTTCCACCTCCACATCCCGACGGAGAAGCTGTACCCGTACGTCGAGGACCCCTACGTCCGGGACGTCCTCGAGGAGCACGGTCCGCCGCCGTTCGGTCGCGGGCAGTTGGCCGTCAAGTACTCGAAGGCGCGGACGACCACCGAGCCACACGACCGCGTGCACGGCATCGCGGCGAACGCCGAGGAGGTCCGCGCGGTCTGCGACGAACTCGCCATCGACGTGCCGGTCGTCCAGCCCGGGACGAACCTCGAGCTGGTCCGGTCGAACTACCCGACGTTGACGAACGCGCTCACCCGGGCGTACAACGACTACCTCCTTGACAACGTGATCGACGTGGGAAACGACGTCTACGCGACGCTCATGGTGCCGAACTGGGACGTCGAGTTCGCCGTCGAGGAGCTGCACCGCGTCGGTGACGAGCCGGGGTTCGTCGCCGCACAGAACTGGCTGACCCTGTACAAGCAGTGGGGGGACGTCGACTACGACCCGATCTTCGAGGCGCTCACCGACCTCGACCTGAACCTTGTCCTCCACGTGACCAGCGGCGACCAGATGGGCGGGACGTCGCTCACGGAAAGCTCGCGCGCCTACACCGAGCGGCTGCTCGGGGAGTGGGGGTCGGCCCTGATCGGCAACGTCGCGAACATGGTCATGACGGGCGTGTTCGACGAGTACCCCGACCTACAGGTGTCGCTCCAGGAGGCCGGGACGCTCTGGATCCCGTACGTCGCCTACCGTCTCGACGAGCTCTATCAGGCGTACCCCCACGACGTGGCGCTCGGCGAGCGGCTGTACCGGCGGGACGCACGCGAGCTCGACCGGATGCCGAGCGAGTACGTGTTCGACAACACGTACGCGGCGACCCAGCCGATCGCGTTGCCGAACGTCGACCGGTCGGCCCACGTCGACGCGCTGTTGACGGCCTGCCGGGCCGGGAGCATGTTCATGTACACCTCCGACTGGCCCCACGTCACCGTCGACCCGGCCGAGTGGCTGTACACCACGGCGGCCGTCGACGACGAGCTCCGGTCGCGGATCCTGCACGGAAACGCCGAGGAACTGCTCCGACTCCCCTGACACACGCGAGGACACGACGGATGACCACCCACGAGATCGGCACGCTGGCGGAGTTCCCCGAGAACGAGGGGCGGAAAGTGACCGTCGACGGGGTCGAGTTCGCGGTGTTCAACGTCGACGGCGAGCTGTACGGCATCCACGACCGCTGTCCGCACAAGCGACTCCCGCTCCACGTCGCCGGCGAGGACCGCTTTTTCAGCAGCGAACTCCGCGAGGAGGGGTACTGTCCCGCGGCGGCGGAGAAAAGCGAGGACGAGGACATCCGCGGGGGGATAAACCCGGCCGTACCGTCGGTGAACTGCCCGTGGCACGCCCTAGAGTTCGACCTGGAGACGGGGTACAACTCCACCACGGACACGCGCGTCGCGACCTACGACGTCGACGTTCGCGAGGACGGGACGGTGGTCGTCGAGCTGTAGCCCCGTCCCGCCCGTCGCCCGGACGGAAGAGTTTCGTGTCCGAGCGATCAGGCCCGAACGCACATGCCCGACTGGTCCCGACGGCGTGCCCTCCACGCAGCCGTCAGCACGGCGGTCGCCGCGCTCGCGGGCTGTTCCGGCGAGGCGAGCGTCTCGTCCTCGCCGACGCCCGCCCCCGACGACGCCCGGCGCGTCACCGACTACGAACTGAAGCAGGTCCGGAACGCGGATGGCGTGGCCCTCTTCGGCCGGTCCGACGCGGACGAGCCGACCCCGACCGAGTCCACCCCCGGCGGGGTCGGCGCCCCGAGCGCGTCCACGCACCTGACCGGCCCGGAGGAGCTCTCGGCCTTCGCCTTCGCCGACGTGCCCCAGGCGACGGCGCTCGCGCGGTTCGTCCGCGCGACCGACTTCGAGACGCGCTCGGTGTACCTCTACCAGCGGTCGATCCCGGCGTGTTACGACCTCCGGCTCGTCGGCGTCCGACGGCGGTCGGACTCGGTGACGGCGAACTTCTGTCGCGACCTCAAGCCCGCCGACGTCGCCTGCGAGCGGGGCGACCGGGACACCGTCGGCGTCGCGGTCCGGCTCCCCTTCGCGGGCGACGGGTTCAGCGGACACGGCACGGGGCTGCGTGGCTCCTGTGGCGGTCCGGGTCGCGCCGTCGGCGAGGGCGGGGGTGGCTCGTGACGGGCGAGGACCGCCGCGGCGCCCGGCTCTCGCGGCGGGGCGCGCTCGCGGTCGGCGGCGCCGGCCTGGCCGCCCTCGCCGGCTGTGCCGGCGTCTTCGACCGCGGCGACGACCCCCCGTCGTACGACGCGTCGGCGCTCGCGGCGGCCGTCGAGGCCGAGACCCCCCGCCCCCCGACGGCGTTCCCCGTCTCGGTTCCGGCGTCGATGGTCGAGCGCCACCGGACGCGCACCCGCGACCTGCTCGACGCGGTTCCCGAGGACCCGTCCGTCCCGAACGGGGTGGTGACGGCGAGGCTGCGCGAGCAGCGCCGCCGGGTCGTCGAGTCGATGGCCGAGGACCGCTCCGGGGAGCCACCCCTCGACCGCCTCCGCTCCTGGCGGTGGCTGCGCGCCGAGGCGGCGAAGCTCCGCGGCGTCTACCGCGCCGCGACCGGGGACGCCGACGGCGCGGCGGTCGCGGACCGGCGCGACGGGCTCCGGAGCGACCTCGCTGCCTTCCTCGACGGCTGGGAGTACCGCGGGCGCGACCCGGTCGACGCGTTCGCCGTCCACCGGCGCGTCGAGCGCCTCGTCGACCGGTGTCGCGACCCGCTGGAGAGCGGGTCGCCCTTCCCGGCCCAGCCCACCGACGCGGTGTTCCGGGTCGGCGACCTCGTCGGGGGGCTCGAACGCGCCGCCGCGGCGCTGGCCGACGCGACGGCGCTCCGCGACCGGTACGTCGGCGACGGCGCGCCGTCACGACGCGCGGCGGTCGTCGCGGCGGCCGACCGGCTCGACGCGGCCGTGGCCCGTGCCGACCGCGCGGGCGGCGACGCCGGCGGGGACGGCACGCCGCCGTTCGAGCGGGACCTGGAGAACACGCCGGCCCAGTTCCTCTACGACGTCGCGTCGGACCTCGTCGAGCGGCGGCGGCGGGAGATGGACGAGGCCCGCGAGCGTGGCCACCCCGCCACCGCCGCCGCGAACGCGGGGACGGCGCTCGCGGGGGTCGAGGCGCGCTCGGCGGTCGCCGCGGCGATCCGGGACGGCGAGTACGGTCGACCGGCGGACGCCGCCCGGGTCAAGACCGAACGACGTCGCGCCGAGACGGCGCTGACCGCGGCGTGGGACTCGGGGCCGGCGACGGTGACGGTCCCGCTCGCACGCCCCGCTCGCGAGGAGTTCGCGTCCGGCGTCCGGCGGCTCCGGTCGGAGCTCGAGGAGGGGTCGGCGCCAGCGTCGGTCTCGGCGACGCACGTGAACTGGGCGATCGGGTCGCTCGCCTACGCGAAACACTACGCTCGCGCGACCCCGGCGGCCGTCGACCGCCTCGCGTCGACGCTCCGGGGGGCCGCGACGGACGGCTGACCGGCCCGTCGCCCGGTGGCGCGGTGGCTCCGCCGGCGGCGGGCCGGCATCGGTCCGCCCTGCGGTCAGCCGACGATGGACCGCTTCAGCTCCTCGATCCCCCCGATGTCGCCGACCGGCACGACGTGTGGCGTCGCGTCGCGCTTTCCCGACGGCGTGATCTCGATCCGGTAGCGCCCCTCGACCGGGAGGTCGTACGCGACGGCGCCCCGCCGGGAGCCGCCCGCGACGACCGAACTGTAGCCGATCGGAGGGACGTCGATCCGGCTGTCAGACGCGATGGCCTCCGTGCCGTCCCGGTCGATCTTCCGGATCGTCCCGTCCCCCCGCGCGACGACGTTGCTGACCGGGAAGCTCGTCGCCGTCCGCTGGGGGTTTTCGAGCGTGAGCACGGCGACCAGGTACGTCCCGTCCGGGGTCTCGGCGTTGATGCTGTCCCCCAGCTCCGCCGCCCGGTAGAACGCCTCGAACGCGTACCGGATCGCCGACGTTCCCTCGCCGACGGTGAACGGGACGCCGAGATCGTGTGTCGGGACGCTCGGCGTCGGGGCGGGCGTCGGGGTGGGCGTCGCCGTCGCGGTCGGCGTGGGCGTCGGGGTGGGCGTCGCCGTCGACGTGGTCGTCGTTTCCGTCTCCCCCCGCCGCTCGAACAGCCGGCGGTCAGCCCGGCGAACGCGAGCCCCCCGAGCGTCAGGTATCGTCGTCGATCCATGCGCGACGTACCACTCACGGTATGATAACGTTCGGGATCGGGCGACGTCCCCGGGGCACACGCCGCGGGCCCGGCCCGCCCCGGCGACGGCGCCCGCTACGTCATCGACGGGAGCGCCGCCAGCGTGTCGACGGAGACGTGGTGGACCGGCTCCTCGGCCGGCCCGGGCGGGGTGATCCGCAGGTAGTACCGGTTGGCCGGGTCCCGCGGGGCGTCGAACGCGGGCACGCCCCGGACCGGCCTGTCCGGGAACGCGACCGTGTTCGTCAGCGGCGGCCGGTCCACCCGGTCGTCCCGCGCCGCCGCGTCGGTGTCGTCCATCCGCGCGTACAGCCGGACGTTCCCCCGGAGGGCGACGTCCTCGACCGGCACCGGCGCCTCGCGCCGGCCGCGGTTCTCGACGGTCGCGTCGGCGACGAGGAACACGCCCTGGTCGGGGCGCCGGTCGAACGGTCCGAGGCTGTCGGCCACCGAGAATCCGTGGAACGTGTACGCGAAGGGGGGCGCCCCCTCGACGACGAACCGCTCGCCGGTCGCGTGCGTCGGCGGCCCCGCCGGCGTGGGCGTCGCGGTCGTCGTGGGCGTCGCGGTCGTCGTGGGCGGGGCCGTCGCCGTCCCCGTCGGCGACGGCTCACCCGTGCGGTTGCAGCCCGCGGTCCCCCCGGCGAGGGCCGTCACGAGCGCGGCGAGGAGTCGGCGGCGGCGCATACCCCGACGACGCTCGCCACGAGTAAATGAGTTGCCACGATCTGCCGGTCGCGGTCCGTGGCGGCTGCCGTCGTCGGTCGTCGAGTGACGCTCGTCGTCTCGGTCGACGCCGCCGCAGGTGGCCGCCGTCGCGAGCGTCGCCGCCCTCGTCGCGGTCCACGCCGTCGCCCTCGCCGCCCGGACCGCCACGTTCAACACCTCCAGCGGGTATGTAGCGGTCACCCATGTCCACGAACCCCAGCTCGTTCGGTCGGATCGAGGGGACGCTCGTCCGCGGCGGCACGAGCCGCGGGCTCTTCCTCCGCGAGGACCAGCTCCCGCCCGCCGGCGACGTGCGCGACGCCCTACTGGTCGAACTGTTCGGCTCGCCGGACCCCATCCAGGTCGACGGCATCGGCGGCGGGAAGTCCCACACCAGCAAGGCGATGATCGTCGAGCCGTCCGGGCGCGAGGGGGTCGACGTCGACTACACCTTCGGCCAGGTCGAGGTCGAGGAGCCGACGGTCGCGTGGGGCGCCAACTGCGGCAACCTCACCGCCGCGATCGGCGTCTACGCGCTCCTCGAGGGGATGGTCCCCGCGACCGAGCCGGCGACCGAGCTGCGGCTCTACAACACCAACACCGGGACGACGGTCGACCAGACCGTCCCCGTCCGCGACGGCGAACCGGACGTCTACGGCGAGTTCGCCATCGACGGCGTGCCCGGCGCGGGCGCGCGGATCGACTCGTCGTTTCTCGACCCCGCCGGGCCGGACGGTTCCCTCCCGACCGGCGAGGCGACTGAGACGCTCGACGCCGACGGCGACCCCGTCGAGGCGTCGATCGTCGAGGTCACGAACCCCAACGTGTTCGTCCGGGCGGCCGACCTCGGGCTCTCGGGGACCGAACTCCCGGCCGCGATCGAGGCCGACGACGACCTCATGGCCCGGATCGAGCGTATCCGGGGGCACGCGGCCCGCCGACTGGGGCTCGTCGACGACCCGGCGGCGGCCGCGCGCGTGACGCCGGAGGTGCCCTTCCTGCAGATCGTCTCCGAACCACAGTCCTACGACTGCTCCATCGACGACCGCGTCGAGGCCAGCGAGGTCGACGTCACCGGCCGGATCATGTCGAACCAGCACCCCCACCACGCCTACGCGATGACCGGTGCGATGTGCCTGGGTGCGGCGGCGCGGCTCCCGGGGACGATCCCGAACGAGATCCTCGGTCCCGGGACGGGCGAGGTGCGGATCGGCCACCCGAAGGGCCGGGTCGCCGTCGGGGTCGACGTCGAGGGAGACACGGTGAACAGCGTCACGATGCGCCGGACGGCACGGCCGCTGTTCCACGGGGACGTCTACTACCGGTACGTCGGCGAACTCGAATCACTCCGCGAGGCGTAGGTCCGACGGCGCACCGGTCCACGGTCGGCGCGTGTGTCGGGCGGGCGCCCGTCGTGCCGTCCGGGCGTCGCCGAGGCGGCCGACCCGACCGGGGCCGTCGCGTACTGAAAAGTATATGACCGTCGGGTCGGCAGTACCCCCCATCGTGCCAGCAGTTCGCACTCGCGGCCCGCACGGCCGCCGCGTCCCCCGTCAGCAGCGTTCGACGACCGACCGACGACCGCGGAGGCGGAGGGGGCGATGAGCGGGACCGGTCGCCCGCTCGAGGCGCTTCTCGACCGGGACATCAAGCCCAAGGAGACGCTGATCGAGGGGGTCGGCGACGCCGTCGACGTCGAGGTCGGCGGTGCGTCGGACGAGGACGCCCTGATCGAGGACCTCGAGGGCAAGGAGATGCTCTACACGACCTCGCGGCTGCCGGTCACGGAGCGGGTCCTCCGCGAGGCCGACTCGCTGCGGTTCATCGGCAAGTTCGGCACCGGCCTCGACACGCTCGACCTCGCGGCGGCCGAGCGACACGGCGTCACGGTCACGTACACGCCGGGGCTGAACGCGAGCTCCGTCGCCGAGATGGGGCTGACGCTCCTGCTCGCCGTCCGGCGCAACGTCGCGATCGGCGAGCGGGCGCTCGACGCCGGGAAGTGGCGCGACGAGGTGCCGAACGCCCGGCTCGTCTCGGGGACGTCCGTCGGCATCGTCGGCTTCGGCAACGTGGGTTCCCGGCTCGCGGGGCTCCTCGACGGCTTCAACGCCGACGTGTACACGCACGACCCGTACGTCCACGAGATCGACACCGAGATCACGGGCGCGACGCTGACCGACCTCGAGACGACGCTCTCGAAGCCGGATGCGGTCGTCGTCTGCGCCGAGCACACCGACGAGACGCGGGGGATGATGGACGCCGACGCGTTCGAGGCGATGCGGTCGTCGGCGGTCCTGGTGAACGTCGCTCGCGGGCCTATCGTCGACACCGCGGCGCTCGTCGACGCGCTGGCGTCGGGCGCCATCGCCGGCGCGGGGCTCGACGTGTTCGAGACCGAGCCGCTCCCCCCGGACCACCGGCTCCACGACTTCGAGAACGTCGTGACGACGCCGCACATCGCGGGGTCGACGTTCCACGCGCGCTCCGGGATCATCGAGACGCTCGTGTCGGTCACGAACGACTACCTCGACGGCCGGGAGATCCCCGAGCGGTTCGTCGCCGCCAGGCCTGCGTAGCCCCGGTCGGGTCGGGGCCAACTGCACCGGTCCGGTTCGGGTCGGGTCGGTCCCCCGCCGACTGCCGACCGCCGACCCCGTCAGTCGTCGGCGGGCCCAGCCGAGTCGCCGCCCCCGTGGCGCTTGCGCGTGTGGGGGAGCTTGCCGCCGTCGGCGAGCATCTCCCGCTCGCGGGGCGAGGCGTCGAGCTCGGCGGTCGTCTCCCACTCGTCGTTCACGCGGACTGCGAACGCCTCCCGGCCGGACCTGACGCCGGCCGCGACGTCGTCGACGACCTCGACGTCGTCGCCCTGGTCGATGCGCTCGTAGGCGTCGGCGTCGATGGTGAGCGGGAGGATGCCGAAGTTGATCAGGTTCGCCTTGTGGATGCGGGCGAACGACTGCGCGAGGACGCCCTCGATCCCGAGGTACATCGGCGCCAGCGCCGCGTGTTCGCGCGAGGAGCCCTGGCCGTAGTTCTCGCCGGCCACCAAGAACCCGCCGTCGGACGCCGCGGCGCGCTCGGCGAACGTCTCGTCGACGCGCTTGAGGGTGAACTCCGAGAGCTTCGGCACGTTCGACCGGTACATCGACACCTCCTGTGTCGCCGGGATGATGTGGTCGGTCGTGATGTTGTCCGCCATCTTGAGGAGCGCTGGGCCGCCGAGGGTCGCGTCCATCGGCTCTTTGAGCGGCACGTCGCCGATGTTGGGCCCCTTGACGAGCTCGTCGT